>PMEV01000106.1 GCA_003154855.1 Bryobacterales bacterium
CCGCCTTCGCCAACCGTAGGCCAATAAGCCAAACAGGCCGGGGACGACGAGGAGCAGGGTCCCCGGTTCGGGTACCGCGTTCAGCGACACGCCGTCGATTTCGTTGCCATACGATTCAAGGCCGCCGACGTTGACCGCGGCAAAACTCAAAACCTCCGACGTGCTCGTGGCAGTTACGGTGAAGGACTGTGGAAACCACACCAGCGAGCTGTTGGTAGCTGCCAGGTCATAGTCGGTGGTCACGAGACTCCCGCCAAAGTACACCTCGAGCTCTTGAGGGCCCGATCCGGGGCGATCGCCGTAAGCCCAAAAGAGGGTGTACTGTTGGCCGACCGTCAACCCGTTAACGGTCTGCGAGACGGTATCGAAGGTGTTGGCGTCCACCTCCATACTCTGGCTCCCGTCGTAGGCCGGCCCGCCGATGACGGGGCTGTAGTCGATCTCAATGCCGTCGCCAGTACAACAGGTGTCGTTCCAGCCCGGCACCCCGCCATTTGCGATGATGTCATAGCCAGTGCCCTCGTTCGGGGTCTCGAACGACCCGTTGACGATCAGGTTCGTCGCCTTCAACTGTCCTGCCCCGACTCCCAGCAGTACGAAAGCCGCCAGTATGGAAAAACCAAAACGCTTCATATGCTCCTCCGCGATGCGGCGATAAAAGGCCAGACACCCGTACCTTTGGGGAAAACTTCCCTCTCGCCGTAATCAGAATACGATTCACCCGTGCCATTGTCAAGACTGCTTCATGATCCACGGGTACCGGTACCGCCCGTCGCCGGTTTTACCAAAGTTCATCCGCACTCCGTCGAGGCGGACGCGATGAACGGCTCGGTCCCTTTGCCGATTCCAGTCGCCTTCAAGTTACCAAATCCGAAGCTACGACCAGAGATCCAACTCCTTCGCGTGCTTTCGCGCCGTTGCCAAATCGGCCGTCGCCCATTCGATCATGGCGACCAATCGCCGCTCAAGCGGCCCTGACGGTCAGCTTCAAGCCCACGCTCTTCTGCAGCACCTGAAGAACCGCGAAGAAGTTGGCCATGTTAGGGTTGCCGCCGGCGCCCAGCATGCGATGCAGGCTCTTGCTCGGCTTCTGAAGCTCCGCGGCCAACCGCTCAAATCCGATCGTTGCGTTGATGACGTCTCGCAGTGCCGCTTTCCCCGCGGCCATGTCGCCGCCGAGATAGGCGTTCACCGCTTCCGTGAGCAGCGCCTTCCGGTACCCGGCGTCCCGCTGGGCGCGACGGTAGATCGTCTCCCGAAACGCTCTCGTCAGTGCCATTTGTCCTCCTCCTTGCAGCGTTTGTAATCGGCCCAGGCCGCCCTCGCCGCCGTAATCGCGGAACTCTGCCGTTTCTTCGAGCTCCCGCCCAGCAGGATTACGATCCGCTGCCCATCCTTGCCGAAGTAGACCCGATACCCTGGTCCGAATTCCAGCTTCAGCTCGAAAACGCCGGCGCCTATGCCTTCCACATTCGAGAAGTTCCCCTGCCCTAACCGCGTCAACCCAATCGTGATTCGGCCGCCGCCACTGCACTCAAGCCGTCGAACCACCGCGCGAACGGCGACCGGCCCGAGCCGTCCAGAAACTCCTGAATCTCGATTTCCCGCACCTCCCCAAATAGTAGCATATACGTTACCATCGCCGCCCCGGAGGGACCTCCTGCCCAGCCTTGCTCCCGGGCAGCCGCAGCTCCGCCCCCCCGTTCGCCTGCTTGCCAAAATCAACCAACTAGGTTAACGTGGTTCCATGGAGAAACGAACGCCGCACTGCAAGCTGGCGGTCGTCAAATCCATGCTGGCGGCAGGCAAGGTCCGCGCCACCGTTTCGGCGCTGGCCGGTGGCGCCGCCCTGGGCTTCGGTTTCCAGGAGATCCTCGGCGTCGTAGCGGCTCACGCACTGGAACTCACGGTCCTGGACGGCGTGCCGATCGTGTCGTTCAAGGAGCTATGAGCAATCGGCCGCCGGCAGAAGGAGTCGTGAAGGAAGGAGCAACGCCATGAAATGCCCAGCCTGCGCGGGGGCCAAGCTCGTGCGCCACACGCGCGACATTCCCTACATCTACAAAGGCGAAACCACCACCATTCCGGCTGTGCGCGGCGATTTCTGCCCGGCCTGCGGGGAAGGCGTCCTCGCGGCGGCGGAATCGGCACGCGTCGGCGCGGCGATGCTGGAGTTCAACAAGCAGGTCAACGCCTCCCTGGTCGATCCCGCCTTTTTGGCGCGCGTCCGCAGGAAGCTCGCCCTTGACCAGCGGCAGGCGGCCGCGATCTTCGGCGGCGGCCCCAATGCGTTTTCGCGCTACGAGAACGGCAAGACCAAGCCCCCGCTCGCGCTGGTGAAACTCCTCCGGCTGCTCGACCGCCACCCTGATCTGCTCAACGAGGTTCGCTCCGCGCGATAGCCGCGCCTTCCGCGGTCCCATCGCTCATAATCCGGGATTTCCGTCCGATAAGCCTCCGGAAGGGCATCATGAGAATCGCATCTTTGATCCTGGCCGGGGCTTGCCTCCTCGCGCCGGCTGCCGCCACCGCCGGAACCCCGCCCGTCATCAGCAGCTTCTACGCCTCGCCCACCACGCTGATCGGCGGCCAGTCCACCACCCTCGCCTGGTCGGTCACCGGCGCCAACTTCCTCACCCTCACGCCCAGCGTGGGCACGGTCACCGGAACATCCGTCACCATGACCCCCAAGGTGACCACCATCTACACGCTCACCGCCACCAACAGCGCCGGATCGCGGTCGGCCACGGCGACGGTCTTCGTGTTGCCCTTGCCGGCCATCTCGAGCTTCGTGGCTTATCCATCCAATCTGGCCGCCGGCCAATCCACCACGCTAAGCTGGACGGTCGCCGGCGCCACCATCCTGGTCGTCAACCCGAACGTGGGCGTCGTCGCGGGAACATCGGTCAAAGTAAGTCCCTGGGCCACCACCACGTACACCCTGCTCGCCGGCAACGCCAACGGATGGCGCACGGCTACGGTTACCGTTACGGTGGGAAGCCCGCCCGTCATCTCGAGCTTCTGGGCGTCTCCCTCGACCGTCAACAGCCGCCAGCCCACTGCCCTCAGTTGGACGGTCACCGGCGCCAACTTCCTGACCCTCACTCCCAGCGTGGGCGCGGTCACCGGAACTTCGGTCGTCATGAGTCCCGCGGTGACCACCACCTACACGCTGACGGCCACCAACATCTTCGGATCGCGAACGGCTACCGTGCTGGTCACAGTCGCGCCGCAGAGCCTGCTCGCCATCCTCAGCTTCACGGCAACACCAGCGAAAGTGATCGGCGACCAGACCACCACCCTCAGTTGGGTCGTCACCGCCGCCACCAGCCTTTCAATCAGCCCAGGCGTGGGCTCCGTCTACGGAACCTCGGTCACCGTGAGTCCTTCGGCAACCACTACGTACACTCTGACCGCCGCCAACCCTTACGGATCGCGAACGGCTTCGGTCACCGTCCTGGTGGGAACCCTGCCCGCCATCGAAAGCTTCACGGCCTCTCCGCCGAACGTGAGCCAGGGGCAATCCAGCATCCTCAGTTGGGCGGTCAGCGGCGCCACCAGCCTCTCCATCAGCCCGGCTTCAGGCACGGCCACGGGAGCGGGATACAAGGTGACTCCCTCGGCCACCACCACCTACACTCTAACGGCTACCAACCTTTTCGGATCGCAAGCGGCTACAACCACCGTCACGGTGGGAAACCTGCCCGTCATCTCGAGTTTCACGGCGTCTCCGGCCAGCCTGACCGGCACGCAATCCTCCACGCTCAGTTGGGCGGTTACCGGCGCCACCAGCCTTTCCATCGGCCCCGGCGTGGGCCTGGTCACCGGAACATCGGTCAAGGTGGCTCCCGCGCTGACCACCACCTACACCCTGACGGCCACCAATGGCTCCGGATCCGTCACGGCCACCGTAACGGTTGCTGCCGGAGGCCCTCCCGTCATCACTAGTTTCTGGACCAACCCCAACCTGGCCGCGGGGCCTGGGATCGGCGTCGTTTTGCTCTGGGCCACGACCGGGGCCACCAGACTAAGCATCGACCACGGCGTCGGCCCCGTCACGGGAACCGCGGTCGTTGTCAGCCCAACTTCCACCACCACCTACACGCTGACCGCGACCAACCCGGCGGGAACCGCGACCGCCACGGTGACGGTAGCCTACATCCCGCTGGTCACCCTCTCCGGCCAACTGTTCTATTCCGAACACGTCTTGTTCATCGTCCCGCCGCCCGGCCAGGTGAACTGGGTCGGAACCAACAGTTGGGGTAGCCTCTATTCCACCGCCAATGTCGCGACCTTCGTCGCCACCTTGAAGAGCCTCTTCCCCAGCGACTATTTCTTCGTGGTCGTGACGGCCAACAACCTGACTCCGAACAGTGTGCCCAGCGTTATGCTTTACCGCCATGTGGCCAACGGCATCGGAACGGATTCCGTTCAAGGCGTCGGGGTGCCGAACATCTGCCGCTATAACATCGGCGGAGGTACCGTGATCAACGGCGCCTACGGGGTGCTGGACCATGAAATCGGCCATAACTGGGGAGTGTTCATCGGCACGGAAGTAGGAGATCCTCATTGGCTGCCGAACTCGACCGCAACCGGCCAGATGGCGGATGTCTATAGCGACGACGGTTACCTGACCGTCAAGCAGATCGTCGGCGATCCGGTAAACGGGTTCACTTGGACCTCCGTCGATAACATCCTGAAGAACGAAACGGATACCTTTGCGCTCGACGACCTGTACCTGCAAGGGCTGAACTCCGTGTTCCCGGATCTCTACGTGCTCGCCTCGCCGGTTTATAATCCCGACCACTCGGTATCCTATACTTCCGTGGCCAAGTACGATCAGGCCTGGGTCGAGGCGAAAAACGGAGTGCGCAACCCCACCTTCCGGTCGAGCGACAAGCAATTCAGAGTGGGCTTCGTCTATGTCGCCAGAGACGTGGCCGAAGTCCTCTCGGTCTACCAGCCCATCGAGCGTTCCGCCAATCACTTCGCGAACGCCGAGCAGATCGACAACACGAACTACCGGTTCCAGGTTCCCTTCCTGGTGGACACGCAATATCGCGCCAGCATCGATGCGCGGCTCGCCGACCTGGATGGAAACGCAACCCCCACCTTGAGCATCAATGGCACTACGGACGTGGTTTCCTCTGACGGCACCGCCACGGTTCCGTTCACCGCCGCCGACTCAGGCAGCCCCGCGCCCGTGGTCTCCTGCGTCCCCGCCTCCGCCAATTGCTCCATCAGCGGCACGAATGTTGACCTCACGGGCGTGGCCCCGGGGACCTGGTTCTTCACCATCAAGGCCCAGGACGCCGGCGGCAAAAAGGCCTTCGCCCATTTTGTCGTCGAAGTGCAGTGAATCCGGTAGGAACGGCCAAAACCGGCGCGCCGGTCCGGCGTAGGGCGGGCGTCCACGCCGGCCCCGGACCTCCAGGTCTGGCCCCTGACGGTTCCCTCGCCCTACCGCCCCACGCCCCACTTCAGCAGCGTGCTGCACGGCCGGGTAATCGGGTCGCCGTAGTGATTCGGCGAGATCCGCAAGGCATAGCCCACGCGGCCGGTCTGCTGCGGGACGATCTCTTTCTCGAAGACTACCACCTGGCCCCGCTGCTCGACAGCCGGCAGCAGCATCACCTCGGTCTCCTCGAGATTCCCGTTCACCCCGATGCGTCCCACCACCACTTCCACCCGCACGTCCCCGGCTTTGAGGCCGGCCAGGTCCACCGCCGTCCGCACCGGAACCGGCCGTCCGCTCAGCACCGGCCCCTCGGGCGGGGCAGCCAGTTCGACGAACTGCACCTGGTCCCAGACTTTCCGGACATCCGCGTTCCAGCGGGCCATTTCGCGCGCCTTCCCGAAGTTGTCCCAGGCGACCTCGGCGTAGGCGCTGTGGGCCGGCGTGTAGAGCTGGGACATGTACTCGTCCACCATGCGCTGGCAACTGAACAGCGGGCTGAGGTGCATGATCGAGTGCTTGACCCGCCGGATCCACTCCCTCGGCACATCCTGATCCCGCTCGTAGTAGGCGGGCACCAGCTCGTTTTCGAGCAGCGAGTAGAGAGCGGTGGCGTGGGGTTCGTCCTGGTCTTCGGAATACCCGATGCGGTCCCCGACCGCCCAGCCTCCGGTGGATTCGTAGGCTTCGTCGAACCAGCCGTCGAAGATGCTCAGGTTGAGCACGCCGTTGATGCCGGCCTTCATGCCGCTGGTGCCGCAAGCTTCCTCGCCCCGGCGCGGGTTGTTGAGCCAGACGTCCACGCTGCCCACCAGCTCGCGGGCCACGTGCATGTCGTAGTCCTCGACGAACACCAGGCGCTTGGCGAGTTCCGGATCGCGCGACAACTGCACCACCTGCCGGATCAGCTCCTTGCCCGGGTGATCCTTGGGATGCGCTTTGCCCGCGATGACGATCTGCACCGGCCGTTCCGGGTTGCACAGCAGCCGCCTCAGCCGGTTGACGTCGCGGAAGATCAGCGTGGCGCGCTTATAGGTCGCGAAGCGGCGCGCGAACCCGATGGTGAAAGCCTCGGGGTCCAGCACCTCGGAGGCGCGCCGCCGCTCCACGTTCGAGGCCTTGCGCTGCCTCGCGCACTCGTACTGCCTCTCGCGCACGAAGGCCACCAGGCGCCGTTTGCGCCGCCGGTGCGCTTCCCAGATCTCCTGGTCGGGAATGTCCTGCACCTGTTCCCAGGTCTTGGCATCCGTGAGCCGCTCGCGCCAGTCCGGCTGCAGGTACTGGTCGTAGAGCGTGGCCAGGTCGCCGCTGAGCCAGCTCAGCAGGTGTACGCCGTTGGTGATGGCGACGATGGGGATCTCCCACACCGGGAGCTTCGGCCACAGGTCCTCGAACATCTCCTGCGAGACCGCCCGGTGCAGCCGGCTCACCGCGTTGCGGAAGCAGGACGCCTTGATCGCCAGCACGGCCATCGAGAACCGCTCGTGGCTATCCGAGGAATTGCGCCGCCCCAGGCCCATGAGCTGCTCGAAATCGATGCCGGCTTCACGGCAGTATTCGTGGAAGTACTCCCACATGAGCCCCGAGTCGAAGATGTCGATGCCCGCCGGAACCGAGGTGTGCGTGGTGAAGACGTTGTTGTTCCGCGACGCCTCCAGCGCCTCCTCGAAGCTCAGGCCCCGCTCCTGGATCAGCACCCGCATCCGCTCCAGGGCCAGGAACGCCGAGTGCCCTTCGTTCATGTGGTACACCGTCGGCTCCAGCCCCAGCGCTTGCAGCGCCCGCAGGCCGCCGATGCCCAGCACAATCTCCTGGCGGATGCGCACGTGGTTGTCGCCGCCGTACAACGCATCGGTAATGCTGCGGTGCTCGGGCCGTTCGTTCTCGGGGATGTTGGTATCCAGCAGGTACAGCTTCACCCGCCCGACTTCCATCAGCCAGATCTTGATCCACACCACCCCCGTGGGCAGCTTGACTTGCACCTTGAGTTCGCCTCCCCCGGCATCCCGCGCCGGAGTCACCGGCAAAGTGTAAAAATCGTTCAGCGGGTAGCGCTCCTGCTGCCATCCGTCCGGGTTCAGGTACTGTTGCAGGTAGCCGGTCTGGTAAAGCAGGCCGCAGCCCACCACCGGGACGTCCGAATCGCTGCACGCCTTCAAAAAGTCTCCCGAGAGCACTCCCAACCCGCCGGAGTACGCGGGCAGGCACTCGACGATGCCGTACTCCATCGAGAAGTAAGCCGTCAGCCCTTTCTGGCCCGGAGCCTCCAGGCGGTGCATGTAAGCGTCATATCGCTCACACGCCCGGCGATACAGGGCCAGATAGCGCGGATCGCCAGCCAGTTTCTCGAGGCTGGCTTGCGGGATCCGGCCCAGAAATGACACCGGGTTGTGATCGCAGGCCCGCCACAGCGCGGGATCCATGCGCCGGAACAGGCTCCCGATGGTCGGTTCCCAGCTCCAAAAGACGTTGTAAGCGAGCTGCGACATCCGCGCCAGCGCCGGAGGAAGGGCCGGTCGCACCAGGAATTCCCTAAGTGGTTGAATCTGAAAAGGCATGGGAGGGTCCGGTCATTAACAACATAGCAGAGTTGTGAATTCGCCGCCATTCTCGCGGCGCTGCGGGCCGTCCCGCCGGCCGCCGCCATCCGAGCTACATGGCCAAGATGTAAACTCGCAGCCATCCCGCGGCGCAACCGGCCCTCAAGCCAGCCAGCCGCCGCCGTCCGCGCTAGAATGGTATCCTGCATCCGGCGTTCCATCCATCATAAGTGGTCCCGAGATTGCTAAGTATTCCGAGGAGAGTGATTTCATGGCGTACGTCATTACCGATACCTGCACCAAAGACGAGCTCTGCGTCGAGGCCTGCCCGGTCGATTGCATCCATCCGAAGAAGGACGAGCCCAAGTTCGAAGAGCTGAAGCACCTCATGATCGATCCCGAGGCTTGCATCGATTGCGGCGCCTGCGTGCCGGTTTGCCCGACCAATTCGATCTTCACGGTGGACGAGCTGCCCGCCGACCAGCAGCAGTTCGCTGCCGCCAACGCAGCCTACTACGGAAAATAGAGCCCGCGGCCGTTGCCTCCCAGCGGTTTGGGGGCCCAGGGGTGTGTCGTGATGCCCACTCTCGCCGGGGTCTTGGTTGAGAACACCCAGGAGGGGGTGCTGTGGGAGCCGCTGGACGACCGGCGCATCCGCTGCACCGCCTGCGGCCACCGCTGCCCGATCTTCGAGGGGCAACCCGGCGTCTGCAAGGTCCGCTTTAACTCCGGCGGGAAGCTGCGTGTCCCCTGGGGGTACGTGGCCGGCGCCCAGTGCGACCCGATCGAGAAGAAGCCCTTCTTCCACGTGCGGCCCGGCTCGCTGGTTTACAGCTTCGGCATGCTGGGTTGCGACCTGCACTGCGGATACTGCCAGAACTGGGTGACCTCCCAAGCCCTGCGCGACCCTCGGGCGGTGGCGTCGTTGCGCCGGGCGACCCCTGAAGCGTTGGTGCGGCAAGCGCTCGACGCCGGCGCCCAGGGCGTCGTCAGCACCTATAACGAGCCGCTGATCACCGCCGAGTGGGCCGTGGCCGTATTCCGGCAGGCGCGCGCCGCGGGCCTTTTCACCGGATTCGTCTCCAACGGCAATGCCACCCCGGAGGTCCTCGAGTATCTCCGCCCCTGGCTGGATCTCTACAAGGTGGACCTGAAGAGCTTCGACGACCGCCGCTACCGCGAACTCGGCGGGCGATTGCAACCCATTTTGGACAGCTTACGGCGCATCTACGAACTTGGCTTCTGGCTGGAAGTGGTCACGTTGCTCGTCCCCGGCTTCAACGATTCCGAAACGGAGATAGCCTCCATCGCGGGCTTCCTGGCTGGCATCTCCCCCGACATTCCCTGGCATGTGACGGCTTTCCGTGCGGAGTACAAGCTGCTGGACCACCGCGACACCCGGCCCATGGATCTGGAGCGCGCCGCCCGCATTGGCCGCCAGGCCGGATTGCGCTACGTCTACGCGGGCAACATCCCGGGCGGCGTAGGCGGCCTCGAGGATACCTGGTGCCCGGGCTGCGGCGAGCGGCTGATCGGCCGGAGCGGCTATCGAATCCTGGAATACCGCCTCACCGGCGACGGCCGCTGCCCCAAGTGCGCCCACCCCATTCCAGGACGCTGGACCGCCTGACGGCACTTCCTACGAATACCACTTGCCCCCCGGAGCGTTTTCGGGCGACACTTGAATCTTCAGGAGGCGCGATCGTTGAGTGTGAAAGTGTCGGAGAATCAGCTTCTACGGGAGCCGTCGGAGCGTTGGAGCGTCGTGGACGCGAGCGAGTTGTATGACGTCGCAAGTTGGGGGAAGGGCTATTTCTCGGTCGGCGCGAACGGCCAGTTGCGGGTGCATCCCTCCAAGGACCCCGCCCGGGCCATCGACCTCAAGGAACTCGTCGACACGCTGGTCTTGCGCGGCATCTCGCTGCCCATCCTGATCCGCTTTGGCGAGATCCTGCGGCAGCGGCTGGGCGAGATCTACCAGGCGTTTCAGGGCGCCATCGCCGAGCACGGCTATCGCGGCGGATACTCCTGCATTTACCCCATCAAGGTCAACCAGCAGCGCCAGGTGGTCGAGGAAGTGTTCGAGTTCGGCCGCCCCTACAAGTTCGGCCTCGAAGCCGGCTCCAAGCCCGAGCTGCTGGCGGTGCTGGCGGTGGCCGACAACGACACCCCCATCGTCTGCAACGGCTTCAAGGACGACGAGTACATCGAGATGGTCATGCTGGCCACCAAGATCGGCCGGCAGATCACCACCGTGGTCGAGAAGTACACGGAGCTCGATCTGGTGACCTCCTACGCGCAAAAGATCGGCGTGCGCCCGCGCATCGGACTGCGGCTCAAGCTGGCCAGCCGGGGCTCGGGCCGCTGGAAGTCCTCCGGCGGCTACCGCTCCAAGTTCGGCCTGACGGTGAGCGAGGCCCTGCGCGCCCTCGAGCAGTTGAAGTCGCTGGGCATGGGGGACTGCCTCGAACTGCTGCATTTCCATCTGGGCAGTCAGATCACCAACATTCGCCACGTCAAGGCCGCGGTGATCGAATCGGCCCGCATTTTCACGGAACTGGTGCGCGCCGGAGCCGGCCTGAAGTACCTGGACGTGGGAGGCGGGCTGGGCGTCGACTACGACGGCTCGCAGAC
>PMEV01000322.1 GCA_003154855.1 Bryobacterales bacterium
CTAGGCTGGGACACCAAGGAACTCAGCGAGCCCATGGTCACGCCCATCCTCACCGCCAGCATGCCGGCTGACGGCTCTTCAGGCGATGTGCGCAAAGGCCAGGACAGCGTGCTGGTGATCTACCAGCGCCTGATCGACGTGGACGGCCAGAAGATCCCCGTCATCGGCGATGGCGGCCAGGTTCGGGTTTCGCTCAGCAACGGCGGCTCGATCGTGAACGCCTCGCGCGTCTGGCGCGATCTTCAGGCGCCCTCCGCGAGCGTCAAGATCAAGACCTTCGAGCAGGCCCGCGACGAGGCGATGCAAAAGCTCGGCGCGCCCGAAGCCTATAAGCTCGACCAATGGCGCTGGGGCTACAAGGAGCTCGCCGGCGCCGTGAAGCAGGACGAGTTACAGATCGTCTTCCAGTTCGCTTTCGTTCCCAAGGACTCGCAGGATCTGCTGCAGCATCCGCCGCAAATCGTCGAGGTCTCCGGCGAAGCGAACTAGCCACTCCAACCCAGCGGCGCCGCCTGCCCAACGGCGCCGCTCTATTCCAGTTCCAGCCCGGCCTTTTTGAGCAGCCGCCGCAGGTCCCCGAGGCTCTGGTCGCCCTCCACCGCCGCCGCAGTCGTGCTGTCCCGAGATCCTCCGCTAAGTACAGATCAGAGCGTCGTGACTGGCGAGCGGACGAATTCTACCGATACGCGATCGTCCGGCGCCACCTCTTTGCCACTGTGCCGACGCCAGTATGCTTATCGATCAGCTGGCAAGTCGTCCAGTTCTCGTGGCTGTCATAAGTGCATTCGAGCTCGGCATCGACGTTTCTATCGCCGGTTCCGCCAGCCACTGCAATCGTCGCGCCGCTCGCATTGTAGGTCACCGTCGAAGTAAGAAGGCCTTCGTAGCCCGCGTAGGCAGTTGTCTTTGTGTGTTTTACGTCGTCGTAAGCGATGGAGATTCTGCCTGGCGGTAGTTCGTGTTCGCTGCCCGCCGCTTCGAACTCATGCGCACCAGTATTCTGCTCCAACAGCCGACCCTGCGCGTCATAGCGGAATGCAACCTTCAAGGGAGCCTTCGGCTTCTTCGTTTTCCAATCTCGCTCGCAGATCGCCACCCAGACAACATGTCCCTGATCGTCTACGCTTTGGGTCGTCGAGCGCGTCACGTCGCCAGTCGCATCGTAGAAAGTGCTGTCAATGGTTTTGCCATCGGGTGAGTAACGGAATTCCGTTCGGCTGAAAAACTCGTCTTTGGCTCCCTGCCGATACTCGAAACTCGTAAGACGCCCTTGCCCATCGCGTTTGAAGTTCGCGTAGTGATTCTGGATCTCATCGCCGCTTCCCCGACGGTATTCAGTCAACTTGCCGGATTGATCGTACACCCAGTAATTCCAAGACTTAGGCCGCGGTTTCTTGCTGTTCGGGAACGTTGTTTCCTGACTCACAAGGCGGGTCCCTTCGTACCGATTGATCGTGGTTGTCTCTGTGCCCCATTGTTTTCGGGTCTCTTCAGTGGTACGTCCCGCCTCGTCATATTTGGTTCTTATGGAGGTGACAACTTCGCCGGCGGGTCCAGCGGGTGTCTTCTGCGCGCGCAATTCCTCATAGAGCGCCTCGGCAACCGGACCGCTTAGCGGCAGAGACGGGTCGGTGGCCATCTTTCCCGGGGTGACGGTTCCGAGGAAGGTAATGAAGGGAGCCTGTGGTGGCAGGCCGATGTCTTGATCTGCAATATTCTCCGCTCCGAATTGGGCGTACAGAACTGAAGTAAAGACTACCCCGGCGATTACAAAACCCGAAAACCGAAGCAGAAGGAGTTGGCGATGCATCTTCACGCGGCTCCCTGACAGACTCAGGATCGCACAAGTGGAAGAGATTCGGGCTGCTCACGGCGCTCCCTTGGCCCGACGCGGTAGCTGTACGTTCGGCGTCTTTCGAATCTTGCGGATCGAGTCGCCGCGCGCCTCAATACGATGGGCGTCGTGCACGAGGCGGTCTGGAATGCCGTCGGCCAGCGTTGGATCGCCGATCCGCTCGTGCCACCGCGAGACCGGCAGTTGCGAGGTGAGGACCGTGGAACGCACGTAGTAGCGATCCCCGCAGATCTCCCGGAAATCGCGGCTCTCGGGCTCACTCGACGGAGCCATCGCCACATCGCGGCGCAGCGCCTGGGCGCAGGTGTAGAGGGCCGAGTACCCGTCCCAAGCGTCGCCAGCCGCCCCCCTTGCACCCGCTGCGATTTTCGGTCTATCGTGGGTTCAGCGAGCATCTATCCTCGTAGGGTCCTTGCGAAAGCGCCAAATATCCTATATCCTATAGGCATTGATATACTAGAGCCCAATCTACAGGGAGACACCGCATGCTTTTCGCTGACAACTCACTCTCGATCGGCCGCACGCCGCTGATCAAACTCAACCGCATCCTGGACGGCGCAGGCGCCACCGTCCTGGCCAAGATCGAAGCCCGCAACCCGGCCTACTCCGTGAAATGCCGCATTGGCGCGTCCATGGTCTGGGACGCGGAACGCCGCGGCGTACTGCGCCCGGGCGTGGAGCTGGTCGAACCCACCAGCGGCAACACCGGCATCGCGCTGGCCTATGTGGCTGCCGCGCGCGGCTACCGGCTGACCCTCACCATGCCCGAAACCATGTCGCTGGAGCGGCGCAAGCTCATCAAGGCCTTTGGCGCCACGCTGGTGCTGACCGAGGGCGCGCTGGGCATGAAAGGGGCCATCGCCAAGGCCGAGGAGATCCTAGCCTCCGACCCCGCCCACTATCTGCTGCTCCAGCAGTTCAAGAACCCCGCCAACCCCGACATCCACTTCAAAACCACCGGCCCGGAGATCTGGGACGACACCGACGGCCGCGTCGACGTTCTGGTGAGCGGCGTGGGTACCGGCGGCACCATCACCGGCATTTCGCGGTACATCAAGAACGTGAAGGGCAAGAAGATCGAGTCGGTGGCCGTGGAGCCCGTGAACAGCCCGGTCATCACGCAGGCCCGCAACAACCAACCGCTCACGCCCGGGCCGCACAAGGTCCAGGGCATCGGCGCCGGATTCATCCCGGATACGCTGGACCTCTCGCTGGTCGACCGGGTTGAGCTGATCTCGAACGAAGAGGCGATCGAGACCGCGCGCCGATTGGGGACCGTCGAGGGCATCCTCAGCGGGATCTCCTGCGGAGCCGCGGCCGCGGTGGCCATCCGGCTGGCGAAGCTGCCCGAGTACGCCGGGAAGACCATTGTGGCCATCCTGCCGGATTCGGGCGAGCGCTACCTTTCGAGCATCCTGTACGAAGGGATCGTTTAGACGGCGGCCAGCGCCGCCTCCAGGTCCTCGATCAGGTCCGCCACATCCTCGATCCCGACCGAGATGCGGATCAGATCGGGCGTGATGCCCATGGCCGCGCGAACATCCGGCGGCACCGAGGTGTGGGTCATGGTGTCGGGATGCTCGATGAGCGATTCGACTCCGCCCAGCGACTCGGCCAGCGTGAACACCTTCAGGTTTCCGAGCAGCCGGAATGCTTCCTCGCGTCCGCCGCGCACGCGAAACGAGAAGGTGCCGCCATAGCCGCTCATCTGCCGCAGCGCCAGCGCATGCTGTGGATGGCTGGCGAGGCCCGGGTGATGCACCGCGGCGATCTTGGGATGCCGCTCCAGCCAGGCGGCGATCTCCAGCGCGTTGCGGTTGTGCTCCTCCATGCGCAGCGCCAGCGTCTTGATGCCGCGCAGCACCAGGAAGCAGTCGAAGGGCGCNNGGCCCCGCCCACCACGTCCGAGTGGCCGTTGATGTACTTGGTGGTGGAGTGCACCACGATATCGATGCCCAGCTCGAGAGGCCGCTGGAAATACGGCGACGAAAAGGTGTTGTCGCAGATGGTAAGCAGGTTACGCTCGCGCGCGAAAGCGGCCACCTCCGCCATATCCACCAGGTTCATGCACGGGTTGGTCGGCGATTCGATCCAGATGGCCCGCGTGGAAGGCCGCAGCGCCGCCCGCACGGCTGGCAAGTCGCGCAGATCCACGTAGTCCACCGCCAGGCGCCGCTCGCCGAGGGTGGCCAATAACCGATAGGTCCCGCCGTACAGGTCGTTGTGAACCACCATGTGGTCGTCCGGCTCGAACATGGCCGTAAGCGTCGTCTCGGCGGCCATCCCGGTAGCGAAGGCAAACCCGTGCGTGCCGTTCTCGAGCGCGGCCAGGCAGCTCTCCAACGCTTTCCGCGTAGGGTTGCCGCTCCTGGAGTAGTCGAAGGGGCCGGGCTGGTTCACGCCCTTGAAGGCGAACGTGGAGGTCTGGTAGATGGGCGTCATCACCGCGCCATAGGCCGCATCCGGCGGCTGGCCGGCGTGTATGGCGAGGGTCTTGAATCGCTTACAATTGTTGAGAGACAAGTATGCACTCCGCTCGAAATGGTGTGATTCCCTAAATGGTACCATGCCGCGCATCCTGATCCTTTGCACCGGGAATTCGGCGCGCAGCCAGATGGCCGAGGGGCTGCTGCGATCCTACGACCCCGCGCTCGAGGTCTGGAGCGCGGGCACGCGGCCGGCGGCCCAGGTGCATCCCACCGCCATCCGCGTGATGGAGGAGATGGGCATCGACATCCGCGCGGCCCGGCCCAAGAGCGTCGAGCAGTTCCTCGGCCAGCCGTTTCATTACGTCATCACCGTCTGCGCTCAGGCCGACGCCAACTGCCCGGTGTTTCAGGGCGCCGTGCGGCGGCGGCTGCATTTCCCCTTCGACGACCCGGCCGCGACGGGCGGCGACGAGGGGAACATTCTGGAGGCTTTTCGCCGGGTTCGCGACCAGATGTCCGTGCGCTTCCGCGACTTCTACCTGGCTCACGTCCGCGCGGCGACCCCCCGGCTGCGGCCAGCCCGGCCGGCGGACCTGGAGGCGATCCGCCGCCTGCTTGCGGCGTGCGAATTGGGGGCGGAGGGATTGGAAACCCAATTCCCGGACGGCTACGCCGTGGTCGAGAGCGCCGGCGATCTGGTGGGCGCCGCGGGCCTGGAGATCTACGGAGAGGACGGGTTGCTGCGGTCGGTGGCGGTCGAGCCCGAGCGTCGCGGAAAGGGCTTGGGCGCGCTGCTGGTGCGCGGCCGGCTCGAGTGGGCCGTCCAGCGTGGCTTGCGGGCCATCTATCTGTTCACCACCACCGCCGCGGACTTCTTCGCCGGCATGGGCTTCTGGGCTGTCGAGCGCGAGGCGGCGCCGGAAGGCATACGCTCCTCCGAGCAGTACCGCGTGGCCTGTCCGGCCAGCGCCACCCTGATGTGCCTGACGCTGCGTTAAGCGCCGGCCCCAGTAACTTCCCGGCCTCGCCGAGCATCTATTCAGCACGCAGGGACGGATGTGCTTGCTCCCTGCCCGAAAGGAACTCACATGTACAATCGCAAACTGCTTTGGGCCGTCGCTCTGGCCGCGGTCCTGGCTTTGGGCGCCTTCGCCGCCGACCCCAGCGGCAAATGGACCGCCCAGTTTCCCGGGCGGGACGGTCAAACTATGACCAGCAACCTGACCTTGAAGGCCGACGGTACGAAGCTGACCGGAACCATCAGCGGCCGGATGGGGGAGAACCCGATCGGCGAAGGCAAGATCAGCGGCGACGACATCTCCTTTGTGGTGGTCCGCACGATGGGCGACCAGGAGATGAAGATGCAGTACAAGGGCACGGTGGCCGGCGACGAGATCAAGATGAGCATGCAGTTCCGCGAGGGCATGCCTCCCCGCGAGATGGTCTACAAGCGCGTCAAGGAGTAACCCCTGCCGCCTTAGGCGAGCGGGACGCACTTGGACCTGCGTATCCGCCGGTCGCGGGTGACCAGCGGAACGCCGTGCACCAGGCTGGTGGCGGCGATGATCTCATCGGCGGGGTCTCCGCGAAAGTCAAGTGCCCGTAGAGCTTTGCACACGGCGAGATCCAGCGGCCAGACACGGATCCGTGCCATGGCCGCCGCGAATTCCGGCGAGGCGATGTCCAGGCTGATGCGGCCCAGCCGGGCGAGCGTCGCCAGTTCCCAGAGCACGATCGCCGAGATGCTCCACAGGTCGGCGGATAGGATCTCGCGCTCCCGCGGCGTGAGGCGGCCATCGAGCGCGTGAATCAGGATGTGTGTGTCAAGATTCAGCATCCCATTTCAGCCCGGTGGTCGTCAGGTCGCCGCGAACCTCGAACGTGCCCCGCATGCTCCCGATCAGATGGGCGCAACTCGAAGCGAAGGGGACCACCCTGGCGACCGGCTTGCCGCGCTTGGTGATGACGATCCCCTCCGGGTCGAGGTGGTCCAAAACCGAGAGGCACTGGGCCTTGAACTGGGAGGCCTTCATCTCGGACATCGCCATTCCAGTGTACTACTGGTCATATTAAGTGTCCAGTCGGATTATCTGACCGGTTCGTCCACCCGCGTTGCCGGAGTCTCCGAGCCGGCAAAATGTATGACGATGCTCGTGGCTCGAGCGCCGTCGCGGCGGAAGTCAATCTGGAGATCGGCTTCCGTGATGAAGAACAGGTGGTCGTTTTCCGCGTGCAGGCGCAGCCCCTGCGGCGGCGTGCTCGCCGATTTCAGCGCCAGGAAGTCGCCGGTTCGCTCGATGGCGACGATATCGCCCTTGGTGGGGCCGGATGCGACACGGTACCGGCCGGCGTAGGAGCCCAGGAGTTTGGGGTCCAGAGCCATTTCCTTTTTGGTTTTGTCCTCGATCGCCTTCTGAGCGGCGGAGGTGGCCAGGGGAAAGCTGGGCCGCATCAGGTGCCAGCCGAGTCCGCCGTCGTTCTCGGCGCCATTGGAAAGGACCACTACGCCAGTTTTGGTCTTGGGATCGTAGGCCACCGAGCTGGAGTAGCCGGGTGTCTCGCCACCGTGAAAGACGAAGCCTTCATCCGCCGAATCCATGGAGATGATCCACCAGCCCAGAGCCTGCTGAAAGCCGGGGCCCGGGCGGCGAGTCTGCAGCATCGCCTTCATCGCCGGGGCGAGCGGCGAGTCTTTGCGGCCCAGGAAGGCGTCGAGGAAGGTCAGGATGTCGTTGGCGCTGGAGCGCAGGCAACCCGCGGCCAGGAAGGCCGGCATCATGATTTCGGAGGCGGGCTGCAACTTGGCATCGTGTCCCGGGGCCAGCCGGGCCTGCATGGCCGGGGACACGGCGATGGTGGTGCTCTGCATTCCCAACGGGCGCGTGATCCGCGCGCGCACCAGGGCCTCGTAGTCCGTTCCGGCGCGCTGGGCGAGCGCCTGGCCGAGCAGCGCGAAACCCAAGTTCGAGTATTCCCATTTCGTGCCGATGTCGCGCGTCAGCTCGAAGCGCGAGAGGAACTGGTACGACTGCGCGATGGTGTACTGGGCGACGATTCGCTGAGCTTCCTTGGGATCGGAGAGCGGAATGTCGGAGGGGAAGAAGGGCAGCCCGGAGGTCTGGGTCGCCAAATCCACCAGGGTGATGGCGTGGCCTTGCCGCTCGGGCAGCTTCACGCCGGCAGGGAGGTACTTGGCCACGGGATCGTCGAGCTTGAGTTCTCCGCGCTCGACCATATCGGCGAGCACGAGCGCCGTGAAGACCTTGGTGACCGATCCGATCTCGAAGACGGTGTCGCCATCGAGCGGGCGCTCGTCGCCCGGGTTGAAATGCCCGTAGGAAACGATGCGCCGGCCCGCTGGAGTGGTGATGCCGACGACCATTCCCACGCTCTTATGCTGCACGTCGATGCGATCGGCCAGAATCGCCCGGAGCTCGGCGTCGGAAGGTAGCGCGGACGCGGCCGCCGGAGTCTGCCCGTGGGCGCCGCCCGCGAGGAGCAGCAGGGTGGCGACCACGGCGGCCGGCGCCGCCAGTCGCACTTTGGCCGTCTTCACGCGCAAAATGCGGGCGACATCGGTGCAGGCAATCACTACGCCCAGGATGACGGCTGCGGGGAAGATCCTATCCATCCACAGATTGAAGGCCTTGGCGATCTCAAGCCCTTTCTCGGGCGCGAGGTTGGGAGTGGCGAAGCCGACCACGAGTTTAGCCTCGAGCAGCCAGCAGAAGAGCACCGCTCCGGCACAATCGGTGAGCAGACGAAGAGTGGCTCGCGAAACGGTCCAATAGGGACGCAGCAGGTTCACGGCCGCGACCACGGTGTTGACTAGCATCAACACCAGGTAGCTCCAGAAGAACCAGCTCCAGAGGGGAGCGAGCTCAATCCGCAGGTACGGGCGGTTCACTACGACCAGGCTGGCCATGTTGGCCGCCCACCAGACCGCGAGCACCAGGTTGACCGCCAGGTCGAAGCCGGAGGTCCCGCGCCCGATCAGGTTGGGATCGCGGAGCTTCGGGAGCTTGCGCGGGTTCCAGTCCTCAAGGAAATGCTTCCGGGCTTGCACCCGTTCGAGGACCGCGAAGACGATGGTCACCGTGCCCAACACCACGAACGCGGTGGCCCATAGGTAGCCGGACATCGAACCCAGGGCGGCGAGCCAGGAGCGCCCGGCACGATAGCTGGGGCTCGCGAACGTCAGGCTAAGTCCGACCAGCACCCACGGGATCAGGTAGCAGAGCACGGCGATCTTGATCGAGAAGCGGTAGATGGGGAAGAGCACCGGCCCGATCAGAGACTCCTGCGGCAGGAAGCGGTTGGCCACCAGAAACGGACTGCCGCGCTGCTTGAGGAGGGCCTCCACTTCGGCTTCGTTTAGCGGGCGGCCGAGCGCCGTCTCCCGCTCCTCGATCTGGGCGCGGAGGTCTTCCGACAGCTCCGCGATGATGTCGTCCTTCTGTTTCTTGGGCAGCCAGAACTTGACGGCCTGCAAGTAGCGTTCAATGAGATCCATGACCTTCCTCCTTTAGAACGGAGCGCAGAGACGAATCGATGCTCCGCCACTCGGTGAGTAGTTGCTCCAGGATTTGCCCGCCTTCGTCGGAGAGGCGGTAGAAGCGCTTGTTGCGCTTGTCTTGCTCGCGCCACTCGCTGGAAAGCAGGCCCTGAGTCTCCAGTCGGCGCAGCAGGGGATACAGCGTGCCTTCATCAATCGCCATGCCGCACTGCGCCAGAGCCTTGCGCAGCGTGTAGCCGCATTGCTCGGCACGCAGCGCGGCCAGGACGGCCAGCACCAGCGAGCCGCGGCGAAGTTCGAGGCGGAGATTCTCAAAGTGTTCGGTGTTCATGACGCTCCATGATGTATCGCATGGTATATACCACATCCTATATGACACACAGTATGGTTGTCAAGCTCTTTTTTCGTGGTTTCGATCAAATCAAGGTTGGGCTACGGTGCCCCCAGGCTCGGGGATGGGTTCGTGCGCGGCCCGGATGGACCGTCTTTGGCGATGGTATTCAGAAAATAACTTATTCTTAATCAATTAGTTGTGGAGGAGTGTCCGAAAATGGGATTGGCTTCGAAGGTCTTCTTTCGGTATTTCGCGAGGGCCGGTGGCCGAGTGGGCTGAGCGGCATGAGTTGTGCTCCACTGGCATAGTAAGCCCCGGGCAGAGGAGGGATAGGCCAACTTCGCGGTAACGCGCTGAGGGGACGGGAGTTAGAAATGGCTGGGCGCGGTCACCGCAAAAGGTTGCATCGGCCCGCGGCCCGGTCGATGAAACCTACAGACCCGGCGCGACGAGGGGTGAGGCGGGCGCGGGAAGCTGGGCGTCACAACCATCTACGATGGCGTAGAGATCCTGGGGACGGACCGGTTTTGAGAGATAGCCATCCATACCGGCGTTGCGGCAGCGCTCGGCATCGCCTTTCATGGCGTGAGCCGTCATGGCGAAGATGGGAAGGTGGCCGCCGGTTACGGCCTCTCGCAGGCGGACGGCCGCGGTGGCTGCGAGGCCATCCATCTCCGGCATTTGCACGTCCATCAGGACCAAGTCGAATGGCTCGCGCAGCAATGCCTCCAGCGCTTCACGCCCGTTGGCGGCCACTGTAACCTGGTGGCCCCGCCTTTCCAGCAGCCGCACTGCTACCACCTGATTGACCCGATTATCCTCAGCCAGCAGAATCTTGCGGCGTGCCGGGGCTGGCGTGTCGCCAGGCAAGTTCCCCGCCACCGGCTTCGCGGCCGGAGACTCTCCCGCGTTGCGGCCAAGCACCGCGCAAATCAATTGGCGCAGTTCCCACGGACCGACTGGTTTTGTCAGGTGAGCCGCAATCCCCAAGTCGTGGCAGCGCGCGGAGTCGCCGCGTTGGCCGGCGGAGGTTAGCATGATAATCGCTGGAGCGGCGCCGTGTGGGTTCTGGCGGAGTTGCCTGGCAAGGTCGAAGCCGTCCTCCCCCGGCATGTGGGCGTCCGTGATGACGAGCGGCAGCGCCAGGCCCCCCTCTGCAGCCGCCTTGGCAAAGGCGAGGGCGGCGCCGGCGTTTGTCTCCGCCCTGACCTGCATATCCCAACTGGCCAGCATCTTCTGAAGAACCAGGAGGTTGGTCGCGTTATCGTCCACGATCAGAACCGGAACGTCCTTCAGGCTTCGCTCGACCGGCCGGCTCCCCCGCTGCTTCTTTGAGACGCCAAATCGCGCCGTGAAATGGAAGCAACTTCCTCGGCCGAGTGCGCTCTCCACCCACAGCTTGCCCCCCATGATTTCGACCAGACGAAGGGAGATGGTCAGACCGAGGCCAGTACCACCGTACTTGCGAGTGGTGGAGCTATCGGCCTGCGAGAAGGGCTCGAAGATCTTCTGCTGCAAATCGCCGGAGATTCCGACCCCGGTATCGCGGACGGAAAAGTGAACGGTCACGGTGTCCGCGTCCTGGCTGGCGACCTCGGCCTGGAGCACGATCTCGCCAATGGCGGTGAACTTGAGCGCATTCCCCAGGAGGTTGGTCAGGACCTGGCGGAGGCGTGTTGGATCGCCCACCACCATGGCGGGAACATCGTGCACCTGGCAAATCAGCTCGAGCCCTCGCTGGCCGGCGGACATGCCGAAGCCCTGGATGGTTTCTTCGAGTAATGCCTGCAGATCGAAATCCACCGGGTCGAGGTCGAGCTTGCCGGCTTCGACCTTCGAGAAATCCAGAATGTCGTTGATGATGGCGAGCAGGCTTTCGCCCGAGCTCTTGACCATGCCCAAATAGGTACGCTTCTCGGGCGCCATCTCGTTATCGAGCAAAAGTTCGGTGATGCCCAAGACACCGTTCATCGGGGTGCGGATTTCGTGGCTCATNNGGCCAGGAACTCGCTCTTGGCGAGGCTGGCGGCGAGTGCGGCCTCTTCGGCGCGTTGCCGGATCTCGATCTCCTGGCGCAGTTTAGCCGTGCGTTCCTCGACGCGCTGGGCGAGTCTGTGCTCGCTCGAGCGCAGCTTCCGCACCCGGAGTTGAAAGAAGGCGACCCCTGCCGCGATCGCGGCCAGCGCACAGAGTGCGGCGAACCAAGGCGTCTGGTAGAAGCGCGGCCGGCCCTCTAGGGGAAACGAAGCGCCGCTCTCATTCCAGGCTCCGTCCAGGTTGCGAGCCGCCACGCGGAACCGGTACGTGCCGGGCGGAACGTTAGTGTAGTAAGCGGCGCGCCGGTTGCCGGCTTCCACCCAGCCGGCATCGAAGCCTTCCAGTCGGTAACGGAATTGTATGAACTCCGGAGAGAGGAAGCTGAGGGCGGTGTAGTGAAACTCGATATTAGTGCCGGAGCGGACCCACCCGCCGGCGCCCACGGGATTCTGGCGGTCGCCCGTCACCCGTTCGATCAGCACCGGCGGGGCGCGCCGATTGATGGCCAACCGCGCCATGTCGATCTCCATCAAGCCGCCGTAGGTAGCCAGGTACAGCTTGTTGCCCCGGCCTTTCCAGATTACCGGCGACACCCCGAAGGAAGACTCGCAGCCGACTCGCATTCCATCCGCCAAACCGAACCTCTCGGGATGCACAACGCGCCGGCGTCCCTCCGCAACGGCATCCAGGTCGGCCCTCAGAACCCGGTACATGTCGCTACCCACAATCCAGAGATAGCCATCGTCGTCTTCTTCCATGTTCGGGCCGAGGCCGGTTTCCGGCATGCCTTGCGCCGGGGTGAAGACTGTGAGTTGGGTTCCGGCGATGCGGTTGAGACCGGAGCCAGTCATCACCCAGACGTGGCCGGCGGCGTCGGCGTGCATGCCGGACACATTCTGGCGCGGCCCCGGCCGGGTCAGCAGGGGACCGAACTGTCGGTCTTGAAACCGCTGCACACCCAGCTCGGTACCCACCCAAAGAGCTCCGTCAAGGCCCTCGGCGAGGGCCGTCACCGGCACGGCGGCCAGGCCCTGTGGCTTGCCGAAGACCGCCATCGAATCGGCCTGAAAACCGATGAGGCTGTCTCCCGAAGCGGCCCAAACCGTGCCATTGCGTTGCTCGAACAGCAGACGGATAGGAGGCCGAAAGCTCCACGAACGTTGGGTTCGGGGATTCGGCTCCCCGCGAAACCTGCGCACGACTCCTTCTTCGGAACCCGCCCACACGTTGTTCCGGCGGTCGCGGATTACGGGCCACATCGAGTGGCTGGAGAGCCCATCCTTCGAGCCGTACGCCACCAATTCTCCGGTGGTCCGGAGACGGGCGATGCCGTTGGGAGTGCCCATCCAGATGTCTCCGGAATGGTCCTGCTGGACGGTACGGACGCTGTCGCTGGGAAGCCCTTCGCGCATGGTGCGCATGGTCGCGCGATATTCCTTGAAACGATTGATGCCGCCACCCGCCGTGCCCATCCACACGCTGCCTTCGGCGTCTTCGAACAGGCATCGAACGACCTGATTGGAAAGCCCGTCGCGGGTCTGGAAAGAACTGAACTTTCCCTCCGCCCAGCGTTTGACGCCGCCGCCGTCGGTGCCCACCCAAAGCGCTCCATCGCGGTCTGCGAGAAGCGCCAGGATGCCGCTGGACGTGAAACTGTCGCGAGGGCCAAGCGTGCGGAAGCGTCCCTGGCGAAGCTCGCTCAACCCTCCGGTGTGCGTACCGACCGTCAGTGCGCNNGGTGCAGCCCGTTGTTGGCGCCAACCCAGACGGTTCCGGCGGGGTACTCCAGCAAGACGTGCACGTTGGCTTCCCATCCACCTGCAAAGACGGTGGTGGCTCGGCCGTGCTCGAGCCGCGCGAGGCCCTTGTCGGCTCCGATCCAGAGCACGCCGCGCGAATCCGTCCGCAAGGCACGGATAAAGTCGCCGGACACCCCCAGGTTGCCCTCAAACTTCTCAAAGCGGCCGTTGCGGAAACGCAGCAACCCGTTGTGCACTATGCCGATCCACAACGATCCATCCGGCGCAGCCCACATAGCGCTAATCAAGCCCTCTCCGAGGATCGGTGTGTTCGCGCCGCTGAATACCGTGAAACTCACGCCGTCGAAGCGAGCCAATCCTCCGGTGGTCGCAAACCAAAGGTAGCCGTCGGGGGTCTGTGCGATGGCGCGGATCGAGTCCCGCGGCAACCCGCTCGAGGTTGTCCAGATGTCGTGGCCGAGCTGTGTGAGAGCCAGTCGGGGATTTAGTCCCCAGGCGGGGACAGCCAACACGGCGATTGCCAGCAAATTGGCCGGGCGCAACTTCACAATAGCTGTATCGGCCAGTGGAGCCATCACGATAGCGCGCCTCGGGCGCCGGCCCCAGGAACTACTGGCGGCGCTTCCAATCGAAGAGCACGATGCCGGCGGCGACGGAGACGTTGAGGGAGGAAATGTTGCCGGCCAGAGGGATGCGCACCAGGAAATCGCAGTGCTGGCGGAGCATCTGGTGCAGGCCTTTGCCCTCGCCGCCGAGGACGAAGGCGGTGGGGGAGGCATAGTCGACCTGGTGGTAGGTCTGGTCGCCGCGCTCATCGANNGGGACCACCACGGCGCCCAGGCCGGCGGCGTGCGCGGTGCGGACGATGGCGCCCAGGTTGTGCGGGTCTTCGACGCCGTCGAGCAGCAGGAGGCTGGCGCCGGGCGGGAGATCGTCGAGATCCAGGTACTGGTGGGCCGCGCCCAGGGCGATTACTCCTTGGTGGGCCGCGCCGGGGGCCAGACGGTCCAGGGCGTCGCGAGGCTCGAAGCGGAGGGGCACGGAAAGCTCGCGGCAGAGGGCGACGATCTCCTGAAGGCGGGGCCCGGATGCTCCCTTGGCGACGAGTACGCGATTGAGAGGGCGGCGGGCGCGGAGCGCCTCGAGGACGGGATGAAAACCGAAGCAGACGGGCACCATTCTATGATGCAACGGGAAGAGGGAAGACGGTAGTGAAAGATGGAGTTTCCGAATCGCGGCTCTGCCTTCCTAGACCTGGGGTGAAGGGAACTTCTTTGTATCGCAAGATGCTCTCAGGCCACGCCAATTGTCTCTCGAACCCCGGTGTCATTCCTGAGGATCCAGAATGGCGTTTGGATCCGCACTCTCAGGCTGGGTTTCGGCCGGAGGTTTGGCGTGAAAATGCATGACCGGAAGAGTGAATGGGGGATATCCCATCCTTGATGTCATTGCATACAGCGCCTCTCGCAGAAAGGGCCAGGTGTGCAGTGCTCCGTTCGCCCTGGCGAACTGCAGCAGATCGTCTTCCGCGAACTCGTCGGTTCCACTGAGTTCATACAAAAGCAAGTATTGAATCTGAACCTGGGCCGCCAGCGCCTCGCCGCAATGGGCAACGAAGGTGCAGTCGCACATCACCTCCAGCATGTTCTGATCTCTGCCTGCAATGGCGCAGTCGAATCTGACAGAGGGGCAGAGGGGCCCGGTAACCTTCGGGTTGCACTTGGCCGACATTTCGGTGATTCGGATCTCCCTTAAGTCGGTTCGCCTTGCCACCCTGCCGACGGCGGCGAGGTCAACAGTGGTTTCCACGGTTATACTCTCCTCTCACGAACACGTGAGCAGTACTTTGCCCGCCTGCGAACGAGGCGAGGATAGTACTGCCCGCGTGCGCGGGCGGTATCTTCGTGCTGGAAGGAGCCGGAGCCTCCATCCAGTTGGAAGCAATCGGTACGCGCTCGAAGCGCACCTCAAAGCCGCATGCTGCCAGAGACCGTGCCATCGTCTTGACGGTCAGATTGTGGCTTCCGGATAGCATGCGGGAAACAAATGAGCGATTCCGCTCCATTCGACGGGCGACCTCAGCCCTAGACACGCCGCTCTCATCAATCGCGTTTTGGATCACGGATTGGGCCAAAGCGAGGGCCGCTTCCTCCAACAACTCAATGTCGGCTTGGCCGTTGCCAGCGGGATTCACAAAAATATTCATATAGTTAACCCTGAAATCCCGGATACTCCTGCGAGAACTCACTGTACAGGTTCAGCGCTCGGTCGATTTCTCGTTTCTCCTCTCCTGTCTTTCCTTTCTTGTCCTTTATCCATCCGTTGAACAGAACAATCGTCACAGACCCTGGAATCAGCTTCGTTGGCTGCCTAAAGCAATAGACCCTGTGGTCATGTTCCTTGAACTCCCATAGGGGTTTGCCATCCCCGCCAAGCGCTCTGAACCTCTCTTGATTGTGATAGGGCAGCCCATACTGTCCAAGAGCGCAGAACTGTCCGGCGAACCTCTTTCGCATCCTAGGTTCCAGGGAACCCAAGAAGTCTCGGCTGGGGCACCTTCCGTTTCCGCGCTCATAGTCAAAGATGCGCGCCAGCTCCCCGAACATTCGTTCCCGGATCGGCAGCTGGACCTCCCGGATCTGAAGCTACTGCTTGCCATC
This sequence comes from Bryobacterales bacterium, assembly GCA_003154855.1. GTDB lineage: Bacteria > Acidobacteriota > Terriglobia > Bryobacterales > Bryobacteraceae > Fen-330. The sequence continues at coordinate 15,592 of PMEV01000322.1, forward strand.
CGACCTGTTCCATGGATGGTGTTGACTTATATATCAACACATCGGATCATTCCAGTCAACAACAATATGGTTAAATGATCTACACGGAAGTCGGGCGATCCACCTAAGATCAACCTGTCAAAGCACTTAAGAGATCCGGAACCGTATGGGTCCGATGGGAAGTGCGCACCCCCTTGTTCCAGGCGACACGCGTGCCCCGGCGAATCTGGCACCGGGGCCGGTAGGTACGGTTCGCGCAGAGCGTCGCCAAGATGCCCTCCCACTTCTTGCCAGAGGCGCTCGCCAGACGGGTGACAGGAAGGCGCTAAGTCCACGAAGTCAGGCTCCGTCCCTCCGTGAGCGGAAACAGCGTGCGGATTGGATCGGGTGCTCCGAATGCTTGGACCACCTCCGTAGAGACTTACCAGCACGTGGATCCGGCAGTTCGCCTCCGGCTTGGGCGCGATGGGCGCTGATGAGCCGACCTGTCCGCGTGGGTCATCGAGCGTGGTTTCCTGGGGGGAAAACCGGGTTGCGGGAGGTCCTCCATGTCATCGCCTATGCCCAGCGAATTCAGTTCCGCAACCCGGGTACTCTGCTTCGAGTTTAGGAGCAGGGTGTGCCGGGAGGGCGGGGCCAATCGGGGAATCGATTGAAAAGAGGGGGGAAATAATTGCCGAGCGTGCGGTGACCCTCATTTCTTGGCGGAGTTGTGGAAAGAAAAGCGGGCCGGGGAAATGCTGAAGTAGTCCACGAAACGCTTGGGCGGCGGAGGGGCGGCATTTCTGGAGAGCAGTTGGCGGGCCAGTTCGGTGAAGCGTTTGCCAAGCTCGCTGGCCGGGTCGACGGGCTTAGCGCCGGTGAAGGAGTCGTGCACTCCCTTATAGCTGTTTGGAAACTCCATGGCGACCGGGAGGCCGATCATTCGCTCGATCTCGGAGGACGGGATGATGGGGTGCTTCTCGGCACGGTTGAGGAGCAGGCTGACGCGGCTCTCCAATTCCAGGCTGCGGAGGAAGTCGACCCGCTGGCGCGCCAGGTGCAAAGAGGGCAGTTCGGCGGTGCAGACGACAAAGATGCGTTTGGACTGCTGCATCACCTCGACGGAGAACTTCTCGAGCAGGCCGGAGAGATCCGCGCAGATGGCCTGATAGTTGCGGCGGGCGAACTCGAGCAGGTAATGGATCTGCGCGGATTCAATGCGATAACCGGGTCGGGCGGCACCGGTGGCGAGGATGTCCAGCTTACCGCGGGAGTGGACGAGCCGGGACCACATGTTCTCGTCGAGGTTAGCGGCGTTCTCGGCGGCGTCTACGATGGAACGGGAGTTATCCAAGTGCAACAGGAAGCCGATCATGCCGCAGTTGAGGTCGAAATCGGCGAGGAGCACCTTGGTTTGGGGGCTGGCGGCGAGGGCGATGCTGGTGTTCAGGGCGATGGTGGTGCAGCCCACACCGGGCTTGGAGGGCAGGAAGCTGAAGAGCAGGTCGGTGGACTCGATGCTGGGCGGTTTGCGCTGGAGGGCCGCGTTCAAGCGCAGCAGAGCGTTGGGCAACTCATGGATGGTGAGGGGGAGGGAGACGAACTCGCGAATGCCGGCGCGCATCAATTCGAGGAGGATGGTTTGATCGCAATGGCGGTCGAAGGCCATGACCTGGATTCCGGGGGCGCAGGCCTCGATCTGGCGGGCGACGTCCAAAGCCCGCTCGACGGAAGCCACGCTGATGAAAAAGAGCTGGGGGGCGAGGGCGCGAATGAGGCGGACCAGGTCGGGCTCGGCGGGGTAGTCGTTGAGACTGCGCACGACGAGGACCTGGCCGAGATCGGCGAGCGCGGCTTCAAGTTGCTGAGCCAGTTCGGGATCGGGAGAGACGATGACGGCCGGGATCATGCTGGGCACAGTTCCAGTAGTTTCAGAGTAAATGTTTCCCCGCAGTGGAACAATCGGCGTTCTTACGGAGGCAGGCGGGGCGAAAGACCGGAGGGGAGCCTCAGGCGGCTGAGGGGATGCGGGGCCTAGTTGACGCCAGTCCGCGTTTCCCGTAGGATGGCGGATGATCTGGACGGGTTCAATGACGGAGATGGAGGCAGCAGCGCCAGCGACGCCGGAGGTTCCGGATAAGCTGTACTTCCGGATCGGGGAAGTGAGCCGGTTGGTGGGAGTGCCGGCGCACGTTCTGCGATTCTGGGAGACGGAATTCCCCGTGCTGGCCCCCAAGAAGTCGGGAACCGGCCACCGGCTATACCGCCGCAAAGAAGTGGTGCTGCTGCTGGAGATCAAGCAACTGTTGTACGACAAGCGGTACACGATCGAAGGGGCCAAACTGTACCTGAAGGGGCGCGGGAAGCAGGAGCGCCGGGAGCGAAGCCAGCCCCCCCTGGAGCGGCAGGGCAGCCTGTTCGGATACTCGCCGGCGGCTTGGGAAGAGGTCCGGAAAGAGCTGGCCTCGATTCTGGAGACGCTCAAGTAAGGCTAGCGGAGGGGTGATCGGCCAAGTGCCGCAGGAGGCGGAGGTGGACTTCCGCTCCTTCGAAGCGGCGGATGGAGCGGCGGCGCAGGCGTTGGAGGGTGACGCTCATCTGGCCGGCGACGGCATCCAGGAGTTCCCAGCGCTCGGCGGAGTCGGGGGGCAGATCGAGGGGCGCGGAGCGGGTCCGCTGGAGCTCAAGCTCGAGGCCGGGAAGGTTCCCGGAGCGGAGGGCATCCAAGATCCTTCCGGCTAACAAGGCGGAATCGTGCATGGGCGAGAGCGCGGTCATCGTTTTCTCCAGGTTTCTCATCGTCCCGCGCGCAAGAAGTAATAGCGGCGGCGGGCTTGGGAAGGCGATCGCGGAAAGGGGTCAGACTCAGGATGCCCAAACCGATATGGACTAGTGAGGACACCTGCGGCCATGATTCGCCTAACTCGCTTAAATCACGGCCTGTTCATGCTCAACCCGGATCTCATCGAGCATCTGGAGATGACGCCGGACACGGTGGTCACGCTGACCAACGGGCATCAGTTCATGGTGCGGGAGTCGGCGGAAGAAGTGGTGGAGCGGATCGTGGAGTTCCGGCGGACGGTAAATGCTCACTGCCTGATCACGCGCATTGCGGAACCGGCGGGTCCGAAGGGGGGCGAGGAGGCATAACCGCCCAGGACCCATATGGCCGATCCCACACCCAAAACTCCGGATCCCAAAGCCAAGGGGGCGAAACCCGCCAAGGCGGGCGGAAGTAAGCCCGACCTGGCCACGCTGGCCGGAATGGTGCTGGCCGCCAGCGGGATTCTGGGCGGAATGATGCTGGAGGGCGGCAGCATCAAGGAAATCCTGCAACCAACGGCGGCGATGATCGTACTCGGAGGGACCGTCGGGGCGGTGTTGATTACCACGCCAATCGGCGTGATCATGCGGGCGTTGCGGTTGGTGATGACGGCATTTGTGGAGAAGAGCCAGACTTTGGAGGCGATCATCGAGGAAGTGATCGGATACGCGAGCAAGGCGCGCAAGAGCGGCATCGTGTCGCTGGAGCAGGACGCCAACCGGGTGCAGGACCCCTTCCTGCGCAAGGCTTTGAACCTGGCGGTGGACGGGACGGACCTGCAGGAGATCCGGAAGATGATGGAGCTGGAGATGACGGTGGAGGAGCAGCAGGTGGAGGGGGCGGCCAAAGTGTTCGAAGCGGCGGGGGGCTACTCGCCGACGATGGGGATCATAGGCGCCGTGCTGGGGCTGATCCAGGTGATGAAGAACCTGGCGAATATCGACGAGGTGGGACGCGGCATCGCGACGGCCTTCGTGGCGACCATCTATGGGCTGGTGGCGGCGAACCTCGTGTTCCTGCCGCTGGGCACCAAGATCAAAGCCCGCGCGCAGGGCGGGCTGCAAATCAAGGAGCTGATCCTGGAGGGCGTCTCGGGGATCGTGGAGGGGCTGAATCCGAAACTGATCCGGCTCAAGCTGGAAGCCTATGGGCAGGGCGGTCCGGCGCCCAAGAAGGCGAAGGCGGCCAAGGGCGCGGCCAAACCGGCCGCAGACGCAGAACCGGCGCCGGCGAAAGGCTAGGGAAATGGCCCGCAAGAAGAAGCCTCCGGCCCACGAGAACAGCGAGCGCTGGCTGCTCTCGTACGCGGATTTCATCACGCTGCTGTTCGCGTTCTTCGTGGTGATGTTCGCCAGCTCGCAAGCCGATAAAGGGAAGGCGCAAGCGGTGTCGGACTCGGTGAAGAAGGCCCTGGAGGGAGGGAAAGTCACGGCCATTGTGGCCAGCATCCTGGGGGGTACGCCCGGCACATTGGGAAAGGGCAACGCGATGATCAAGGGTCCTGGGGGAGTGCACAGCAAGCCGACGGCGTCGGAAAACCCCAAGTTCATGGTGGAGCTGATGCCCTCGCTGCTTTTCCTGACCACGCAATTGCACGAGGAGATCGAGTCGGGCAAGGTGCAACTCACCATGGAAGCGCGCGGGCTGGTGATCAGCTTGAAGGAGACGGCGTTCTTCCCGTCCGGGCAGGACACGATCGCGCTGGCGGGCTATGGAAGCATCGAAAAGATCGCGGCGCAGATCAAGAAAGTGACCAATCCGGTGCGACTGGAGGGGCATACCGACTCGGTGCCGATCCACACCTCGCATTTCCGGAGCAACTGGGAGCTGTCGGTGGCGCGGGGGATCGCGATGCTGACGCTGATGACGCAGCGGTTCGAGGTGGAGGAGAAGCAACTTTCGGTGGCGGGTTACGCGGACAACATGCCGGTAAGCCCGAATGAGACGGAGGAGGGACGGGCGCGGAACCGGCGGGTGGATGTGGTCATCCTGAGCAACGCGGGGAAAGGACTGGAGCCGGGAAACGAGAAGACGCCGCCGGCGCCAGGTCCCGCGGCGAGCCCCGCGCCCGGGAGCGCGCCGCCTGCGCCGGCGGCGACGAAAGACCACGCGGCGGCAGCGCCCGCGCCTGCGGTTGCAGCCAAGCCGGCCAGCGCGCCTCCGNNGCGGCGGTAACCGCGTGTGGGCGGGGACACGGCGTGTCCGGGATGACACGCGCGTCCTAGTAGATAAACATCGATAAATCAATTACTTGAGCTGTGGCTGCCGGACTGCGTATGGACTGGGCATGAAACGCGGCCAAGGGCATTCAAGATTGAGAGCGGTGGCGGTGGCAATCCTGGTGGCGGCGGCCCGGGCGCAGGCGCTGGAGAGCGCCCGGATCGTGGTCAGCATCCCGGACCGGAAGCTGGCGCTCATGGAAGGCGAGCGCGTGGTGAAGGTCTATGAGACCGCGGTGGGCGCGGCGGTGAGCCCCAGCCCCACCGGCAGCTACACGATCGCGACCCGCATCCCAAATCCGACCTGGTACACACCGGGCAAAGTGGTAGGTCCCGGGAAGCACAATCCGTTGGGCACGCGCTGGATGGGACTGAGCCTGAAGGGATTTGGAATCCACGGCACGAACAGCCCGCGGTCAATTGGCCGGGCGGCCTCGCACGGCTGCATACGCATGCGCAACCGGGACGTCGAGGAGCTGTTCGAGCGGGTGAGCGTGGGCTACGTGGTGGAGTTGCACGGGGAGCGCGACGCGGAGATCGAGCGCATCTTCGGTGCGGCCAGGGAGCCTGCAGCGGTTGTGGTTGCCGCGGCCGGCACGCCGGCCCCGAAGGGAGGCGAGTGAGATGGACGCGGTACTGTTCCTGCTGGGAGTCGGGGTGGTGGCGGGCGGTTCGTTCACCATTGCGCTAATTATGGCGCGCCTCGCGATCCGGATTGTGTTTGCGGTGGCCGGGGTCCGCGATATACGATGACGGTTCGTGNNGCGGTGATGCTGGAGGCGCGCGAGACGGTGGCGCTCACGGTGCGGAACGCGTCGTCCTTAACGCCGGCGGACGTGGTGGCGGTGCGGCGGGAGATCGAGAGCCAGTTGCGGGCGGGCGGTTTCAGGCTGGCGGCGGAGGGGACCGCCAGCGTCGCGGTGACGCTCGCGGAGAACTGGCAGGGAGGGGTTTGGATCGCCGAGATACGGCACGGGGATAAGCGCGAGGTGGCGATGGTGGGGCCGGTGGCGCCGGCGGAGCGCGTGGCGGCGACGCCGCTGGGGATCGACAAACAACTCATCCTGGCGCAGGCGGAGCCGATCCTGGACGCGCTGGCGACGGACGACCTGCTGCTGGTGCTGACGCCCGGCGAGGTGGCGATCTACGACCGGAAAGAGGCCCGGTGGGAGCGGAAGCGGGCGGTCGAGCTGCCGCAACAGGCGTGGCCGCGCGACTTGCGAGGCCGCCTGGCGATGGAGGGCGGCGCGTGGCAGGCCTATCTGCCGGGGCTGGTCTGCCACGGGAAGGTGCAGACGGAGGCGGCGGCCGAGTGCGGCGAAAGCGAGGGGCCGTGGCCGGGCGGGGGATCGCTCAAGAAAGGCCGGAACTATTTCGAGGCGGAGAAGCTGCCGCCATACTACTCGGCGGCGCGGGTGGGAGAGTACACGCTGGTGGCGGGCGTGGATGGGCGGACGCGGTGGATCGACGCTACGGGGAAAGCAGTGGGTTCGTTTGGCGGATGGGGCAGCGATATCGTGGCCGTGGAGGCGAGCTGCGGAGGCCAGGTGCTGGCGACGCGAGCCGGGGAGGCGGCGGAAACGGATGCGGTGCAGGCGTTCGAAGCGGCGGGGCGCCAGATGACAGCGGTGAGTGGGCCGCTCGAGTTCAACGGTCCGGTGACGGCGCTGTGGCCGGCGGGGCCGGCGGGGGCGGTGGCGATTTCACGGGATCCGACTACGGGACAATATGCGGCATTCCGCCTGTCACTTACTTGCAGCCGCTAGCATTCTGCTGGTGGTTGCGCCGGGCGTGGAGGGGGCGCGGCGGCCGCGCTACGGCGGGACGTTGCGCGTGGAAGAGCGGACGGCGCGGGCGCTCGAGCCGGCGGCCTGGCCGATGGTGTTCGAGACGCTGGTGGAGCTGGACGAGAGCGGGAAAGTGCGGCCGGCTCTGGCGGTCTCCTGGCGGCACGATGCGGCAAGCAGGCGCTGGCAATTCCGGCTGCGGCCGAACGTGAAGTTCCAGGACGGCTCGCCGCTCACAGCCGAGGCGGTGGCGGCGGCACTGGGCGGGAACGGCTGGCTGAGCACGGCGGCGGGCGGAGAGGTGATCGTGCTATGCGATGCGCTTACGCGGCTGGCGGATTTCTCTGACGCGCGGCGGGCGGTGTTTCTGAAAGGTGCGGACGGCGCGCTTACGGGGACCGGACCGTTCCGCGTGGCCCAGTGGGAGGCGCGGCGGGCGGTGCTGGCGGCGCACGAGGAGTACTGGCGGGGCCGGCCTTTCCTGGACGGGGCGACCATCGAGATGGGCGGCACGGCGCAGCAGCGGCTGGCGGATTTGGAACTGGCGAAGGCGGAGCTGGTCGAAGTGGGGCCGGGCGAGGTGCGGGGCGCGGAGCAGTTCGGGGCCAAGATCTGGACGTCGTCGCCGGTGATTCTGATGGCCCTGAAGTTCGAGCCAGGGCGGCCGGCGGCGGACAACGCGCGGCTGAGAGAGGCGCTGGCGCTTTCGATTGACCGGGCGGCGATCCTGAAGGTGCTCTTGCAGAAGCGCGGGGAGGCGGCGGGGGGCCTGTTGCCGCAATGGCTGAGCGGGTACGCGGCGCTGTTTGCGACGGCGCGCGATGTGGCGCGTGCCCGGGAGCTGGCGGCGGGCGGGCCGGCTCTCGCGCTGGACTACGACGCGTCGGACGGGCTGGCGCGGATGGTGGCGGAGCGGATCGCGGTGAACGCGCGGGAGGCTGGAATCCGGCTGGCTGCTCCGGCTCCGGCGGGGAACGCCGATGCGATCCTGGTGCGGGTGCGCATTGCGCCCGCGGAGGCCGAGCAGGCGCTGGAGGGGCTGGGCGCGGCGCTGCGGCTGCCGGAGCTGCTGCATCCGGCTAGCCCGGCGCTCGAAGACCTGTACGCGGACGAGCGCGCGGTGGTGGAGGACTACCGGGTGATTCCCCTGTTTCACCTGCCGGAGATCTATGGCGCCAGCCCGCGGCTGCATGCCTGGGCGACGCCGGGCCTGCTGAAGACGGGGGAATGGCGCCTGGAAGACCTGTGGCTGGACGCGGAGCAGCGATGACGTTTCGCACACGCCTGCTGATCTCGTTCGCCCTGGCGGTGGTGCTGACGGCCGCGCTCGCGACCTGGGTGGTATCGGCGATGACGCGGCACGCCTTCGAGCAGGCCGACGACCGGCGCAGCGCGGCGCTGGTGGCGCAGTTCCGCCGCGAGTTCGAGCGCCGGCGCCAGGAGTTGGTGCGCAGCGTGGAGGCGATCGCGGCGGCGCAGGGCACCCTGGACATGGCGATCGCCCTGAGCCGTCCTGAGCCGGACTACGCGCCCTATGTGGATCAGGCCGGCGCGCTGGCTACGGCCCACGGGCTGGATCTTCTGGAGTTGGTGGCGCAGGACGGCACGATCGTATCCTCGGCGCAGTGGCCGGCGCGGTTCGGCTATCAGGCCGAATGGGTGAAGGAGGCGGCGGACGGGAAAGAGGGGTTCCTGAAGAGCGAAGAACTGCCCGAGGAGACGGTGCTGGCGATGATGGCGGTGCGCCGGGTGAATGCCGGAGGAAACGATCTGTACGTGGCGGGCGGCTACCGGCTGGACCGCGATTTTTTGGGCTCGCTGGTGCTGCCGGCCGGGATGCGAGCGCTGCTGTATCACAATTTCGAGCCGGGCTTTTCCGCGCAGGCGCTGACGGATGCGGCGGGGCCGGTAAAGGGAGCCGAGCGGCTGGCTTCGCTGATCGAGAAGGTGCGCGGCGAGCGGCGCGAGATGAGCCGCAGAATCGAGTGGCCGGATGGCCCGGAGACGTTTCAGGCGATCCCGCTGGCCGGGCGGAACGGCGAACTGCTGGGCGTGCTGCTGGTGGGCAGTTCGAGGAGGGAACTGGCGGCGCTGGCGGCGCGGATTCGCTGGGCGGGCGCGCTGGCGGCGGGATTCGGCATCCTGCTGGGGATCGGGCTGAGTTACTGGGCGGCCGAGCGGCTGACCGGGCCGGTGGAAGAGCTGGCGCGCGGAGCTCGCGAAGTGGCTGCGGGGAACTGGAACGCGCAAGTGAACGTGGCGTCGCGGGACGAATTGGGAGAGCTGGCGCGGGCCTTCAATTCGATGACCCAGGAATTGATCGGGCAGAGGGACCGGCTGCTGCAGGCCGAGCGCGTGGCGGCCTGGCGCGAACTGGCGCGCCGCCTGGCCCACGAGCTGAAGAACCCGCTGTTTCCCTTGCAGATCACTATCGAGACGCTGCAACGAGCCAAGGAGCAGGCACCCGGCGAATTCGACGAGATCTTCCGAGAAAGCGCGGCGACGCTGCTGGCCGAACTGGCGAACTTGAAGAGCATAGTGGGGCGGTTCAGCGATTTCGCGAAGATGCCGGCGCCACAGCTCGAGGCGGTGGAGTTGAACGAGATCGTGCGCGGTGCGGTGCGGCTGTTCGCGGCGCAGTTGCGGGCGGGAGAGCGGGCGGCGATCGAGGCGGAGGTGGAGTGCGACCCGGGCCTGGGGGCGATTCAGGCGGATCCGGAACAGGTGACGCGGGCGCTGCACAACCTGATTCTGAATGCGATCGACGCCATGCCGGAGGGCGGCCGGCTGCGGCTGCGAACACGGCGCACCGAGGCCGGCGCGCAACTGGAGGTGTCGGACACAGGACAGGGGCTGACGAAAGAGGAATGCGAGCGGCTGTTCACGCCCTACTACACCACCAAGCGGCACGGCACGGGACTGGGCCTGGCGATCGTGCAGTCGGTGGTGGCGGACCACCGGGGCAAGATCTCGGTGGAGAGCGAACCGGGGCGCGGGACCACGTTCCGGATCGAGTTGCCGGCGGGGCGAGCCGCCTCTACCTAAGCACGTTCTTGCCGAACTGGACGGCCGGACCGATGGAGAAGCGGACGGTGTTGCGGCTGTCCTTGAGCATATCGTTGAACAGGTGATCGTGCACCAGGTCGGCCTGGATTCGCAGCCCGAAGTGCCTGGTCAGGTTGAGATCGATGCCGCCGCCGAAGCCGTAGAACTTGGTCCAATCGGTTTTCGTTCCGGAGGGGGCAAGCTGCGCGACGACGCCCAGCGCGATGGCGTCGCTGGGGTTGACATGCGGAACTGCTACTTCGTGAATGGCGCCGCAAGAGGGCCGGATGAAGAGACTGAAAGCCTTGAAGTGGCGATAGTTGAACTGTGGGCCTCCGGCGAAGGTTTCGGTGGTGGAGTGGGCAGGCACGGAGAGCGAGTAGCCCGCCGGGAGCTGGCCAGCCGCGGCTAACTGCTGGAGCTGCGCACCGAGCGTTTGCTGGATGGAGGTGAGCAGCTCGGATGGCGCCAGGGTCAGGTCGCCTTGAGCGCGGCTGAAATCCACTCCCAGGGAGAGCCAGGAGGTGGCCCGGACTCCACCCTGGAAATGGAAGCCGGGTTCGGCCAGGCTGATGTGCGGACTGTCAAGATAGGTGAAGCCGGCGAAAGCGTCATAGCGGCCGACGTAGGTCTGCTGGGCAAAGGCCTGGACGCCGGCCAGAATCAGGGTTAAAAGAAGCGCCCGGCAGGCCGGGTGCTCGGTAGGTTTGGCGGTCAGTCTATGTGTGCAACGCAAGGGTGTCCTCGCAGACGGCCCTTTTGGGGTCTACACAGCATAGCAGAAGTTGGAAAGCGGGCTAGCCGGCCCGGAACTAGCGGCTAGTGGTTGCCGCCCACATCGGTTCCGCCCGAGTAGGGCGTCGCGCAGGCCTGGGTTTGGTTGTCGCGATAGGCGCCGGTGCTCGCGTCGAAGTACTTGATCGCCATGTCGCGATCGACGATGCGGTTGTGGATCACCAGCACGTCCGTACTCTCTCCGATGAAAATGCCGTACGAATTCTTCTCGAAGGTGCGGTTGATGAGCCGGTTGTTCTCGACGATACTCTGCTTGGAGGCGTTGACGTTGATGCCGGTGCCGAAGCCGGCATGCTTGCCGGTGACGCCGTAGACGTCCACGATGTCGTTGTTGAGGATGGTGTTGGCTGCGCCGTAAGCGCCGATCGCCCCGGAGCATTGATTTCCACCCGAGGCGGCGTCGGGATTGCCGGTTATGTTCACGAGCCGGTTGCCGCGGACGATGTGACCCGATCCTTCGACGCGGATCCCCTGATAGGTGACATCGTAGACGAAGAGTCTCTCGATCAGGCAACCGCGAGCGGCATCGCCCTCAATCACGACGCCATTGTAGAAGCCGGTGACGGCGCCATTGCGAATGGTCAGATCCGAATGCGCCGCAGCCAGGATACCCACGGCCTTGGAGGCGGGGCCAGCCGGCTTGCCGGAGAGCGTGAGTCCGTTCAGGTCCAAAACGACGCCGTCGGCGTTGATGGTGATGGCCACGCCGGTGGGAGCGGCAAAGGACAGGTCGGCGGTCAGGACATACAGCCCGGGCGATGAGAGGGTTGCCGGAAGCGTTGAGATGGCCGTTCCGAGAGGTGGAATTGGCATTGTAGTTTCTCCTTTGGTTTGTCGTGCGCGAACTTCTCAGTTCACCGGATAGTGAAGGTCACGGACAAACCGTTTCACGTCGAAACCAAGATCTCCGCTTGGAAGCGGCGGTTAGGGCTGGCGATGAGAGTCAAGCCAGTCCGCGGCGGCCTTGGCATTTGGCAGGCCGCGTTCCAGAAAGACCTTTTGTCCGTCCCGGAAGACCACTTCGTAGCCGGTCACACCGGAGCGCTCGCGCGCTTCCCGAACCTGTGCGACTTCGGAGAGGACGCGCGTCTCGGCCTGCGCGCTCCGCACTTTCCGAAACCGGAACGAACTCTCATCGCAGGTGAATTCCACCACCCTTCGCCCGTCCCTCCGAGTGATGGCCCAGAAAAAAGCTACTCCCACGGCGGGGAATATGACGATAAGGACGATCATACGGGGTTCCAGCGGCAAGAGATGCCGGATCACCACGGCGAGGAAAANNAGATCGTAGGTGACGCGCTTCTGGCGGATGGTCTCGGTGATGCCCTTCTCGATGAGGGCGGTGACCTCGCGCCAGCCCATGAAACGGAACATCATGGAGCCGGAGAGGATGAGACTGGAGGGGTTGACCATGTCCAGGCCGGCGTACTTGGGCGCGGTGCCGTGGGTGGCTTCGAACATGCCGTACTCGTCTCCGATGTTGGCGCCCGGCGCCATGCCCAATCCACCGACCTGGGCGGCGCAGGCGTCCGAGAGGTAGTCGCCGTTGAGGTTGGGAGTGGCGAGCACTTCGTATTCGTCGGGGCGCAGGAGGACCTGCTGGAAAATGGAGTCGGCGATGCGGTCCTTGACCAGAATCTTGCCGGGTGGGAGGGGGCCGGGAAGGTCCTTCTCGGCGATGCAGACGTCCGGGAACTCGTCGCGGGCGACCTCGTAGCCCCAGTCGCGGAAAGCGCCCTCGGTGAACTTCATGATGTTGCCCTTGTGGACCAGGGTGACGCTGCGGTGTCCGTTTTCGATGGCGTATTGAATGGCGCGGCGCACCAGGCGCTTGGAGCCGGTGACGCTCATGGGCTTGATGCCGATGCCGGAATCGGGCCGGATCTTGGCGCCCATCTCGTTGCAGAGGAAATCGATCACCTTGCGGGCCTCGGGCGTGCCCTCGCGCCACTCGATGCCGGCGTAAACGTCCTCGGTATTCTCGCGGAAGATGACGACGTCGAGCAGTTCGGGATGCCTGACAGGGGAAGGGACGCCGGGAAAGTAGTGCACGGGGCGCCAGCAGACGTAGAGGTCGAGGAGTTGGCGGAGGGCGACGTTCAGGCTGCGGATGCCGCCGCCGATGGGCGTGGTGAGGGGGCCCTTGATGGCGATGTGGTACTGGCGGATGGCGTCGAGGGTCTCCTGCGGGAGCCAGTTGTTGACAGCTTTGAAGGCTTTCTCGCCGGCGAGCGCCTCGATCCAGTCGATGGAGCGGCGGCCGTCGTAGGCGCGCTCGACGGCGGCGTCGAAGACGGTGCGAGAGGCGCGCCAGATATCGGGGCCAATGCCGTCGCCTTCGATGAAGGGAATGATGGGATTGTCCGGCACGAGGAACTTGCCGTTCCGAACCTGAATCGTTTGACCAGTCATGGGAGGCTCCAGTATCTAAAGACTAGCGCGAAACGAGGCGGGGCGCGGGGGATCGCGGCGACGGCGAAAGGAGCTGGGCCGAGCTAGGCGTGAAGCTTCTTGAGGAGCCAGGCCATGTTGCGGCCGAGGACGTGCATGGTTTTGATTGCCTCGTCGTCGCGCTCGACATCGCCCTTCTCCCAGCCCATGCCGATGTTCCAGTAGGAGGAGCCGGGCACGATCATCTCGGAGATGAGGAAGAAGTGGTTGAGGGAGTCGAAGGCGTGGATGGCTCCGGCGCGGCGGACGGCCACCACGGCGGCTCCAACTTTGCGGCGGAGCAGGCCGCCGTTGGCGCGGACGACCAGGCAGGCGCGGTCGATGAGGGCCTTGATCTCGGGGGAGACGTCGGCGACGTAGGTGGGGGAGCCGAGCAGGATGCCGTCGGCGGCCACCATCTGGTCGATGAACTGGTTGCCCATGTCGTCTTGCTGGCCGCAGCGCCCGTCCTTGCGGGTGGCGCAGGTGCGGCAGGCGAGGCAGCCGTGGATCTGCTGGCCGCTGAGCTGGATGAGTTCGGTTTCAATGCCTTCCTTCTCGAGTTCCCCGAGGACGTAGCGGAGGAGAATGGCGGTGTTGCCGTCTTTGCGCGCGCTGCCGTTGAATGCAATGACCTTCATGAAAGACAGGATAGCGTAACAGGGACGGGATGAGGAGCTACCATTGCCGTTCCCGCCCAGGGGAGGCTCAGCAGACGGTGCAGCGGCCGCGCTCGTCATGGACCTTGTCTTGTAGGCTCTCCGCGGGAATTCGTGA
>PMEV01000062.1 GCA_003154855.1 Bryobacterales bacterium
CGGATCGTTGCCGATGAAGTAGTTGCTGACGCCGGGCAGCTTCTCCAACCCCGCGACCCGGCGGGACTGTGCGGCTCCCTCCAGCTTAATCCGAATCACCGCCTGCTCGACCTTAGGAGGAGGACCCGGCCGGCGAAAAGCATCCCGTGACCGCTGCTCGCTCTTGTGCAGCACCATCACGGCCTCGGTGTCCGTGAAGAACGTGGTCATCCCCCGGCCGCGGGTCAGGAACCGGACTTCGGGCGCCGTCTGGCCAGTATTCGGCTCAAACGCCAGGGGCAGCTTTCCGTAGTTGGCGTCCAAACGAATCGGTGCGCCCTGAGGCGCGAGGTTTAGACGTGGGATTGATGTTTCCGCAGATGGCAACACCGTGGGAAGGACCACGAGGAAGCCCGTCAGGCAAACCCATCGTGACATTGGCATCAGACGTCTCCAGAGCGGCATCCATCATGACTCAGGGAATGTGACAAAGTCAAAAGGTTTCGGACTGGAAGTTCTCCACCGTTCCAGCCCAACGCGCCGCACGATGGGCGCATAGCGTAACGGGCAGCGCCGTAAGTTTCCCACGCCCGCGCCGCCGGGTGTATAATCGTTCATGGATGGCGAGCCGCTGAAGTGGGCGAAAGCCCACTTTTTTGTTGGCTGGCCTGGAGTGTTCGGAGAGCATGAACGACGCGATCGAAGCCAAGGTGACCCAGATCGCCGAACGTGTCGGCCAATCCGAAGGCATAGAGATTGTCGAGGTGCGGCTCCTGGGCGGAGGCAGCCGGCGGATGCTGAGAATCGTGATCGATAAGCCAGACGGCGTTACTCACGCGGACTGCGAGTTCATCACCCAGCAGGTGGGGACCATCCTGGACGTCGAGGACGTGATCGCGGGCGGCAGGTACACCTTCGAGGTGAGCTCCCCGGGGATCGAGCGGCCGCTCCTCAAGCCGCGGGATTTCGAGCGCTTCACCGGCCGCAAGGCCCGGGTGAGGCTCCGCGAGCCGGTCGAGAATCGCCGCCAGTGGGAAGGTGTTCTGGCCGGCCTGGCCGGCGACGTCGTGACGTTGGAGCCCGTGCCCGGCACGAGCATCCGCTTCGCCCTCCATCAGGTCGAGAAGGCGAACCTGAAGTTCGAGTGGTAATCTCCTGACAGTCTGAAAAGAGGAAGAACTTGGGAACGATCTACCAGAACATAGAGATCCTGAGCAAGGAGAAAGGCATCGATCCGCAGATCGTCGTGGACGCGGTCAAGGACGCGATGCTGGTGGCCGCCAAGAAGCACTACCACACCGAGGAAAACCTGATTGCCGAGTTCGACAAACAAACCGGCGGCCTGCATGTCTTCGCGGTAAAACAGGTCGTCGAGACGAAGGAAGATCCGCTCAACCAGTTGACCATCGAGGAAGCGCGCCTCATCCAGCCCGACGCCGAGGTGGGCGCCGAAATCCGCATCCCCAAATCCACCGATCTGCTAGGCCGCATTTCGGCGCAGACGGCCAAGCAGGTCATCCTGCAAAAGGTGCGGGAAGCGGAGCGCGAGACCGTCTACCAGGAGTTCTTCGGCCGCGTGGGCGAGCTGGTGAATTGCAGCGTGAAGCGCGTCGAGGGGCAGGACCTGGTCGTGGATATCGGCAAGACCGAGGCGCGCCTGCTTCGCAAAGATCAATCCAAGCTGGAGAGCTTCAGCGTCGGCGACCGCGTGCGTTGCGTCATCCGCAGCGTCGAGAAGAGCGGGAAGAACCCGGGCGTCCTGGTTTCGCGCGCCGCTCCCGAGTTGGTGGCGCGCCTCTTCGAGCAGGAAGTTCCGGAGATCTACGACAGCACGGTGTCCATCAAGGGTTGCGCGCGGGAGGCCGGCGAGCGCACCAAGATCGCCGTCCAGAGCCGGGACCGGGACGTGGACAGCGTGGGCGCCTGCGTGGGCATGAAGGGCATGCGCGTGCAGTCGATCATCCGCGAGCTGCGCGGGGAGAAGATCGACATTATCGAGTTTTCCGAAGATCCGGTCGGCTTCGCCACGCATGCGCTCAGCCCCGCCAAAATCAGCCGCGTCAGCATCGTCGATGCGAACGAAAAGCACATGGAGGTCATCGTGGACGACTCCCAGCTTTCCCTCGCCATCGGCAAGAAGGGGCAGAACGTCCGCCTCGCCGCCAAGCTGCTGGGCTGGAGAATCGACATCAAGAGCGAAGAGGAAAAGCGCCGGGAGGTCGAGTCGCAAATGGCCGCGCTGGTGGTCTCCGGAGCGCCGGTGTCGGTTCTGATCGACCATGGCCTGGGGGAGAAGGTGGTCGAGGAGCTGCTCCAGGCCGGCATCGGAACCATCGAGAAGCTGGGCGCCATGACTCCCGAGCAACTCGAGGAGATCTCCGGCATCGGGCCGCAGACCGTGGAGACCATTCAGATGGCGGTGAACAGTTACTACGCGCAGTTCGAAGAGCCCGTGGCGCAGGAGCCGGAACAGGCCGGGGCGGAACAGGAGCCGCTGGCTGTGCCGCCGGCTGAGGAGGCCTTGGCAGCACCCGCCGAGGAGGCCTCGGAAGCGCCCGCTGAGGATGCCCTGGCAGCGCCGGCTGAGGACGCTTTGGCGGCGCCGCGCGACGAGGCCGGCCCCTCGGAGATGGATGTTCCCGTGCCAGAGGAGGTTCCGCCGCCCCCTCCGGCCGAATCGGAACCTCCCATGAAAACCGAATAGATTTCAGTGGATTTGCTACGATGATAGTCTCGGATTGGAAAGCCTGGAGGTTGGGAGCAAAGCAGTCAGGCTGGCGTGTGGCGAAGCCTCGGGAGGGGCTGGCGCTGAAGATGATGGTGTGCCCGCCGGGGACGGTCGCCGATTGAACGTATGAAGAAGATCCGTATTAACGAGCTGGCGCGGGAATGCGAACAGCCGAATGGTGTGATCATCGCGATTCTGACGCAGTTCGGCGTTACCGAGAAGAAGACGCATTCCAGCTCGATTGACGAGGACGTCGCCGACCGGATTCGCCTGCATTTTGGCGTCGTGGTGGCGCCCCGCGAGCCGGAGCCGGCGGCGGAGGCTGCTGAACCCGCTCCCGCGGCTGGTCCCGAGTCCGGCGTGGCGGAAGCCGAACCCGCCGTGAACGCCTCCCTGGTGCCTGCCGAACCGTACTCGGCTGGCGGCCCGACCCCGGAGACCGGTGCGGGCAGCCTGGCCTTCCCGCCCGGCCTGACCACCGAGGAGATGATGATCTCCCGTCCGGTGGCCCATCCACTGCGTCCGCCGCTAGCCACCGGTCGGGCGGCGCAGCCGGCGGAGGCGCCGTCTCCTCGCCCCAGCGTGGCCATGCCGCCGCCCGCTCCCACAGCCCGTGCGGTGCCCAGCATGGCCGCCAAGCCGCTGCCGAGCCCGCGCCCCGGCCAGATCATTTCCGGTCCCCGGCAGCCGTTTCCCGCTGCTCCGGCGGAAGCTCCGGCGCGACCCTCCCGGCCGATTGCGACCGCCCGTCCCGCCGTGCATCCATCCGCACCGCCCACGGCAGCTCCGCAGGTCAGCCCGCCAGCCGCGGTGGTGACCTCCCGGCCGAACCTGGCAGGTCAGCCGGCGGCCCGGCCGGTGGTTCCACCCCGCCCCGATCTGGTGGCCCGGCTAAGCCAAACCAAAGCCATTCCCGGCCAGCCGCAGCCCCGGCCCGGCGCGCCTCTGCGCCCCGCTACCACGCCCATCCCCGGCCAGCCGATTTACAAGGGACCGATGCGCCCCGGCGCCCCAACCTATATGCGGACCCGTCCGGGCGCTCCCGGAGCGCCCGCGTCCCGGGCGCGGGGTCTCCATCCGACCTCGCCGTTGCGCCCCGAGCCGGGCGTGGTGCCGCCGCTCGATCAGCAGCGCCGCCCCCAGAAGGACCGGGGACGGCCGGTCGTCGATCGCGAGGCCGAGCGCGAGGGGAAACTTCTGCACGTCCCCATCTCCCGGCGCGAGGAATTCGCCAAGCTCGCCGAGGGCAAGCAGATTGCCATCGCCGAGGGCATCACCGTCAAGGAACTCTCCGAGAAGCTCGGAATCAAAGCCAATTTGGTCATCAAAAAGCTGGTGGATCGCAAGATCTTCGCCACCATCAACCAGACCCTGGACGTTAAGCTGGCCGAAGAGTTGGCCAAGGAATTCGGCGCGACCACTTCGCGCATCAGCTACGAGGAGGAAACCACCCAGGCGGAGGTGCTGCAAGCCGACGAGGAAGGCGGCCCCGTCAAGCGCGCTCCCGTGGTGACCATCATGGGCCACGTGGACCACGGCAAGACGTCGTTGTTGGACGCCATCCGGCTCAGCAACGTCGTGGATAGCGAGGCGGGGGGCATCACGCAGCACATCGGCGCCTACCAGGTCGAGAAGAACGGCCGCCGCATCTCTTTCATCGACACGCCGGGCCACGAGGCCTTCACCCGCATGCGCGCGCGCGGAGCCAAGGTGACCGACGTGGTGGTGCTGGTGGTGGCCGCCGAGGACGGCGTGATGCCGCAGACCATCGAGGCCATCGATCACGCCCGCGCCGCCCAAGTGCCCATCATCGTCGCGATCAACAAGATCGACAAGCCCAACGCCCAGCCCGAGCGCGTCAAACAGCAGCTCTCGGACCGCGGCCTCGTGCCCGAGGATTGGGGCGGCGAAACCGTGATGGTGCCCGTCTCGGCCCGCACCAAGCAGAATCTGGACCTGCTGCAAGAGATGATCCTGCTGGTCAGCGACATGCAGGACCTGAAGGCCAATCCCAGCCGGCCGGCGCTGGCCACGGTGCTGGAGGCGGAACTCGACCGCGGGCGCGGGCCGGTGGCCACCGTGCTGGTGCGCAACGGCACGCTGCACGTGGGCGACTACTTCGTCTGCGGCTCGGTCTTCGGCAAGGTTCGCGCCCTGTACGACGATCATGGAGACCCGGTGAAGGAAGCCGAGCCTTCGCAACCCGTTCAGGTGCTGGGTCTGGAATCCATGCCCGAGGTGGGGGAAACCCTGCAAGTGGTCACCGACACCGCCAAGGCCAAGCAGATCGTCGTCTACCGCGAGAGCCGGGCGCGGGAGCAGTTGATGGCCAAGAGCTCCCGCATCACCCTGGATCAGTTGCACCAGCAGATCAAGGAGGGCGAGGTCAAGGAGCTGCGCGTCATTCTCAAGACCGACGTCGGCGGCAGCGCCGAGGTGCTCTCCGATACGCTCCAGAAGCTCTCCAACGACAAGGTGAAGATCCGGGTCATCTCCAGCGGCGTGGGGGCCATCACCGAGACCGACGTGCTGCTGGCTTCGGCCTCCAACGCCATCGTGATCGGGTTCAACGTCCGCCCCGACCGCAACGCCAGCGCGGTGGCCGAGCAGGAGAAGGTGGATATCCGGCTGCACACCATCATTTACGACCTGACCGACGAGATCAAGCGCGCCATGACCGGGATGCTGGAGCCGGTGTTCAAGGAAGTCTATCGCGGCCGCGCCGAAGTGCGCGACATCTTCCGCATCAGCAAGGTCGGCACGGTGGCCGGCTGCCTGGTGATCGACGGCACGGTGGCGCGCGTGAGCGAGGTGCGGGTGCTGCGCGACAACGTGGTGATCTACACCGGCAAGATCGGTTCGCTCAAGAGATTCAAGGACGATGCCAGCGAGGTCCGCAGCGGCGTCGAGTGCGGCATCGCCATCGAGAACTTCAACGACCTCAAGCCGCACGATGTGCTGGAGGCGTTCGCCATCGAGCGCGTGGCCCCCGAGGTTCTGGTCTGAAGCGGCGATGGCAACGATCGGCGTCCTCACGCTGGAAATGAGGCTGGACAACTCGCACTCCTTGAAGGAGAAGCGCCACGTGGTGCAGAGTCTCAAGGAACGCCTGCGCCACAAGTTCAACGTGGCCGTGGCCGAAATCGACTGCCAGGACCTCTGGCAGCGGGCGGTGGTGGCCGCCGTCACCGTCTCGAGCGATCACGGACATGCCGCGGCGGTGCTGCAGTCGGCCGAAAAGGAAGCCGTCTCGCAGTTGGGCGCCAGCCTGGTTAGCGCCACCGTGGAGTGGCTGGAGTAATTCGCCATGGAACCCCACCGCACCGAACGCGTCTCCGAGGCGCTACGGGAGGAATTGACCGAGATCATCGAATACGAGTTGTCGGACCCGCGCCTGGCGGCCGTGAGGGTGACCGGCGTGCTGGTCGCTCCGGACCTGCGCAAGGCCCATGTCCTGTTCCTCGCCGAAGGCGCCCCCGAGCAGGGCCGCCAGGCGCGGGAAGCGCTCGAGCACGCCGCCAACTACCTGCGCGGGGAGCTGTCCCGCCGCCTGAGCATGTGGCGCGTTCCCGAGCTGCAATTCGCCCCGGATGAGCCCTCGGGAGCGGCCAGCCGAGTCGAGGAGCTGCTGGCGCGGGTGCGCAAGAATCGAAAAAAAGAACCGGAAAACACTGAAAAATAGCCCAAACGATGCCACGGTTCGTGCTACTTTTGTGTTTGTTGGCGTCGGGGGCCCCGTTGGGCCGCGGCCATCCGGGAGCGGCAGTTCAGTCCGCCTCCCGCGAGCTGTTGCGGCTCGAGCAGAGCAGCGACGCCATGGGTACCAGCTACAGCGTGGCGCTGTACGGTTATGATCGCAACCAGATGCTGGCCGCCATGGAGGCCGCCTTCGAGGAAGTGCGGCGCCTGGACGGGTTGCTCTCCAACTACCGGGACGGGAGCGACCTCAGCCAGGTCAATCGGTTCGCGGCAGAGCGTCCCGTAAAGGTGACGCCCGAGTTTTTCGACCTGCTTGAGCGGTGCCTGGAATACAGCCGCGAGAGCGAGGGCGCTTTCGACATCAGCGTCGGTCCGCTGATGAAGGTGTGGGGGTTTTACAAGGGCTCCGGCCGTCTGGCACGTCATAATGATGTGGACCAGGCGCTTCGGATAACGGGTTATCGGAACATCCTGCTGGACGCAGGCAACCGGACCGTGCGCTTCGCCCAGCCGGGCGTCGAGCTGGATCCGGGAGGCATTGGCAAAGGTTTCGCGGTGGATCGCATGGTGGAAGTCCTGAAGGAGAACGGCATCCTCTCCGCCCTGGTTTCGGCGGGGGGCAGCAGCATTTACGCGCTCGGAGTGCCGGACCACCAGCCCGGCTGGGAGATCCAGATCCGGGACCCCAAGGACCGGGCGAAGACCCTCGCGAACCTGACCCTCAAGGACGAATCCCTATCCACCTCAGGCAGTTACGAGAAGTTCTTCATGGTTGACGGGAAGGTATACAGCCACATCATGGATCCCCGCACCGGATATCCCGCGACAGGGGTCCTGGCAGTGTCGGTGGTGGCCCCCATGACCCTGGACAGCGAGGCCTGGACGAAACCGTATTTCATAAACGGCCGCCAGTGGGCGGCTCAACACAAACCCAAAACATTTCGCGTTTTCTTATGCGAGGATAAGGCGGAGCATCCATGCGCATGGCTCCCATGAATAGCCGGTTCTTAGATGCCTGCCGGCGCCGTCCCACGGATGTGAGACCCGTGTGGTTTATGCGTCAGGCGGGCCGTTATCTCAAACCCTATCGCGACATTCGCTCCAAGCACGGGATCCTGGAGATCTGCAAGCGGCCCGACTTGGCCGCCACCGTGACTTTGCAACCCGTCGAGATTCTGGACGTGGACGCCGCGATCGTTTTCGCCGACCTGCTGCTGCCGGTCGAGCCGATGGGGCTAAAACTGCGGTTTTCCACCGGCGAAGGCCCGGTGATCGAGAACCCGGTGCGGACCTCCGAGGACATCGACGCCCTGTCGATCTCGAATACCGACGACCTGGGCTACGTGGGCGAAACCATTCAAACCGTCGTGAAGGCGCTGGCCGGGAAGGTCCCGGTGCTGGGCTTTGTGGGCGCTCCGTTCACGCTGGCCAGCTACATCATCGAGGGCGGGGCCTCCCGCACCTTCCTCAAGACCAAGCGGATGATGTACTCCAACGAGACGCTGTGGCGGCGGCTGATGGGCAAGCTGGTGGACGTGCTGGGACCCTTCGCCATCCTGCAGGTGGCGGCCGGCGCCCGCGCCATACAGGTCTTCGATAGCTGGGTCGGCGCGCTCGGCCCCGACGATTACGTCCGCTACGTCGCTCCCTACTCCCGCGCGCTGATCGAGCGCATCCGCTCCACCGGCGTTCCCGTGATCCACTTCGGCACCGGCGCTTCGGGCTTCTTCCGCGAGCTGCATGCCGCCGGGGGCGACGTTATGGGGGTCGACTGGCGCATCAATATCGACCAGGCGTGGATGGATATCAGCTACCGCTCCGCCATTCAGGGCAA
>PMEV01000452.1 GCA_003154855.1 Bryobacterales bacterium
CCAGAGACACCAAGGGCGCGGGAATCCAGCCCGCGCCCTAAGTCAGCCTAAGCGGCGTTCATCAAGAGACTCTCGAGAGTCTCCGTGGCCTCGCGCTCGTGGCGATCCGCGGCCTCCTGGCACCGTATGCAAAACGGCGCCCAAGGCACGGCAGCCAGGCGTTTGGGGCTGATGTCTTCCTCGCAGTGTGCGCAGACTCCATAGCTTCCATCGTGGATGCGTCGCAGAGCGGCGCGCACGTTCCGCAACAGGTTGGACTCCCGGTCGAGATTACGAATGGCCAGCTCACGCTCGGCGGCGCGGGTCACCTCGTCGATCGCGTCCGGGCTCTTCTCGATGGCGATCTCGTCTCTGCGGCTTAGGATGCTCGCTAGATCGGCCTGGCGGGCCTCCAGGATTTGGCGGTACTTGGCCAGCTCAGTCTTCGTCATGTCATTCCCCTCCCCATCTCGTTAACATAGCTTAATTACTTATTGTCCCGTTGTCCAGCGAAATCTTATGGACGCTGCCCGACTCAAAAAGTTCCCGGCAACCCCAGCAGCAAGCCTGTGAGCTTCAGCCGGTCGCCGGTTTCTGATCGCATCCGTCAGTTCCATACTCAACTAAGACTCGCTCAGAGCAATTTTGGTTCCAAAAATATTTTTGGCGCCCTCTGACCACAAGTTATTATTGGACGCCAATTCTCTCCAGAAGTTTCGCATCGGCTCAAAAAAAATTCATGGGATAGGGAAAACCCATGAGTTGGTACTAGTTGAGAAGAGGGGAAGGCCATTACGTACCCCCCCCCGACAGGCCCGGCGGCCTGCCCCCCAGAAGCTACTCTCGAATCTCAAAGGTCCCAAAACTAAGGCCCAGTTCCCGTCTGTCGGGCGGAGCGGTAAACGTCCGCTCGACCTCCACAGAGACCTCAACACTTTGTTTTCCAATAAGTTCCGGAGGAATCCGCAGAGCCCAGCGGAACCTTACGTCGCCGATGGACAGCCGCTGGACCTGGACTGGAATGCCGTCGACGCCCACCAGCACCCGCAGCGGACGCCCAGCCACCTGCGCGGCGGGACAGAATCCCTCGATGCAGAGCTTCTCGGAGGCGGCCCGCGGCCCGCCCAGACGGACCGTGGCGCGCAGCGGCATCCAGCGGCTGCCCTGGTACACCTCGTACCAGGAAGGGCCCAATTGCCGGGCGAAGGCGGCCTGACCGACATCTACGCGCCGTGGATCCCCAGGGTCCCAGTGGCGCCGCGCCTCCACGTAGTAGGACAGGGTGACGGCCCGCAGCCGGCCGGCGTCGGGAGTGTACACCACGGCGCGCTGATTGGTCAGTAAATCCATGAGGATAGACAGGGGGATCACAAAGTCGGAGACAGGCTCTCTTTCGGGGTGAGGCTGGATCCGAGCCACTGCCTCCGGCGCCAGATACACGTCGCGGACGCCGACCAGGCCGAACGGCCGCGGAAATACGCCTGTCCAGAACAGGTCCGAATCGATTCCGGCCAGGACGATGGTCTTACCGGGGTGGAGTTCGCGAACCCGCGCCGCGCCCCAGACCAAAGTCCGGACAGCGTGACTGCGGGCGACCACCGCGTGCATCTCGGCCCGGCCGGCAGCCACGCCGGCCACCACGTAAACGGCGGCCAGCGCGACCGCCAACCCCTTCATGAACCACCGCGCGCGAAACGCCAGCGCCAGAGCCCAACCGGCCAGCCACGCCAGACCGGCCGTCGGCAGAGTGAGATAGTAGGCCTCGACGTGGTCGCGGAGCGGCAGCACCGGCAGGAGCACGACCACGAACCAAACCAGAGGCAACAGGAACTGCCATTGCCGTTTGCCTACCTTCCAGGCGACGAAGCCAGCCAGCGGCAAGGTCAACAAGAGAGTGCCGGCAAGGCCCACCCAGCGCGGCGGCGCGTGGATGACCAAGCCCAGGCGGCCCGGCCCCAGCGCCCATTGCCAGTAGGTCCACAGAGTTCCCAATAAGGAGCTGTCGAGGCGCCAGACATAGGCGGCGCCGGCGGCCTGCACCGGGGCCACCCAAAAATGCAGCGCCGCGTACGCGGCGGAAACCAGAAACATCGGCCAGACCTTCCGCAGATAAGGGCGCGCACAACAGAGTGCGTAGGCGGCCGCCAGAGCCGGGTAGACCGCATTGATTTCGAGCGCTCCGAACCCGAGCAGGAAGACCACCCACTGCGCGATGAGGAACCGCCGAACGCCGGCTTCGGTGTAGCGGACAAAGCAGTAGAGCGCCAGCAGCAGGAAAGTGCCGCACAGAACCTGGTTGTAGGCGGAGGTCCAGGACATGGCCATCGCCAGGCCGCCGTTCACCGCCCAGAGAGCCGGCGCCAGGAACGCCGCCAGCCGCGAGCCGGTCACGCGCCGCACCAGGAGACCGAGCAGCACCAGATTGGCGAGCTGGGTCAGGAAGACCGCCGCGCGGAAAGGGGTCGCCCAGAGACCGAAGATCGCGTGGAAGACCAGAAAGAAGGCGCGCTCGCTGAGCGGGCGGATGGTCCCCTGGGCCATCGGCACGAACAGGGCCCGCATGAGCGAGGGCAGGTCCGTAACGCTCGAGCCCAGACTCAGCCAGGCGAAATCGTCCTGCTGGAACCAGGCCCGCAGGCCCGGCCAGTACAGGGCCAGGCAGAGCAGCGAGGGCACGGTCCAGCAAGCGATGCTCTGAAAGCGCTTCATACAATCGTATCCAGCCTTAAGATGGTACCATCCACCGGAGAGCCGGTCGTGGGATAATACCTTTTCTTCGGTGCCGCCCCTAACCACCAATCCGGCCGGGAACGCCGCTTCCCGCGCCCCCGGCCGCAGCTTCGCGAACTGGTTCGCGCTGGCGCTGTGCCTGGCGTTCTTCCTGCAGGGTCTGGTTCTGATTCCCTATCTGGGCGTTCAGAACGACGAGGCTCTGTTTGGGATGGCCATCTATCAGCCGCTCACGGCCGAGTACAGCGCACGGATTCTTGGGCATTCGGTTCCGACCATGATCATGAGCTATATCGGGGCGCTGAAGGCGTGGATCTATGCCCCGATGTTCCGGCTCTGGCCGCCCTCGCCGTACTCCTTGCGCATTCCGGTGCTGTTGTTTGGCACGCTGACAGTCTGGCTGTTCTTCCTGCTGGTAAGGGACACGGTGGGCGTGCGCGCGGCGCTGGCGGGATGCGCGCTGCTGGCCTTCGATCCTATCTTCCTGCTGACCAACACCTTCGACTGGGGGCCGGTGGCTCTGCAGCATCTGTTGCTGGTGGCCGGGGTGTGGCTGGTCGTCAGGTTCTACCAGCGGGGCGGGATGATCCATCTGGGCGCCGGTTTCTTCCTGCTCGGATTGGGGCTATGGGACAAAGCGCTGTTCGTTTGGATGTTGAGCGGCCTGGGCGTGGCCACGCTGGTGGTGTTCCGGCGCGAGCTGGC
>PMEV01000046.1 GCA_003154855.1 Bryobacterales bacterium
GGGAATCGTTTGGATCGCCTCCTTCGCCCACTTCAGGCACAGGTGGGGCGGCGCCATTATGATCGCCGTGAATGGTCTTCCGTCACTGTGAACGTGGACGGCGGCGAGGGAAATCAGCGTCTTCCCGGTGCCGCACTCGGCAATGACAGCCGCCGAGCGAGCCTCCTCCCAGCGCCGAACCACGCCCATCACAGCCATGACCTGGGCAGGGTACGGCGCTCGGAGCAGACTTCCGAGACGCGGCGAAGGCGGATCGCCGAAGTTGGAGAGCGCTGGGTAGGTATCGAGGATGCGCTGTCCCAGTTCGCTGGAGAACGTGCGCAAGTAGTCCTGGATTGTCGTTGGGCAATTCGACATGGAGCGGTCCTTATGTTTCTGACAAGTCTGAACGGTTTTGTTTGAATCCTTCGCCGCGCCCGTTTCATCCAACCAGCAATTCTTCGTGCGGAGGACGTGGACGTGACACAGGTCCGCTGGGAGCGCTATNNCCCCAACCCGCGCGGCGCCAATGTCGTCGTGGTCGACTCCGGCGCCGGTCTGGCCAACGCCACGCTCCACCAGCGAATCACGGCGGTCCGGCTGTTTTACGACTACCTCATGGAAGAGGGGCTGCGCTCCACGAATCCGGTTGGCCGCGGCCGCTACACTCCCGGCAAGGGTTTTGGCGGCGCCCGAGACCGCGGACTGATCCCGCGGTTTACGAAGCTACCTTGGATTCCGAACGACGAGCAGTGGAAAGCCGTACTTGATGCGGCCCGGTGCGAATCATCTCGGAATCGCATGATGCTGGCGTTGTCCTACGATGCAGCTCTCAGAAGGGAGGAGCTTTGCGGTCTGAAGACGTCCGATTTCGACCCTGCCCACCGGATGATCACCATCCGGGCAGAGACAACCAAGACCCGTCGCGCACGAGTGGTTCCGTATTCGCCGGCCACGGGCGATCTGTTCGCCGCGTACCTGGGGAGGCGACGTGAGTTGAGCCGGGAGCGCGGTCCTCTGTTTCTGTCCGAATCGCGCCGCAATGCCGGACGGCCGATCTCGAAATGGACGTGGTCCAAGGTGGTCGAAGGAATCTCGGACCGCGCCAACGTCCCGGAGTTCACTACGCACACCACCCGGCACCTGTGCCTGACCGACCTCGCGCGAGCAGACTGGGACGTTCAGGAAATCGCCACGTTCGCGGGCCATCGCAGTATCCAGACCACTCTCATATATATCCATCTGAGCGGACGAGAACTGGCCTCGAAGCTGGCGAAGGGCATGGCCGAGATCCACGCCTGGCGTGTCCAGATGTTGAAGGAGGCGCTCTCTGAATACTCTCTACATCAACGCTCGGCACACGTTGGAGGCACCCCAAGAGGTCTGGTTTTGGCCTGTCAATCCGAAGGTCTATGACCAGCGCGGCGAACTGCAGAAGAACGAGTCGGCAGCGCTTGAATACCTGGTCTCCCGCCAGTTGTATGGGCATTTTCTTGGTCGGGTTCGGCGCGATCTGGCGCGCCTGACGCAGCCTGTCCTCGAAGTGGTCGCCGCAACCGGTACGCCGAAACAGTCCGGTGGCGGCGCGATGGGCGCTCTGGTTCTCGAGATGCACCTACGGCAGACGTCATACTGGGCGTGGTCCCGTGAAGCATGGATCGAGATTCTTCGTCCGACGGGCCGAGACTTCACCGCCCGCTACCCGTGGACGACGAGGCACGCCCGTCACGCCTTGGTCACCTCGGCCTACCTGCTCGGTCTCTTCGATGATTTTCGCCCGCTGGGGATCATCGACCGAACGGCTCTTGCATGCCGGATTTTCGGCCGGCAGCGCACGGAAGCGCAGATCAAGCGTGTAGTCGATGTGGTCCGGTCCTGGGGATACAGCCGATACATGGCAAAAGATGTCCAATGGGCGCTGTGCAGCGTGCTTCTTGCCAACAGAAGCCCCCACCTGAACGATCTGAACGCCGATGTCCTGGGGGCGGAGCGCGACGTCACAACCATGGATTACAGGCGAGCCGCGATCGGAATACTCTCGCGTGCCTTGGTGCACCTTGGCGCGATCCACCAGGGGGTCGACAGGACGCCCCGACGCACCCAGCTCGGAGATCCGAAAAACGGCGTCGATCCGGTATGGGTCGAATGGGTTGAGCGCTGGAATGGCGCCGCGACAATCCAACAGAACAGCCGTCAACGGTATTACTACCTGCTGCTCAAGGCGGGGCGTTGGCTGACCCAGTGCCATCCTGACTGCACGTCGCCGGATCGCTGGACTCGCGAAGTGGCAGCGGAGTGGGTGGCGAATGTTTGCCGCATGACTTGTGGGGATTGGACCCAGATCGACGACAAATACAAGCACCGAGCCGGGCAGCCGCTTTCAGCCAAAGCGAAGGCGCACCATCTTGCGTCCGTGAGCGCCTTCTTCCGCGACATTCAGGAATGGGGATGGATTCCGCGGCGCTTCGATCCCCGAAGGTCGCTGGCGGCTCCGCGCAGCCTCCGCGCACTCATCGGCCCCAAACCGAAGGTCATCGCCGATGATGTCTGGGCGAAACTGCTCTGGGCCGGTCTCAACCTCGNNACGGCGCCCACTTCTACCCGATGTCCATGGTCAAGGCCGTCACGGTTGTGTGGCTATTCTGCGGTCTACGGGTGGATGAGATCCAGCGCCTTCGAGTCGGCTGCACAAGGGAGAATTGGAGCACGCGCGTGCAATCAGCCGAGGCTCCGGCCGTGTGCAACCTCGATGTTCCTGTCAACAAG
>PMEV01000468.1 GCA_003154855.1 Bryobacterales bacterium
ACCGGCGGCAAGACCGCCGGTGCTACCGACCGCGGCTAGCAGCGCAGGGCTAGCCGCGCACCAGGTTTCGGGCCAGGAACAGGAGATTCGCGGGGCGCTCGGCCAAGCGGCGCATGAAATAGGGGTACCAGGCCTGGCCATAAGGCACGTACAGGCGCAGGCGGTATCCCTGTTCCACAAACCGGCGCTCGAGATCGCGCCGGATGCCGTAGAGCATCTGGAACTCGAAGGCCTGCGGCCCGATGCCTGCAGCGGCAGCCAGGCGTTGCGCCTCGCCGATGATGCGCTCGTCGTGCGTGGCCAGCGCGGGACAGGCTCCGCGCTCGAGCAGGATCTGCATCAGCCGCACGTAGTTCCGGTCCACCTCGCTCTTGCGCCGAAACGCCACCGAGACCGGCTCGCGGTAGGCGCCCTTGCAGAGCCGCACCGGCACACGCTTCTCGCACAGCCGCTCGATGTCTTCCCCGCTCCGGCGGAGGTAGGCCTGAATGACCGCGCGCACGTTTCCGCACGACTCGTGCAGCCCGACCGCCAGCCGCAGCGTGCGATCCACATAATCGCTCGATTCCATGTCGATCTCGACCGTCTTGCCCAGGCTGCGGGCTTCCTCCGCCAGGCGGCGGGCGTTCTTCCAGCAGGCCTCCTCGGAGAGGTCCATCCCGAACTGCGTGAGCTTGATGGAGACGCAGCCCGCGAGACCGAGATCGGTAAGCCGCCGCAAAGCGTGCAGGTATCCATCGCGAGAGGTCTCCGCCTCATCGAGAGAGGTGACGTTCTCGCCCAGCCGGTCGAGCATGATCCCGACGCCGTCGCGCTCGAGGCGGAGGCACACCTCGAGCGCCTCTTCGAGCGTCTGGCCGGCAATGAACCGCGCAGTGAGCGGACGGACCAGGGCCGAGGTCTCCATCCAGCGGCGAAGGGCCTTTCGGCGGGAGAGGAACAGGAGGGAGCTTCGCAGGATCATGGGCGTTCCGCGGGGCGACATGCCGCCCTCCTACAGAATAGTGCGAGCGCGGCCTCTTTGGCATCCAGTATCGCCCCACGATCCGCTACCATGGGTACTTCATGCTTCCCCAACCGGGGCATGCCACAGAAAGGAATACCAAATGACCCACTTCCGTTTCAATCTGCTCGCGCTCCCGATCCTGGCTTCGCTGGCCGTGGCGCTGGCCGCGGCCCCGCCCAACTTCAGCGGCTCCTGGAAGATGAACCCCGCCAAAAGCGAGTTCGGCTCGATGCCCGCGCCCATCCGCGCGTCATCCAAGATCGAGCACCAGGACCCCCACCTGAAACTGATTGGCACGGAAGTCCGCGAGGAGGGCGAACGGACTTTCGAGATGAACATTTCGACTGACGGCGCCCAGACCACCAACCAGATCGGCCCCCTCACCTTGACCACCAAGGCCAAGTGGGAGGGCAGCACGCTGCTGGTCGGTTCCAAGGCGACCACGGACGACGGCGAACTGGCGATTAAGGATCAGTGGAGTTTGAGCGAGGACGGCAAGACGCTCACCGTGGTCCGCGGCATCTCCGGCCCGCGGGGGGAAATGACGGTGAAGGTGGTTCAGGACAAACAGTGAGACCCAGCGGACGGCTGGTCCGGTAGGATAGAGGAGAAAGGAACACCGCATGCCACGACACGCAATCAAGCTTCTGGCAGTACTGACGCTGACCTGGTTCGCCGTCGCGCTAACCGCGGCCCCGCCGGACCTGAGCGGCAACTGGAAGGCCAACCTCGCCAAGAGCGACTTTGGCCCGATGCCGGCGCCCTCCAGCCTGGCCACCAAGATCGAACACAAAGAGCCCAGCATCAAGATGTCCACGACCTTAGTGGGAGAGCAGGGCGAAATGACGTTCGACCTGAAATTCATGACCGATGGCAGCGAGACCACCAACAACTTCGGTCCCGTCGTTATGAAAAGCAAGGCCCGGTGGGACGGCAGGACGCTGGTGATCGAAACCAAGGGGAGCACCGATAACGGCGACATCTCCGCGCTGGGGAAGTGGAGCTTGAGCGAGGATGGGAAGACCATCACCGAGACCTCGAACTTTACGGGGCCCCAAGGGGAAATGGTTCTCAAAACGGTCTACGAAAAGCAGTAGCGCGGGCCTGGCTCGATCATGGCCGCCGGCGGCTTCCCATGAAGCTGGATTTCCTGTTCTTCGACGCTGGGGGCGGGCACCGCAGTGCGGCGCAGGCGCTCGAACTCGTCATACGGCAGCAGCAGCGCCCCTGGGAGGTTCGCCTGGTGAACCTCCAGGAACTGCTGGATCCTCTCGACGTGTTCCGCAAACTCACCGGCTTGCGGCTTCAGGACGTGTACAACCTGATGCTGAAGAAGGGCTGGACGCTGGGCTCGCCGCAACTGACCGCGCTCATGCACGTCCTGATCCGGCTCTATCACAGCCGGCAAGTGGCATTGCTGGAACAGCACTGGCGCGCGAGCCGCCCGGAGATGGTGGTTTCGATTGTGCCGAACTTCAACCGGGCGATCGCTGAAAGCGTCTCGAGCGCGCTGCCGAGGACGCCGTTCGCGACCGTGCTGACGGATTTCGCCGATTATCCTCCGCACTTCTGGATGGAACGGGAATCCCAGTACCTGATCTGCGGCTCGGCGCGGGCCGTCGAGCAAGCGCGCGCGCTGGGCCATCCCGACGAGCGCATCTTCCGGACCTCGGGCATGATCCTGCACCCGCGTTATTACGAGCCGGTCGCGGTGGACCGCCGGGCCGAACGCGTGCGCCTGGGCCTCGATCCCGGCCGGCGCACCGCGCTGGTGCTGTTCGGCGGCCAGGGCAGCCGGGTCATGCTGGAGATTGCCCGGCGGCTCGATACTTGCGGCCTGGGCTTGCAGCTCATCATGATCTGCGGGCGCAACGAGAAGCTGCGCCGCAAACTCGGCGAACAGAAAAGCCGCTTGCCCAGGTTCGTCGAGGGATTCACCGCCGAGATCCCATACTATATGGCGCTCTCGGACTTCTTCATCGGCAAGCCGGGGCCGGGCTCGATCAGCGAGGCGCTGGCCATGAAGCTGCCGGTGATCGTGGAGCGCAACGCCTGGACGCTGCCCCAGGAGCGCTACAACGCCGACTGGGTGGTCGAGCACGGGGTGGGAATGGTGGTGCCCAATTTCCGGCACATCGGCGCGGCCGTCGGCGAATTGCTGGCGCCCCGGAACTTCGAGCGCTTCCGCGCCAACGCCGGATCGGTCGCCAACCGCGCCGTGTTCGAGATTCCCGACATCCTGGCGGGGATTCTGGCACGATCCTGACTGAGTCCTGAGCGCAGCAGCGCGCGAGTCTAACTGCTTTTCTCTACTGTGCAGAGATTATTGCCAATCCGTAATTCCCATGCCATACTCTGATTCCTAGTTAGCGTTCCGGAACGCAGGGGTCGCGTTCCCGGAACAGAAAGTGGCGTGACGGCCGAAACGCACTACGTGTGTGCGTAGCGGGCGCCCGCGCAGATTCGAAGTCCGCAAAGGAGTCATCGTGTTCAAACTATGGGGAGTGGTGTGCCTGGCCTGCGCGTCTCTCTGCGCGCAGAGCAATTTCGCGACACTGAGTGGGAGAATTCAGGATCCGTCGCAGGCGCCCGTGCCGGGCGCGCAGGTTACCGTAAAGGCGAAGGCAACCGGAGCCGTACGCCAGTCCGTCACCAACGACCAGGGCCTCTTCGAGGCGCCGAATCTTCTGCCCGGCGAATACTCGGTGGAGGTCGGCAAACCGGGATTCGGCGCCGAGACGCGCAGCATCGTGCTCGAAGTGGGCCAGCACATGGGGCTCGACTTCTCGCTGCAACTGGGCGAGCAGCGGCAGACGGTGCTCATCGTGGAATCTACCGAAGTACTGAAGACACAGGACGTCAGCCTCGGCGAAGTGGTAGAGCCGAGATCCATCGACAACTTGCCCCTGAACGGACGCCAGTTGATCGCCTTGGCCTTGACCGTTCCCGACGCGCACACCGGCCACGGCGCGCAGGCCGGCGACATGAGCCCGCTCTATTGGCGCCCCGGCGAGCCATCCGCCATCACCATCGGCGGCAACCGTCCCAACGCCAACTATTTCCTTCTGGACGGCGTGACCAATACGGATCCCACGTTCTATACGATGAACCTGAGCGTGTCGCCGGATGCGGTGCAGGAGTTTCAGGTGCAGACCGGCAGCTACCTGGCCGAACTCGGCGGCTCCGGCGGCGGTCAAATCAACATCATCACCCGCCAGGGAACCACGGAGTTTCATGGGACGGTTTATGAGTTTCTGCGGAACAACGCTCTCGATGCGCGCACATGGAACGAGATGCCCGGCAACAGCCATCTGGTTCAGAACGATTTCGGCGGCGCGGTGGGAGGTCCGCTCTTCGGAAAGAAGACCTTCTTCTTCGCGAACTATGAGGGATTCCGGCAGACGGAGGCGAGGAGCGCCATGGACACCGTCCCGACGGCCGCCGAAGCCGGGGGCGATTTCAGCCAGAGCGGAGTCGCCATCTACGATCCCAACAGCACCTATGCGAATCCGAACTACAACGCGGCGCTTCCGATAAGCGCGACCAATCCGCAGGTCCTGCGCAACCAGTTTCCAGGTGGCATCATACCGGCCTCGGCGATGAATCCGGCGGCCGTTCTCATGCTGAAGAGTTACGTGCCGCGCCCTAATACGATGGGAGGCATGGGCCTCGGGATGACCATGAACGGCACGCCCACGGTCTTCGGCGCCGGCGAGGATTCCAGCAACTTGCTGGATGTCCGCGACGCACAGGCGCGCAATAACCAGGGCACCATCCGCGTGGACCGGATGCTGGGCGGCGATGCGCTCAACCTGCGCTATTCCTCGAGCCACGAGGACGGATTCTCGCCGCAAAACCTGCCCGGCTACGGTCTGAACTACGACAACGCTTCGCAGAACGGCGCCATCGTCTGGACTCGAGTGATCTCGCCGACGATTGTGGATACGGCTTCGCTGGGCGTTTCCCGCCTGGCCATGTCGCACCGATCTCAGGACAATGGAGTGGACGACATCGTGGACGCGCTGGGAATCGCCGGGACCAACTACGGCGGACAGAAAGGTTGGGGCGCGCCCTACTTCAACGTGCAGGGTTACTCGCCCTTCGGGGACTTTTGGCAGGCCACTCCGATGGACCAGTGGAACACCACCTTCGAGGCTCGCGAAACACTGAGCTGGCAGAAGGGCGCCCACAGCCTCAAGTTCGGCGGCAGCTTCCGGCGCATCATCTGGCCGATGTGGGCGCTGGTGCAGAGCCGGGGGTACTACCAATTCACCCCCGGCTTCACCACCCAGACCGCCACCAACGACGGCACGGGCTCCGCGCTGGCCAGTTTTCTGCTTGGCCTTCCCGCGTCGGAGCAGCTTCAGGCCGGCGTGCCCAGCATGAACCTGCGCAACTGGGGCGGGGATACCTTCGCTCAAGACACCTGGCGCCTGACTACGGGCACCACCCTGAACATCGGTTTGCGCTACGAAATCGAAACGCCGCTGGCGGACGCTTCGCAGCCGTGGAGCAATCTGATGCAGGAAAACGGCCAATTGATGGCGTTCATCGGCGGCCAGGACGGCCTGCCGCGCGGCCTGATGTACACGAACAAGCTGCGCTTCGCGCCGCGCGCCGGCATCGCGCATCACTTCGAGCAAGCGGGCCTTGTGTTTCGCGCCGGCTATGGCATCTTCTACACTCCCATCGACATGAACACATGGTGCAACGAGCTGCACAACGTCCCCGTCCTGTTCCCGATCACGAAGCAGAGCAACAACTTCACGCCGCAGATCGCCGGGTTTAACTTTCCGCAGCCGGTGCTGGGCAAGACGGTGGTGAGTTTCTCCGCCTTCGATCCGCACGCGCCGTCGCAGTATGTGCAGCAGTGGAGCGCATCCTTCGAGAAAAGCCTGAAGCGCGATACCACGCTGGAGGCCGGTTATCACGGCGAACGCGGCTTCCATCTGCAGCGCTCGGACCTCATCAACAACGCTCCTCCGGGACCGGGGACTCTGCAAACCCGCCGGCCCTATCAGGATGCCACCTTCGTAAATGGCACGGTGCTGCCGGCCGACATCGCGGTGGCGAGCGCGACTTTTCCGGTGAGCGCCGTGAACCTGCTGCAGAACACCGCGCGAAGCTGGTACGACGCCGCTTACCGCGATCTGAGGCGGCGGTACTCGCATGGGCTGAGTCTGCTGGTCAATTACACGTTCGCAAAGAACCTGTCCAACGCTCCCGACTTCCGGTCTCCCATGGCGGAATCCGCGATCCCCCAGAACGACAGCGACCTGGAAGCGGAGAAAGGGCCCTCCTGCGATATTCGCCACCGGCTCTCGCTCAGCGCCGTGTACGACGTGCATCCGCTGACGGCAACCGACTGGACACGAGCGGTCACGCGCAACTGGAAGCTTTCTACGATTTACCAGGTGCAGTCCGGATTCCCCTTCACCATATCCGTCTTCGGCGACACGGCGAACACAGGCACGCTGGTCGGCGAGAACGCGATCCGCGCGAACTATACGGGAGCGCCGGTTTTCGGCCCGGGCACGGGCACAACGGCGGCGTGGTTCACACCGGCTGCCTTCGCCACTCCCGCCGCATACACGTTCGGCAACGTGGGACGCAACACCGTCTACGGTCCGGGCATGCAAACCATGGATCTCGCCCTGGCGCGTTCCTTCGCGCTGGCCGAAAGACTCCGCATGGAGTTGCGCGCCGAGGGCTTCAATGCGCTGAACCATTCGAACTGGGGCACGCCGAACCGCTTCGTCAACACACCGCAATTCGGCACCATCACCGAGGCTTCCACGCCGGGCCGCGAGTTTCAGTTGAGCGCCAGACTCAGTTTCTGACGGCGCGGCATCCACAACAACTGGGGCATGCCGGCTCTCGGTGCGATGAATCCACGGATGATTAGCGCTAAGAAAGGGAGCCGACCATGAGAATGTCGAGCCTGTGTGCGACGGTCGGGCTCCTGCTTGCTGCGGGCAATGCACGCGCGGCGGGTTTCCCCCGTTCCCTGCAATATTTACAGCAGACGGCGGATCTCGTCGTCGTGGGCACTGCCAGCGGCGGCGCCGTGGCCGGCACCGCAATCGCCTTCTCCCTACAGGTGCAAAGGGTGGTCGTCGGCAACGGCGGTGTGGCTGGTAAGAGCATTCCCGTGACCTGGGAGTGGGAGGCCGGCGGTATGCATGCAATTGCCGACGCTGCGAAGTATGTTACAGGCACTGGCCTTCTGTTTCTCACGCGATCCGACAACGGCTGGGTGCTGCTGCCTGTGATGCAGAGAGCCACGGGGTTCCAGGACACATATTTTCCGGAGCCGCCCGGTCCGATTGCCAGCGCATACTCCTACGCGCCAGGAGCTTCGCCGGTGGACGCGCTTGCTTCCGAAATGGGCGCGGCGATCGAGAGCGCCGGCTGCGGCGCGGGTCGCCTCGGATATCTTCACAACGGAGCGCTGGATCAACTCAACTCTCCCGTGATCCAGGTGCTGTACCAGCGCTGGGCGGGTTCCACCGAGACGTGCCTGCGGGCCCTGGGGTTGGCGGGGCAGATTCGTGCGGGTAACACCGCTGCGCTGAGGACGGCCGCTCAAGCCGCATCGTCCTTCGAAGCTCCCGCGTTGGAGAATGGCGTGTTGGTTCAGAGCCTGCAGTACTGGTTTCGCGCGGCCGATCCGACCTCGGTTGGCATCCTCGGCCAGATCGTGGTTGACTCCGAGAACGGCAGCCTGCCCTTCCGCCGAGCCGCGGCATTTGCCCTAGCGGCAATCCACACCAAGGAGGCACTGCCGTACCTGGCCAGGCTCATGGATGACGCGGACCCGGAACTGCGCGCCGAGTCGGTCCGCGGCCTTGGATCCTTCGCCAATGGGCTCCCCGTGCAGACCCAGGATGGGGTACCCAGCCTCTCTTTCTTGCAGTCGCAGCCCAACAGCCCCTACCGAACCGCCGATACGGAGCAGCACTTCCCGATGAACATAGAGTTTCTCGAGAAGAATGAATCCACCTACCTATCGTTTTGGAAGGCCTGGTGGCAGAGCAACCACGCTGCCCTCGGCTACTAGCGAAGAGAAGGGCTTCGCTGTGCGGCAATCGTCCTGCACGCGCGGGATGTTTTTGATTCGCCCGGCTGGCCGCGGACGCTCTGATGCTGCTCGCTTACCACAAGAGGGGCCGCACTCGCCCAGCCAGTTGAGCGCGGGCGCGAGCGAGTAGCGGCGCGGTTGAGTCCGCTAAGATAGTCGAGGAGGAAGAACACAGAAACGTAGCCATGGAACCGCTGAACTGGATCGAGGAATTCCCGGGAGCCGTGATCGTCTGCGACGCGGAGGGCCTCATTCTGGCCATGAACGCCAAGGCCACAGAAACCTACCAGAGCAGCGGAGGCGCGGCCCTGATCGGCACGAATCTGCTGGACTGCCATCCCGAGCCGTCCCGCACGAAAGTGCAGGAGTTGCTGCGTTCGGGCCGCCCCAACGTGTACACCATCGAGAAGAACGGCGTCTGGAAGCTGATCTACCAATCCCCGTGGTACGTCGCCGGGGACTACCGGGGCCTGGTCGAATTGGCTATGGAGATCCCGGCCGAGCTGCCGCACTTTGTGCGCTGAGCGAAAGAACCCGAAAATGGGGGTGCTTTCCCCGCTATACTGTAAGAAAGCCGAATGCGCTTCTCTGTAGACGCTCATGCGATCGGGTGCCACCTCACCGGGAACGAAGTCTATATCCGCAACCTGCTGAACGCGTTTGCGGCCACCGACGATGAAGCGGAGTTCATCGCTTACCTGTCGGTCCCGGAGGCGGCCGAATTGGTGCCGCATTGTTTCAGCCAACGGCGGGTGTCTCGCAATCCTTTTGTTCGCCTGGGATTCGATCTGCCGCGCCGTGTTCGCCGGGACAAGCCGGACCTGCTGCATGTGCAGTATACGGCGCCCATCAACTGTCCGGTCCCGGTGGTGGTGAGCGTTCACGACGTGAGTTTCATCGAGCATCCGGAATACTTCACGCCATCCCGCGCCACCCAGTTGCGGCTGACCGTACGGCGCACGGTGTCTTGCGCGGCCAAGATCATTACCGGGAGCGAGTTCTCCCGCTCCGCTATCAGCGCCGCCTACGGCATCAATGGCGACAAGATCGTGGTGGTCCCGAACGCCGCGGCGAGCGAGTTCCAGCCGACCTCCCGCGAGGCTGCCGTGGCCTGGGTGCGCTCCCATTTTCGCATCCACTCCCCCTTCATTCTCACGGTTGGCGACTTGCAGCCTCGCAAGAACCAGGTGGGCCTGATACACGCCTTTGCCGCGATGCTCCGCGCCTGCCCCGAGCTGCCGCATTGCCTGGTGCTGGCCGGCAAGGAGAGCTGGCGTGGCGGCGAGGTCCGCCGCGCCGCGGAGGAGACCGGGCTGGGCGACCGCATCCAGTTCACGGGCTTCGTTCACGACGGCAGTCTGCTGCAGCTCTACAACGCCTGCGATTTCTTCGTGTTCCCTTCGTTCTACGAGGGCTTTGGCCTGCCGGTGATCGAGGCCATGGCTTGCGCCAGGGCGGTGGCCTGCTCGAACACCTCCGCCGTGCACGAGGTCGCCGACGGCGCCGCAGTTTTGTTCGACCCTCACTCGGCCCAGGAGATGACCTGCGCCATGCTCGACCTGGTGCGCCACCCCGAGTTGCGGCTGCGCATGGAGAAGATCGGCATGCAGCGTTCCACCCAATTCAACTGGCGCAAGACGGCGGAGAAAACCCTGGAAGTCTACTACGACGTGGCCGCCAGCCACTCGGGTCTCCGTCGCGAGCGTCCGGCGCCCGTATCGGTTTCGGATCCATGAAGCTCTTCCCCATCTCTCTCGCCGCTTTTCTGGCCTCGGCCCAGGCCTTCGGTCAAGCGCCCCAAGCCCCACCGGCGCCCGGCCCGGCACAGGCCGCACGGCCGACGCAGCCCTCCCAGGCGCCGCCCCCGCCCTTCGCCGACGAGGGCCTGCGCTATTCGGTGAACGGGCCCAACGGCCTTTCCCTGGGCGAGGCGCAATTCCTATCCAGGCGCGTGGGCGGGCGCTGGCGGTTCGCGTTGTCGCTGGACGCCGCCATCCCGGGCTTCATCGTCAGCGACTCCTATCAGTCCACCGCCGCCGGGGAGTTCTGTTCGGTTGAACTGGTGAAGACCTCGACGCACGGCACGAGGAAGGCCGAGGAGAGAACGGACTTCGACGCCCAGAAGGGCGTCGCCACGCGGCTCACCATGAGCGACGGAGGAGGCCAGTCCGAAATTCCGGCGCCGGGATGCGCCAGGGATGCGCTATCGTTCTTCTACTTCCTTCGCCGGGAGCTCGGCCAGGGCCGCCTGCCGCCGCCGCAGACCGTCTTCTTCGGGGCGCCCTACCAGCTCCGGCTCGAGCGCGGCGGCACCGAGACCATCAAGGTGAAGGACCGGCGCGAGGAGGCGGAGCGCGTGCGCGGCTCGCTCAAGGGCCCGGCTTCCGAGACTACCTTCGATCTGTTCGTGGCGCACGACGCCGCCCGCACGCCGCTCATGATTCGCGTCCCGTTGAAGTCCGGGGTCTTCTCGCTGGAACTGGTGCGCTGAGATGCGTCTCGGGTTCTTCTCGCCCATGCCGCCTTCCAAGAGCGGCATCGCGGATTACTCGGCCGCCCTGCTTGAACCGCTGGCCCGGCTTCACCAGGTGGAGGTTTTCGATCGGGAGCCCGCCGCGTTCGATCCCTCGGCATTCGACCTCCTGCTCTACCAGCTCGGCAACAACCCCTATCACGAGTTCGTCTACCGGATGGCCCTGCGGCATCCTGGAGTCGTGGTGATGCACGAATCCAACCTGCATCATCTGATGGCCGGCCTGACCATTCGCCGCGACGATTGGGACGCTTACCTGCGCGAGGTGGAATACGAGGGCGGAGCAGCCGCGCTGGCCTACGCGCGCCGGGTCCGCGCCCTGGAGGTAGGGCCGGACTACGACGGTGTGCCCATGATTCGCCGCGTGCTCGAAAGCGCCCGCGCGGTTATCGTCCACAGCCAATGCGTCTTCGACCGGATCCGAGCCGCCGGCTTCCAGGGCCCCATGGCGCGCATCCCTCACGGCGCCTGGGTCCAGACCGCCGACCGCTGGGGTTGCCGCGAGCGGCTGGGCATCGAGGAATCCACGCCCCTGATTGGAATCTTCGGCTTCCTCAAGCCCTACAAGCGCATCGCCGAATCCCTGCGCGCCTTTCGCCGCCTGCTGCGCCTGGAGCCGCGCGCGAAGTTCATCCTGGCCGGCGAGACGCACCCCGATTTCCCCGTTCAATCGCTCATCCGCACTCTGGGTCTCACGGCCAGCGTCCGGGTGCTGGGCTTCATGCCCATCCAGGATTTCGTCGAGCACATTGCCGCCTGCGACATCGTCCTCAACCTCCGCTACCCCACCGTCGGTGAAAGCTCCGGCAGCCTGCTCCGCGCGATGGGCCTGGCGCGGCCGGTGCTGGTCTCCGACATCGGGTCGTTTCGCGATTTCCCCGACGATGTCTGCCTGAAAGTTCCCGTCGATCAGACCGAGGAAGACCAGATCTTCGAGTTCCTCAACCTGCTGGTCTCGCGCCCGGAAGTGGCCCGCCAGATTGGCAACCGCGCGCGAGAGTGGGTGGAACGCGAGTGCACCTGGGAGCTGGTGGCGCGCAAGTACGCCGCATTTCTGGAATCGGTGGTCGCGGGGAGGCCATTGGCCGATCTGGCCACCGCTCCCGTGGCCGATCTGGCGACCGCCCCCATGGCCGATCCACCGGCCGCCGCCAGTCCGGAACCGGAGGCGCCCGCTGCCCCGCCCTCGCCCGGCGACATCCTCGAATGGGCGCCCCGCGAGCCGTTGTTCCGTGCCTACGTCGATGCGCACCTGGCGCGCCTCACCAAAACGCTCGAGATCACGCCGCCCGGAGCGCCCTCGGACAGCGTGCTCGAGATGGGCACCTACCTGCAAATCGCCCCCGCGTTAGGCAAGCGACTGGGTTACGGCGAAGTGCGCGGCTGCTATTTCGGGAAGCTCGGCGTGGTCGAACATCGCGAAGTCACTTCCGCCAATGGGGAGCGCTTCGAGATGGATCTCGAATTGTTCGACGCCGAAAAGGACGTGTTCCCTTACCCGGACGGCTACTTCGCCACCGTGCTCTGCTGCGAGCTGTTCGAGCACCTCTCGGTCGATCCCATG
Organism: Bryobacterales bacterium; assembly: GCA_003154855.1. Classification (GTDB taxonomy): domain Bacteria; phylum Acidobacteriota; class Terriglobia; order Bryobacterales; family Bryobacteraceae; genus Fen-330. Next base: position 12,185 of record PMEV01000468.1, read on the forward strand.
TTCATGATGGCCGAGGTGAACCGCATCCTGCGTCCCGGCGGCCACCTGGTGCTGACCACTCCCAATCTGGCCTCGCTGCGCGCCATCTCCGCCATCCTGCAGGGGTACAACCCGGGCCTGTTCCCGCAGTACATCCGGCCGGACGACGAGGGCAAAATCGACCCGCGCCACAGCCGCGAATACACGCCCTTCGAGATCCGGCTGCTGCTGCGGGACGCGGGCTTCGAGGTCTCGTTACTGGAAACCGGACCGTTTTACGAGCAGCCCCGGCCGGAGCTGGCCTGGGTGCGCCGGCTGCTGGAGCGCTACGAGTACTCGACGGAGCTGCGCGACGAGGGCATTTACGCGGTCGGCCGCAAAACTGGTCCTATCCTCAGCCGCTATCCGGACTGGCTGTACGGCGGAAAAGAATGAACGCCTCGCGGATTCGCCTCGACCAGCAGGGGCTGGTCGTGCGCGCCCGGTTCCGCGCGGTCAACACCTCGAGCGAAACCTGGAAGCCGGAGGATGGCTACGCCGTGGGCTACCAGATTCTCGACCCGGATACCGGGACGCTGGTCGTGGATGGCCCGCGCACGCCGCTCACCCGCCCGCTGGCTCCTGGCGAGTCCACGGAAGCCGAAATCGTGGTGGAGTTGCCCGGCGAACCGGGCCGCTACCAGGTTTTCGTCTCCTCGATGCGGGAAGACGTTTGCTGGCACTATCGGGAGGGTTTGCCTTTCCTGCTGATCGACGCACGGGTGGAAGACGGCCAGGCACGGCTCGCGCGCGGCACGATGACTACCTTGGGCGCCCTGCACCGGCGCGGCCTCCTGCGAGCTGTCGGGCGCGCCTTCAAGTATCCCCTGGCCATCGTCTGGCGCCACCGCGCCCTGATCCGATCCATGGTGCGACGCGACATCCTGGGCCGCTACCGTGGCTCGTTTGGCGGAGTTTTCTGGACCGTTCTCAACCCGCTCATGCTGATGACGACCTATTTCTTCGTCTTCGGCATCGTGCTGCGGGCCAGGTTCCACGGGGATCCTTCCAGATCCGGCTTCGTCCTCTACTTCCTCTGCGGGATGCTGCCCTGGCTGGCCTTCAGCGAGGCCGCCGGCCGCGCCCCCTTCGTGGTGCTCGAGTACCGCAGTTTCGTCAAGAAGCTGGTTTTCCCGCTGGAGACGCTTCCTGTGAACCTGGCCGCCGCCGCGCTGGTCACCGAGGCCTTTGCGCTGGTGATCTTTTTGGCCGGCCTGCTGCTGGCCCGCGGCGCCGTCCCCGCTAGCGTGCTATGGCTGCCCGTGCTGGTGGTCCCCCAGTTGCTGTTCACCCTGGGCGTCTGCTGGTTTCTGGCTGCCCTCGGCGTCTACGTCCGCGACCTGGGCCAGATCAACGGCTTTCTGCTCACGCTCTGGTTTTTCCTCACGCCCATCTGCTACCCGGTGGAATCCCTGCCGCCCCGGGCGCTGGCGATCCTCTCGAAGAACCCCATGTTCGTTCTGGTCCACGCCTACCGCGACATTTTCCTGGAGGCCCGCGCTCCGTCCTTCGGCCCGCTGTGGAAACTGTGGGTGATCTCCGCCGTGCTGTTCTTCGCCGGCCATGCCTGGTTCTACAAGCTCAAGAGAAGCTTCGCCGACGTCATCTGAACCGCAGCCTTGGGGAAATCGGGCTCAGTCCTGCTCCATCGCGCAGCCCGGGCAGCTCACGTGCTCGAACTGCACCGTGGTGTGGTGAATCTCGAACCGCTCTTCGAGCATGGCGTTGAGTCGCTGCAAAATCGAGTCGCTGGCCGAGAGCGGCACGTCCTGGATCAGCACATGGCAGCTTAGCGCCCGCGTGCTCGACCCCAGGCTCCAGATGTGCACGTCGTGTACGTCGAGCACATCTTCCACTTCCCGCATCGCCGCGACTACCGCCTTAAGTTTCAGGCCCCGCGGCAGCCCCTCCAGCAGAATGTTCAGCGACTCCTGGATGATGGCCCAGGCCGTCCACACGATCAGGAGCCCGATCAGCGCCGACAGCAGAGGATCCACCCTCACCCACCCGGTCTGCCGGATGATCAGCGCGCCAATCACGATGCCCAGCGCGCCCACCGCGTCCCCGAACATGTGCGCCCAGGCGCTCCGCAAATTGATGTCGTGGCCACGCCTCCGGCGCAAGCCCAGCATGATCGCGCCGTTCACCACCAGCGCCAGGGCCGCAACGGCCAGCATGATGGTCTGGTTCACCTGCCGCGGCTCGCGCCACCGTTGGGCGCTCTCGAAGAGGATGTAGCCGGCCAGAACCAGCAGGGCCAGCGCATTGACGAAGGCCGCCAGGACTCCCGCCCGCTGATAGCCGTAGGTCCGGCTTTCGTCCGGCGGCTTGCGCTCGAAGTAGACTCCAAACCAGGCCAGCAGTAGTGCCAGCGCGTCGGTGAAGTTGTGCCCCGCGTCGGCCACTAGCGCCAGGCTGTGAGCCCGCAAGCCCGCGGCCGCTTCCACCACCACAAACGCCGCCGTCAGCCCCAGACTCCAGATCAGGACATTGCCGGCGTCGTGCGTGTGATTGTGCTCGTGCACTCTACCTAGCCTGACCTTTCAAACCGCGATGGGAACCTGTTCGACGATGGTAATCCCAAACGCCTCCAGCCCGATCACGCGCCGCGGGTGGTTCGTCAGCAGCCGGATGGTGCGCAGGCCCAGGTCCGAGAGGATTTGCGCGCCGATCCCGCTTTCGTATTGCAGCAGCCTCTGGGCATCCGGGTCGGCGTAGTGTGTGAAGTCGCGGCCGTGCGCGAGTATCCGGTCCAGGTTGCCCGGGTTCTCCGCCAGCCGCATGCCCGGCCCGGTCTGGTGCAGGTAGACCAGCACTCCGCCCTCTCTGGCGATACGCTCCATGGATTCCCGCAGCGTCCGCTGGCAATCGCAACCGGCCGCCCCGAAAACGTCCCCGAACACGCAATGCGAGTGCATCCGCACCAGCACCCGCTCGCCCTTGCCCAACTCTCCACTCACCAGCGCCAGGTGAATGTCCGGGTCCGTGGAGGTGGCGTAGGCGATGCTGCGGAAGTGGCCGGAGGCGGTTTCGAGCGATCCCTCCGCCACGCGCCGTATCTGCCGCTCGTGCTGCAAGCGGAAGCGGATCAACTCGGCCACCGAGATCATCTTCAGCCCGTGATGCCGGCAGAACTCGGTGAGTTCCGGCACGCGGGCCATGGTGCCGTCCTGGTTCATGATCTCGCAGATCACGCCCGCCGGGCTCAGGGCCGCCATTCGCGCCAAGTCCACCGCCGCCTCGGTCTGCCCGGCCCGCACCAGCACTCCGCCTTCCCGCGCGCGCAACGGAAAGATGTGCCCCGGCCTGGCCAGATCGCTGGGCCGCGCCGCCGGATCGATGGCCACCTGAATGGTCCGCGCGCGGTCGGCCGTCGAGATCCCCGTGCTCACGCCTTCCCGCGCATCGATGGTCTCGTAGAATGCCGTCCCCAGCCGCGACGTGTTGTGCGGCGCCAGCGGATGCAGGTGCAACTCGTCGCATCGCTCCGGGGTCAGAGCCAGGCAGATCAGACCCCGCCCGTGCGTGGCCATGAAGTTGACGATCTCGGGGGTGACCTTCTCGGCCGCCACCGTGAGGTCTCCTTCATTCTCCCGATCCTCGTCGTCCACGACCACCAGGATGCGACCCGCACGAATCTCCTCGACAGCCTCCGGAACCGGCACGAATGGCATACTATCCAGTATCCAACAGTCGATGGCGCAGCGAGTCGCGCGTGCCGCTGAAAGGCGGGCGCGCGGGCAAGTTTTACGGGTAGAGCCGGGCTACCGATACCAGCGCGACCCCTGCCGCAAACAGGATCGCCATCGTTCCCATCAGGATTTTCGCCGGCGCGTCGCTGTCGCGAAACTCCTTCCATGCCAGCAGGCCCCACAGCGCACCCACCACGGCCGCGCCCTGCCCTAGTCCATAGGTCAAAGCCGGCTCCAGATGCGCTTCCGGCGCGCTCGCCACCACGAAACTCGCAATCGCTCCCACCGCCCACAGCACGCCTCCCGCGAGCCCCAGCGCGTGCTGCTTCAGCGTGCCTTTCAAGTATTCCAGCATCTCGACCGGCCTACCCTGTACTGCCAGGTTCATGAAGAACAGGTTGTAGATGAACGTCGAGAAGAAAATCCCGGCTGCAAACATAAACGCGATCGCGTAGGGGCCCAGCCCCGCGTCCCCGGCCTGGCTGGTTTCCACCAGCGGGTAGAAGGAGCCCGCTAGCAGGCCGCCCACCACGGCCAGCACCGTCGGCTTCCAGCCCACTGTGGGAATGTTCACTCTTCCCTTTCCCATCTTTATGGCCTGCCTCGCTTTGACCAGCGCCACGCGCCGATAGGCGTAGGTGTTGACCACCACCGCGGCCAGCACGAGTCCCAACCCGGTCAGCAGCATCGTCGGATTGCCTTGCGGGTGGCTCGCCTGACTCCAGATTGCGGCCACGATCAGCGCCGTGCCCAGCCCCACGGGCAACGCCACCGACATCCCCGACACCGACACCGCCGCCAGCAGAAGCATGTTCCCCAAGTTGAAGATCGCCCCGGCGCCCATGCCCATCGCCATGTTCCGCCGGCCCGCCCGCATCAAATCGTCGCTAAAGAGAAACCCGTCGTAACCCAGGCTCCCGAACGTGAACGCCGCAATCGCCGCCGCCACCATCACGCCCAGAATGAAGTCCCAATAGAGCAGCTCAAACCGCCACTTTCCCGCGAGTTTGTAACTGTTCCACCATGAGCCCCAGCAAAACATCGTCAGCATCATGAGCAGCAACGCGTTAAGAAACGTATGTGGTAGAACCATAACTCTCCCGGAGATGCGAGATTACCATAAAATCCTTCACCGCGTCACGCCGCGGTCTGTACGCCCGAAATAGGTTCTGGCACGGGCTGCGTCGCGGAGGATTTGAGCTTTCAGCGCGCCGGCCGTGGGGAACTTACGCTCGGGGCGGAGGCGGAGGAGAAAATCGACGCGGATGGAAGGCGGCGTGGCTCCGTCGAGGGGATTGAGAAGGAAGGTTTCGACGGTGAGCTCGTCGCCTCCGAAAGTGGGGCGATAGCCGACATTGGAGACGGAGGGCCAGACACGCTGGCTCGCGAGGTCGTGGGTGCGCGTGATGTACACGCCAAGCGCCGGCAGCACGCCGGTTTGAGCGGCCAGGTTGAGCGTGGGCACGGTCTGCTTCGAGCCAATGCCCTGGCCTGTGACAACCTCGCCCTGGAGGGCGAATGGGGCCTCGAGCAGGCGTCCGGCCAGGCTGACGTTGCCGGCGGCAACCAGGCGCCGGATCTCGCTGCTGGAAACCACGCGGCCGCGCAGTCGAAGGGCGGGAATGGCCTCGACAATGAAACCGAATCGATCTCCCAACCTGGCCAGAAGTTGGGTATCCCCCGCGTGGCGGTGGCCGAAGCGGAAGTTGTCGCCGACCAGAATAGCGCGCGCGTCCAGGGCCTGGCTAAGAACGCGGCCGGCAAATTCCGAGGGCTCGAGCAGGGAAATCTCGCGGGTAAATGGCAGAATGAGCACCTGCTCGATGCCTTCCTGCAGCATGGTTGCCGCGCGCTGCTCGGGGGTGGAGAGCAGGAGCGGCACGCGCTGGGGAGCGACGATGCAGGCCGGGTGCGGATGGAAGGTCAGCGCGGAGGGTTTCCAGCCGCGTTCGCGCGCCACCTCGACGACGCGGCGCAGAATGCGCCGATGGCCGGCGTGGACACCGTCGAAGTTGCCGATAGTCAGCACGCAAGGGCCGAACCGCCCGGCCGCCTCTTCAATGCTCCGGAAGATCACCGAGCGCCTCCCACGGCGATCTCGAGGCCGTCGTAGGCGAGACGCACCCCGTCGGGAAGGCGGCTCTCGGTCTCGGCGTGCGGCAGATCGTGGCAGATGTGCGTGAAAAATGCCCGGCGCGGAGCCAGTCTCGCCACGTGCTCGAGCGCGCGGTCCACCGTGGTATGCGTGGGATGCGGGCGATAGCGGAGCGCGTCCAGAAACAGCACGTCCAGTCCGCGCAGCTTCTCCATGGATTCTTCCGGGATGGCGCTGTGGTCGGTGAGATAGGCCGCGGCGCCAAACCGGTAGCCGTAGATCCAAGCGCGTCCGTGCCGCAGAGGGATGGGGACGAACTCCAGGCCGAACAGATCGAAGGGAGCGCCGTCGAGCGTATGCAGCTCCAGCCGGGGAACGTGCGATTCGTTCTTCCGATCCGCGAAGATGTACTCGAAGATCCGGCGCACGGCTGCGATAGTATCCGGACAGCCAAAGACGGGGATCGGCGCGGTCTGGTGGTAGTTGAAGGGGCGCACGTCGTCGAGGCCCATGATGTGATCGGCGTGGGCGTGGGTGAACAGGACGGCGTCGAGCCGGTCGAGCCGGGCGCGCAGGGCCTGCTGGCGGAAATCGGGCGTGGTGTCGATCAGGACGTTGCGTCCGCCGTACGTTATCAGGATGGAAGGGCGCAGCCGGTTGTCGCGCGGATCGCTGGAAGTGCACACGGCGCAGTGGCAGCCTATGGTCGGCACGCCCACGCTGGTGCCGGAACCGAGAACCGTGATCACCGGCCAGGCCGCGGCGGAGATCATCTACTTGGGCTTCTTTTCCTCGGCGATCTGCACGTAGCGGAAGCGCAGCTCGGTGAGCGAGTTCTCCAGGTAGCGCTGCTCCTCCAGGCTGAGATTGCCACGGGTTTTCTCGAGCAGCATGCCCATCAGGTCGATGGCATGCTGGGCCATGCGGAGATCCGGTTCGGGGCGGTCTTTCTCTTCGCCGAAGTGCAGCAGCCCGAGTTGCATCTCGGCCTGGGCACGGAGCGTGAAAACGAGGTAGTCGAAGCTCGCCGGGGGCAGCGGGAAATCCTGCTCGGCCGGTTCTGGTGTAGGGGTATCTGAGTCAGCCATCAAGTCATATTCTACAGCGCCCCGGCGGCCCTCTGCTAAACTGAAAACTCCTTGAGCGCCGGCGACAAATTCCAGCGGCTGACCGAAATCATGGCGCGCTTGCGCTCCCCGGAGGGCTGCCCCTGGGACCGCCAGCAGAGCTTCGACAGCATCAAACCGTACCTGCTGGAAGAGACTTACGAAGTGCTGGACGCGATCGACGCGCGCAACTGGCGCGGGCTGGCCGAAGAACTGGGAGACCTGCTGCTGGAGGCGGTCTTCTTCGCGCAAATGGCCGCCGAGCAGAAGCTGTTCTCGATCGAGGATTCGCTCGACGCCATCAACCAGAAGCTGGAGCGCCGGCACCCGCACGTTTTCGGCTCGGGGACGGCGAAGACGCCGGAAGAGGTGAAGCTGCGCTGGGACGAAATCAAGGCCCAGGAGAAAGCGGAGAAGAGCCAGACCCCGGAGCTGCTGGGGTCCGTTCCGCGGTCGTTGCCGGCGCTGGCCGAGGCGTCGCAGCTCACCTCGCGCGCGGCGGGGGTTGGATTCGACTGGCCCAACGCCGGCCAGGTGCTCGAGAAACTGGATGAGGANNCCCGAGCAGGCGCTGCGCCGGACCAACCGCAAGTTCCGGGAGCGCTTCGGCTACGTGGAGCGGAGTCTGCGGGAGGCCGGCAAAACGCCCGCCCAGGCGACGCTCGAAGAGATGGACGCCCTCTGGAACGAAGCCAAACGGCAGGAGGGCTAGGCCATGCCGGGCCTGGTCGCACTGCTGCGCACGAACCGCAACTACCGCTACGCCTGGACCGGCCAGGTAGTGAGCGAGATTGGCGACTACTTCAACAGCATCGCAGTGTTCGACCTGGCGCTGGCGGTGACCCACTCCGGCGTTGTGGTGGCCGGAGTCTTCCTGGCGCGGGCGATTCCGGCGATGTTCGCGGGCCCGGTCGCCGGGGTGCTGCTGGACCGCATGGATCGCAAGCGCATCATGATCGCCAGCGATCTGGCCCGGGCGGTGATTGCCGCGGGGTTCGTTCTGACCGTGCGCTGGCCGTATCCGTGGCTGCTCTACGTGCTCAGCGGNNCTGCATACCGTCAACTCCGTCACCCAGACGACGCAGTGGTGCACGCTGGTGATCGGCGCGGTGACGGCGGGTTATAGCGCCAAGCTGTTCGGCCACCAGTGGGCCTTCGTCATCAACTCGTTCTCATTCCTGTTCTCGGCCTGGGCCATCTCGAAACTGCGCGCGCCCAAAGGTACGTTTCGCGCCGAGCGCGCCGCACTGACCGAGGCCCAGGTGGCGCGCCCCTGGCACGAATACGTCGAGGGACTGCGCTACATGCGCCGGACGCCTCTGATTTTAGGGATCGGCGTAATCAGCATCGGCTGGGCCAGCGGCGGCGGCGCGGCGCAGGTCCTGTTCAGCCTCTTCGGCGAGCGCGTGTTTAACCGCGGCCCGGCGGGCATCGGGGAGATCTGGGGCTGCGCCGGAATTGGCCTGGTGATGGGCGGCATGGTGGGCCACTGGTTCGGCAAGCGCGCCAGTTTCCCGGCTTATAAGCGGGCCATCGCAATCGCCTACCTAATCCACGGAGGGGCGTACGTGCTGTTCAGCCAGGCGCAGCCGTACTGGCTGGCGCTGGTCTACATCGCGCTGTCACGGGCCGCCGTGGCGGTGAGTTCGGTGTTGAACATGTCGCAACTGCTGCGGCACGTTCCCGACGAGTACCGGGGGCGGGTGTTCGCAACGCTGGAGTCGCTAACCTGGTCCGTCATGCTGGTCTCCCTGAGCGCGGCGGGCATCGCCAGCATGCACTACAGCCCGCGGCTCATCGGACTGTGGTCGGGCATTCTCAGCTCCACCACGGCGCTGGCCTGGGGGCTGCTAAACTGGACCGGACGCCTGCCCGAGCCGGCGCCCGAAGGAGTGGATCCCAACGAGGTGGAAGTGCACGGGGAGCCTAGAGCGTAGGGAGGTGAGTACGATGTCCAAGAACCTGAGCATTTGTGCCGGCGTCATCGCGGGCCTGGCGGCTTGCGGTGGGGTTGCGGCGGCACAGACCAGAGTCGAACGCGTCAATTCGGTGAAACTGATGGTGGCCGTGGATCGATCCAGCCCTTGCCACCTTTCGCTCAGCGCCTCGATCGAGGCTAGCGGGATGGGAACGATCTGGTACCGCTTCCTGGGCCCGGACGGCGTGACCTTCGATTTCGGGGCGGAGGGCACCAAGGAACTGCAATTCGATCCCTCGTTCGGGGCCGGCATGGGAGCCAAGATGGCCCACGACATTCGGGGCGAGTTCAAAGTGGAGGCCGCCATGGTGGGAGCGAATGGCAAGCCCGGGCCAATCACCGTTTCGAACATCGTCCCGGCGGCTTACACATGCGGCGGAGGAACCTCTATCGCAACCTCTCTGATGGCTGCTGGAGCGCCGGCCGTGAGCCAGGAGGCCAAGCCAGCAGGGAAGGTGACCGCAGTCCGCCTGCGCCTGGTTCCCGAGCGATATTCGGGCCCCTGCCCGGGCCATGTCCAGTTGGTCGGTGAAATCACAGCCGATGGACCGGGAATAGCGTGGTACCGCTTCCTGGCCGGGGCGGTGAGCCACTCGCCCGAGGGGACCGTGAAGTTCGATTCCGCGGGCACCAAGACGGTGACGATCCAAGGGGCATTCAACGTTGCTCCACAAGTTCCGCACGCATCCATGCTGGCGGTGATGACGGATTCGGACGGGAAGCACGGGCCGCAAAACGTAACCTCCGGCCCGGTCGATTACAACATCACCTGCGCCGCCAAGTGAACGCTCGCGTGACACGCCGGCTCACAACATCCCCACCCGGGTCGATGAGATCAGGGTGAGCCAATTCTTCGAGAATGCGCGCAGCATTTTTGAGACAGCGGAGTCGGCGTCGCGCGCTGGCCAGGTCGCCTCAGACCTTACCATCCTGATTGGTACGGAGGGTGGAATACAAATGGTCGCGGATTCCGACTGGCCGCTGGAGCGTCTCCTCGCCCACCGCGGTGCGCAAATGGCGTACCGGGTAGGCGAGCGGGACGGCACGGTCCGGCTGGAAGGGCGTTCGGGCTGGCAGACTTGCCGGCTTGAAACCGCCCCCCGCGTTCGCGAAGCGCTGTGGGGACCCCGGGCGGTCCTATCGCCCGCGGGTTAGGCCAGGCCGGCCTCCCGCAGGAATTTGGCGGACTCCTCGGGCGGGGTGGGGTTGATGTAAAAACCGGTGCCCCATTCGAATCCCGCCACTCTGGTCAACTTCGGAATCAGCTCCATGTGCCAGTGATAGTAGGGCAGCTTGGGCTCCTGCAAGGGCGCGGTGTGGATCATGGCGTTGTAGGCGGGGCGTTCCAGCACCTTGTCGATTTCCCGCAACAGGGTGGGCATCACCCACCCCAGGTTGTGGAAGGTGGGGATGTCGGAATCCTCGAAGTGGGAGAAGTGCCGGCGCGGCAGCACCCAGATCTCGAAGGGGAAGCGGGCGGCGTAAGGGCAAATCACCAGGAACTGCTCGGTCTCCAGCACGACCCGGCTGCCGGTATTGATTTCCTGGCGCACGATGTCGCAGAAGATGCAGCGCTCCTTCAGGTCGTAGTAACGCTTGGCGCCCTCCAGTTCCTCCTGCACGCGGCGCGGCACCACCGGCAGAGCGATGAGCTGCGAATGGGAGTGCTCGAGCGTGGCGCCGGCCGATTCGCCGTGATTCTTGAAGGCCAGGATGTAGCGCATGCGCTGGTCCTTCTTGAGATCCAGGAAGCGGTCGCGAATGGCCCAGAAAATATCTTCCGCGCGCTTGTCGGTCATTCCGCCGAGCGTGAGGTTGTGCTCGGGGGCCTCGATGATCACCTCGTGCGCGCCAATGCCGTTCATCTTGTCGTAGAGCCCATCTCCTTGGCGGTCGAAATCGCCTTCCACGCGCAGGGCCGGGAATTTGTTGGGCACCACGCGCAAGGTCCAGCCAGGCTCGTTGGGTCCGCCGCTCTGGCGATAGGCCAGCACCTCGGGCGGCGTCTTCTGCTCGTTGCCCGGGCAGAACGGGCAGAAGCGGTCGCCTTTCGGGATTACCGACAGGCGATTGAAATCGGCCGGGCGGCGGCTGCGGTCGGTGGCGATGATGACCCAGCGGCCGGTCACCGGATCTTTTCGAAACTCAGGCACAGAGGGCGTCCTCCAGAGAATTGACAATTATAGCGTCTGGATCGGGGCGATAGCATCCGGAAAATGGGTGATGGCGGGCGGCTCGCTGAAAACGACGCTCAGCAAGTCGAAACGAACGCGCTCCCAGGGGACTCCGGCGCGGCGGGCATAGTGGCGGGCGGCGCGGAGCAGGGCCGTGCGCTTTTCCTGGTCCACGTTGCGAAGCGGAGAGCCGAAATCGTCCGTTGTCCGCGACTTGACCTCGACGAAGACCAGCGTGCCGCTGTGCCAGGCCACCAGATCGATTTCGCCCGCTCCGGAGGGCGGCCGGTAGTTGCGCGCCACGATTGTGAAGCCGCGGCGCTCGAGGTAACGGTGAGCCAGGTCTTCGCCCCGGCGGCCGGTGGCCTGTTCCGCGTTCCATCTCCGGAGGCGGGCGCGGTGGCGGGCGGTGTCGCACAGCCGGTACAGCCAGCCGATCACTTCACTACCTCGAATTCGAACTCGAGGACCTTTCCTCGCACCACGTAGCAGCAGTAATGCTCCCAGAAGAGCCGGAAGCGCCGGAAGCGGTTCACCAGAAACTCCAGCCCGAGCATCCTCCAGAAAGCCAGTAGCTTGACGTGGACGGAAATCTCCCGGAATCTGGCGCGGGAATAGTAGCCGAACCCGCCGTGGCGCTCTCCGAAATAGCGGAAGGAGAAGCTATTGAGGTGCCAGCGGTGGGTGGGATCGCAGAAGGAGCTGAAGTCGGTGTAATGCGGGGTGACCAGACGGACACGGCCCCCGGCCCGCACCAGGCGGTGAAACTCCTCCATGGCGCGGATGACATCGGCCAGGTGCTCGATGACGTGCACGGCCTGGAGGCCGTCGAAGCTGCTGTCGGCGAAGGGGTACGGGAAGCGGTCGAGATCGCACAGCACGTCGGCGGCGCTGGCCGGGTTGCGGTCGATACCGATGGCACCCGGGGCTTTCTTGATACCGCAGCCGACGTCGAGGATTCGCAAACAAGGCTATCTTAGCAGACGGCCATTGGCCGACAGCGGGCGACGCCGGCGCGCGATGCCGGTCCAGGCGAAGGATGGCGGGTTCGGGTGGTACCTGGGGAGCCAATTCTCAATTCCCGAAGCTCGCCCTATCTGATTGATTTCATAGCGCGCGCCTAAAAGATCTTCTCTAGAGCCACCCAATGGATCGGTGATCCCATCAGGGACTCGAACCCGCACCGGAATCGTGATCGACATCAGCCTGGGACGCCGATCCCTATCCCTCGGAATCCGAAGGCGGTCATACGCCGACTGGCCCAGATTTTCGGAGTTTTCGGCGGGTAATCCGGTCAACTTCCCACATTTTTGGCCCGCGTGGGGCCACCGTACGACAAGCCGGTTTATCTGCCCCAATCGTGTTAGCGGCGCAATCTGGCCGGTGTTGGCAGGCGCTTGGCGAGCAGGCGGGAGTTACTTCGGTCCAACTTCCCAGTGGCGCCGACAATCCAAGTCGCCGACGCGAGCGCGGCCGGGCTCAAGATTAAGACCATGCGGACGCCGACCGTCTCTCATTCGACAGTCTCTCGGCGCCGCGGTTTACTGTTTTACCAGTTCGACGCGGCGATTTCTCGCTCGTCCGTCTTCGGAATCGTTCGATGCCACAGGCGCATAGGGCCCGGCGCCATANNGACACGTTCGACGTTAGAGTTCCCACGTTGTCCGTGTGCCCCACTACGTAGAGCCTGAGTGCGGGATTCTGTTGCAGCACCTTGGCGACTTCCTTGAGCGAGGCATCGGATTCCGGTTTCACGTCGGCCTTTCCGGTGTCGAAGTAGATGCCGGGGACGATGGTGTGCCCGGTTGCCGTCAGTTCGCTGGAGAGCGTGGCCGCGTTGGCCGTGACTTCTTGCGTCATCTGCTTTTCCGTGACGAACGTCTCATCATAGATATAGACCATCCCGTTGTTGCCTATGTGCTCCTTCAGGTAGAACCAGGTAGTGCCGTGATGGGCTGTAATGATAGAGGGCGAAGCCTCGTAGTCCAGGATGAAACCGGCGGCCTTCAGTGCAGTTTCAATATTGCGGAATAATTGGATGGCGCTTACTACATCCGGCTTCGGAGNNCCCGATGGTGCTTCCCGGGAAGCGTGTGATCAGGGGCGAATCCTTGCAGCCTATTCTGTCCTGCGCGCGCAATTGCGCAACGCCCGCGAGACTCAGCAGCGCGCAGCACAACAGTGAATACTTGATCGATCTCATCGTTCGCTCCTC
>PMEV01000348.1:0-4605 GCA_003154855.1 Bryobacterales bacterium
ATGAAATCCCGACCCACTTCGGATTCCACCGGCTTTGCGAAGAAACAGCGTCGGTATCCATTTCTGTGTCGCACTTGAGGGAATGGCCTGCCGCGCGGTTAGCGCCGCTAACTGGTAAAATACCGCGTGACGGCGTGCGCACTTGATGTGTGCGCGCTTGGCCGATACCGTTATGGCTGTTCGTCTCAAAAGCGCGCTGCGGAAGCTGGGCCGCCTGGAGCGGGTCTTTCTCCTATTGCTGCTCGCGGCGCTGATCGCCCGGTACGCCCTGCCGGGCGGCAGCACGGAGATTCTGCTGGCGTTCGCCGCATTCCTGGCAGGCGTTCTGGTGGCGTTCCACTGGATCCTGATGGGGATCACGAGGCTCATCTGGTGGCTGCGCTACCGGCTCCTGGTGGCCTATCTCTTCATTGCGGTGGTCCCCATCGCGCTGATCGGATTGCTGCTGTATTATGGCGGCGAGAAGTTCACCGGCCAGGTGGCGGCCTACCTGATCACGACCGAGCTGGAGCGGCGCACGGAGGCGATGTTAGGCGTGGCACGCGGGCTGGCCTGGACGCCGCCCGTGATACGTACCGAGCGGGCGCGCTGGCTGGCGCCGTATTTCGGGAGCCTCAACCCGGGCCTGGAGCTGCTCATCCGCGACGGCGACGCCACCTGGCGCTACCCCGAGAACGGTTCCCTCAGCTCGCCGCCCAGGGCCTGGAGGGACGCCGAGGGCCTGGTGCTCAAGGGCCAGACGCTCTGTGTGTGGGCGCATGCGATTCACGATACGACCGAGGTGACCATGCTGGCTCCGGTCACCCCGCAGATGTTGTCGAGCCTGGCGCCGCACCTGGGCGCGATCGCGGTGCACGATTTCGAGGCCAAGCGCGATCTCGCCTCCTCGGGCCCCGACTCGATCCCGGCGCAAGGGGACTGGTACGACTTCCAGATCTCGCACATGGTTCCCATCCAGATGGCGGTCTGGGAGTCCCCGGGCCATACGCGGGACCCGGCGCTGATTGTGGTGACGCGCTATTCCGCCTTCTTGCGAACCATCTTCAGCCAGCAAGGCGAGTGGGGAACGGGTTTCACGGCATCCTCGTTGTTTGGGTGGTTCCTCTCGGCCGTGGTGGTGACGTTCATGGTGGTGGAACTGGTGTCGATCGTGATCGGCATCCGGCTCACGCGCAGCATCACGTACGCGCTGCACAACGTCTATCAAGGCACGCGGCACGTGCGCGAGGGCGTGTTTTCCCACCGCGTCCATGTGCAGGGCAACGATCAGCTCGCCGAGCTGGGCGGTTCCTTCAACAGCATGACCGAGAACCTGGAGCGCCTGGTCGAGGTGGCCAAGGAGAAGGAGCGGCTGCAGTCCGAGATCGAAATCGCGCGCGAGGTGCAGAACCAGCTCTTCCCCAAGAGCACGCCGGTCTCGAAGACCCTGCGGCTCACCGCGGCCTGCACGCCGGCGCGCCTGGTTTCCGGCGATTACTACGACTACCTGAATCTCGAGGGTTCCATGATCGCGCTGGCCATTGGCGACGTGGCCGGCAAAGGGATCTCGGCGGCCCTGCTGATGGCCACCGTGCAATCCACCATGCGCACCCAGTTGCGCGCCGGGCGGGAAATGGCGGGCGACGGCGGCGCTCTTTCTACGGCGGCGCTGGTGTCCCGGCTGAACCAGCAGCTTTTCGCGTACACGCCGGCGGAGAAATTCGCCACGTTTTTCTTTGCGCTGTATGACGACGATACCGGCCACATGACCTACACCAACGCCGGCCACTTACCGCCCATCCTGGTGCATCGCGGCGTTCCCTCGCGGCTGGAGGTGACGGGAACCGTGGTCGGCGCATTTCCATTCTCCGAGTACGCGGAAAGCTCGCTGCAGCTCGATCCCGGCGATCTGCTGGCCTGCTTCACCGACGGCATCACCGAGCCCGAGAACGAGTTTGGCGAGATGTTCGGCGAGGACCGGCTGGCCGAAGTGGTGGTCAAGAACTGCGGGCGGGACACCGCGGAAATCGTCGCGGCGGTGATGGATTCGGTGCGCGAGTGGACCGGTAGCCCGGAATTGCAGGACGACATGACGCTGTTGCTGGTAAGGAGGATCTGACGCTGCCATGAGCCGGCTGAAGCGACGTTGCCTGTTCCTCGGTCTGGCCATCGTGCTGGTTATGGCCATCGGCACGGTGGGATTCATCCTCATCGAGCACTATCCGCCTTTCGACGCGTTCTACATGACGCTGATCACCATCACCACGGTGGGCTACAGCGAAATCCACGCCTTGCACCAGGCGGGGCGGATCTTCAATTCCATTCTGATCGTCATCGGCGTCACCACTCTGTTTTTCGCCATCGGCGCGCTGGCGCAGACGGTCATCGAACTCGAGTTGGGCGAGTTTTTCGGCAGACGGCGGGTGAAACGCATGATCGACAAGTTAGAGAAGCATTACATCGTGTGCGGCTTTGGCCGCGTGGGGCGGAGCGCCGCCGGCGAATTGCAGCGGGCCGGGGTACCGCTGGTGGTGGTGGACCGCAATCCGGAGAGGGTCGAGCAGGCCATCCGGGCGGGCTTGCTGGCCGCGCTGGGAGATCCTACCCAAGACCAGCTCCTGATCGACCTCGGCGTCGCGCGGGCCAAGGGCCTGGTGGCGGCGCTGGCCACCGACGCGGACAACCTCTTCCTGATCCTCTCGGCCAAGGGCCTGAACTCGAAGCTGAAAGTGGCGTCGCGCTCGAACGAGGAACAGTC
This sequence comes from Bryobacterales bacterium, assembly GCA_003154855.1. GTDB lineage: Bacteria > Acidobacteriota > Terriglobia > Bryobacterales > Bryobacteraceae > Fen-330. Next base: position 2,738 of record PMEV01000348.1, read on the forward strand.
GGAGCAGAAGCTGCGGCGGGCCGGGGCGGATACCGTTTTCGCGCCTTACCGGCACGCGGGCTATCATCTGGCGCTCTCGCTGCTGCGGCCGCATGTGGTGCAGTTCCTGGACGTCGCTTCGCAGCACGTCGGGCTGGACGTGGGCCTCGAGCAGGTGCGCGTGGCCCCGGGAAGCGAGCTGGTGGGCAAATCGCTCAGGCAGGTGCAGCTCCGGCGCGATCTGGGGGTCATTGTGCTCGCCATCCGCAGGGCCGACGGCCAAATGCTGTTCAACCCTCCCGCCGACGCCTTGTTGGGAGCCGGCGACTTCCTGATCGCCATGGGCGAGCACGAGCACCTGCGCGATTTGGAATCGCTGCTGGCGGAGGTGCGCTGATGAAAGTCCTGACCGCGGCCCAGATGCGGGAGGTGGACCGCCGCACCATCGAACTGGGCATCCCCGGCATCGTGCTCATGGAAAACGCCGGCCAGCGCGTGGTCGAGTTCCTCGCGGAGACCTTCGCGCCGCTGGCGGGCGAGCGCATCGCGATCCTGTGCGGCAAGGGCAACAACGGCGGCGACGGCATGGTGGTGGCGCGCCAGCTTTACACCCGCATCCGGCCGAAGGCGCTGTGGGTGGCGCTGGCCGCCCAGCCGGACCAACTCAAGGGCGAGGCGCTCGAGAACTTCCGCATGCTCTCCGCCTGCGGCTGCCCCGTCGCAAGCGAGATCGCTCCCGAAATGCGCGGCGCCAGCATCGTCCTCGATGCGCTGCTCGGCACGGGGCTGCAGGGGCCGGTTGCCGGGCCGATGCTCGAATGGGTCCGCGAGGTGAATTCGGGCTTCCCGCGGGCCAAGGTGGTGGCGGTCGATATCCCTTCCGGCCTGGCCAGCGACGCGGCGCGCTCCGAAGGTGAGACCGTGCGCGCGGATTACACCGTCACCTTCACCGCGCCCAAGGTGGGGCAGGTGCTGGCGCCGAATTGCGAGCGGGTGGGCGTTCTGCGCGTCGCTCCCATCGGCAGTCCGCCCGCGCTCTACGAGCAGGACGATTCCATTTTTCTATCTCTGGTCGAGCCGGAACTCTTCCGCGCCCTGCTGGGCCCGCGCCGGCCTGGAGCGAACAAGGGCGATTTCGGGCACGTCCTGGTAATCGCCGGCTCAGGCGGGAAGACCGGCGCGGCGGCCATGACCGGGATGGCGGCGCTGCGCGCTGGCGCGGGCCTGGTCACGGTGGCGTCGTCGGAGGCGGCGATTCCGGCGATCGCCGCGCACTGCGCCGAACTCATGACCGAGCCGCTCCCCGAAACCGAGACCCGTTCGATTTCACTCTCCGGCTTCGACTACAGCCGGCTCGAGAAGATCGCCGAAACCAAGGACGTTATCGCTATCGGCCCGGGGCTGGGCACGTCCCCGGAGACCGTGGAGACGGTGCGCCGCGTGGTGGGGGAGCTTCCGCATCCCATGGTGATCGATGCCGACGCTCTGAATGCTCTCGCCGGGACCCAGTTCTCCAGCGCGGGCCGCGTGCGCATCCTGACGCCGCACCCGGGCGAAATGGGGCGGCTTAAGGGGGAGAGCGCCGCCGAAGTGGAGGCCGACCGCGTCGGCGTGGCCCGCTCCTTCGCCCTGGAGCGCCAGGTGACGCTGGTCCTCAAAGGCTGCCGCACGCTCATCGCCTTCCCCGACGGGCGGGTGTGGATCAATCCCACCGGCACGCCCGCCCTGGCCACCGGCGGCTCCGGCGACATCCTGACCGGCATGATCGCGGGCTTGCTGGCCCAATTCCCGGGCGAGAGCGATCTGGCCGTCGCGGCCGCCGTCTACCTGCATGGCCTGGCGGGGCAGCTCGGCGCCGCGGAGCTCGGCGAGAAGTGCCTCATCGCCAC
>PMEV01000348.1:4614-4949 GCA_003154855.1 Bryobacterales bacterium
CGAGCCCCACGTTTACGCTGATCCACGAATACGGCGGCCGGGTCTATCACATCGATCTCTACCGCATCGAAGAGCCGCGTGGCCTACGCACCCTGGGTCTGGACGAGCTGCTGGACCGCGAAGCCGTGCTCCTAGTTGAGTGGGGCGAGCGCTTCCCCGGCCTGTGGCCCCCGGATCGCCTCGAGATTCACCTCGAGACGATCGGCGACCTGCGCCGCATCACGCTCGGGTATTAGGCCGCCAAGCGCTTCAAGCTGGCGGTGAGCCGGCTCTTGTAGCGGGCCGCGGTGTTCTTCTTGACGATGCCCCACTTGGCGGCGCGGTCGATGAGCGAG
>PMEV01000004.1 GCA_003154855.1 Bryobacterales bacterium
GTCAAGCAGGACAAACGCCTGGAGTCCTATCTCCGCGCCGAAGTCACCGGCAGCGCGCTCGGCATCCGCTCGATCCATCTCGCCACAAGCGCCGTCCGCGACTACTTCTATCGCGCGGATCGCACGCGCGAGCAGCCGGACTCGCCCACGCTCTACGAGGCTCTGCGCGTTGACCGCACCGCGTCGCCTGGCGATGTCCGCCTTGCCTACAAGGTTCGCCGGCTCGAACTGGGCACCGGCCAAGCGTCCCGTCCCGCACTCCGCGATCTCGACCAACCCTTCAACCTCCTCATGCAGCCCGATATTCGTTCCTGCTATGACGCGCTCCTCAGCGATCCCGAAGCACCGGCGTTGTTCCCCTACTCGGGCTTCGGCGCCCTTCTGACCGCCGGCGAGCTTTCGCGCGACCGGGCCACCTTCTTCGCGCAGCGAATTCTCTCCTTCCTGCCTAACCGCCGACAGCGCCACTTCCGCGCGCCACTCCGCCGTATCGAGTTCCTCCACGACCACGTCGCTTACCTCGACAGCCGCCGCAAGGTTGAGGTCTTGCTTGATCCCATCGTCCTGCCGCTGGCGCCGGACCCCACCTGGAACCAGTGGAGCCACCTCCTGGGCGCCAAGATCGGCATCGAAGCCACGTTCGTAACCAGCGGCAAGTGCCGCCTCCGATCCGGCGGGTGGCAGCTCACCTCCTGGTCGACCGCCCTGTCCAGCAGCCTACGCGTGACCCTGCCTGCGGACATCCAGGATCAGGTGCAGGCCGCGAGGACGGCGCATCACCGCTTCGGCCAGTACTCCACTGCGCTGGAGCGAATCCGGGCGCGTNNCAACGAACTGGGCGTTCCTGGCGATTTCGACGTGGCGCAGATTTCCTGGAAGCCGGACTACGACTCCTTCTTCTACAACCAACTCCGCAACCGCGCCGCCAGGATGTATCTGCACCGTGACGAGTACATCTTCGACCTTGATCGCGCCATCGTTGTCGAAGTCCCCGAGATTGGGCATGCCACTTACGTCTTCGCCAAGCCCAACGAGATCGACCACTTCGTCCGGGTCTACGCGACGACAACGAAGGATGACATCCGCAAGAACCGCGACGGCATCGCCGAGCGCCTGCGTTTTCTCGGCCGCGTGATGCACGGCGCCAACCCGCGCACCTGGCTCCGAGAGATAAAGGAGCGAATCGGGGAGCCGGTAGGCCACACCGACGTGACCTAAACCATAGAATGGCCACCTGACGGTTCCCGACCGATTTCAGAAACGCGTGCGGCAGAAGGAAGCGTAGGCGACGTTGNNCAAGTGCGATCACCCGATCCTGGCGCGTTCGTCGGGAGTGATCCCACGCCATACGTGGGACAATACCAAAAGGATCTCTACGGCGACGCAGACGAACAATATGCCGTCACCACAGCCGCCATGGCCCGAGGACACCGTCTACGCATCGGGCGGCGGCACGTCCCTCGTCTTCGACAAATCCGCGTTGGAGAGCTTGAATATCCATGAAGCCGCCCTTCTGGACCATTTCTACCGATGCACTATCACGCCACTGTTTTACGTGGAATGCCTTGCTGATCTTGAAAAATCTATCCGCAGCAAGAGCACGCCGGAGCAGCTTGTAGGATCGCTGGCTGCTCGAACGCCGGAATGGAACTCAGCGGCCAACGTGCACCACATGAACGTACTGAAAGGCGAACTCAGCAGGACGTTCGATATCCGCAAAGTCATCTGCCGCCCCGTCGTGCCGGGTGGCGAGCTGTTGCAGCTCGGCGAGCAGAAGGGGGTGATTTTCAGGTCCGCACCCGAGGAAGAAGCCCAGGCGCGATGGTCGCAAGGCGACTTTCTCGACATTGAACGGCAGTTCGCGAAGCGCTGGCGCAACGACCTGAACGCGATTGATTTTTCAGCCATGATCAAGAAAGTCATGACGGCGATTGGCGGGAACTGGAGACGGCCGAAGTCGTTGGAAGACGCAAAGCAGATGGCCGACATCATCATCGATTACATGGACCCGGAATGGCTGATACGATTCGGCCTTGACCTTCTCCGCGTTCCCGAAGCTACGGAATTTGTGGTCGAGGAATGGATTTGCCGCAGGCGTCCCCCTGTTCGTGAGCATCTACCGTATTTCACATTCATGTTGTCGATCAATCTGTTTTTCTGCCTGGTCCTCCCCACGCAATTGCTGCGCAATGTAAAGCCCAGCCACCAGATCGACCTCGCCTATCTGTATTACCTGCCGTTTTGCGCCATCTTCACATCGCGGGACAACTTTCATGTCCAGATCGTGCCACTGTTTCTTTCCTCGGACCAAACCTTCGTCCACGGCGACGAACTCAAGGCGGATCTGAAAAAGCTGAATGATCTCTATTCCGCGCTGCCTGACGAAGTTCAGCGTACCGGGCTGAATGGCTTTGCGCGACGTCCACCCGATGACGAAGCGTTTTTCGTTACGCGCATGTGGGACAAATACATGCCCGGCTGGCGCAGTATGCCGCCTCCGGCGGACGTAGACGATCCGAAGTATGACCATAAGAGTGTTGTCGAGGCGCTGAGGAAACTGACCGAATCGCCGGATGCTGTTCCCCACTCCGAAACCGACATCGACAAACTGAGTTACGTCAAGCGCGAACGCTACATCCGGCTTCGCAAGGGGAAGTGGGGAGAGTTCTCGGAGGAAACAGAGAGACGCATCAGAGACAAAGCCGAGTGAGGGCCGGACCACTCAAGTCCGCGGAGTATTCGAAACAGGACGAATCGCCTATGGGTTCGGGATCGTCGGCAGGTCAGAGGTTGCCGGCCCATACGGAAGACCGAGACCAGTACCCACAAGTCGGCATGGCGCCGCCGCTGTCTGTCGGCGGCTTGGCCCGGACGACCGGCGGACCCGAGCGCGTTTATGGGGAGTGATCTCGAGTTCTTCGCTGATCGCAACACTGAAACGCCCCCGCGGCGGCGGTTTTCCAGCGCTGTAGCGTGTCGGATGTCGTACCGGTCTAAAGCGCGTAGTACACTTGGAATTCCAGCGAGACTCCATTTGCCGTGGCGCGATCATATTGAATGCGGAAATCCCGTCCGCCAACAGGGAGCCAGTCGTACGTGAGGAGCTCGTCAATTGCGGCCGAGAGATCCCCTGAACNNCAACCGCAAGTCCATCGTCAGGCTCGATCCAAAGCCAGTGGTCGCGCGCCACCAGCAAGTATTCAATCCGCGCGTAATCGGTGATTCGCCCGGGCAATCGGTCCCGGAAATGAAGGTAGTCGGGGTTGACGCTGAGGAACTCGCGAATCCTCTTCAACTGTTCCATTCCTTTCAAGACATCGTTGTCGCGGTCCGTCATTTCCACGGGCCTCAACGTCTTCCTGATCCACTTCAGTTCCGCGATAAGGACTGTTGCCGAGTTCTCGTCAGATATAAGGAGATCGATATCGGGCGTCGGACTTGGCAGTGCCACGGGACCATTGATTGAATGTAGCGGGCAACGATGGCGCAGGTCGTCCAAAATCTCCGCTTCCTTCTGTGCAGAGGCGGTGTCGAAAATCTCCGGCCGGAGGAGAGAACACACACGAAGGATATTCTCATCCGGGCGGCTGTTAAGAGGAAACTGTGGAGCGACAGCCAAATGCGCTTCCGGTGAACCGAGCGGGACGAAAGGATGCACGTGAAGATCGAGTGATCGGAAA
>PMEV01000112.1 GCA_003154855.1 Bryobacterales bacterium
CTCGGCCACGTCACCACTTACATTTACGACAACGCGGGCCGCATGGTGAAGACCACCAATGCGCTGAACCAGAGCACGACCCAGGCTTACGATGCCGACGGGCGGAGCATTTCGTCAACCGACGCCCTGGGGCGCACGACCCAGTTTGCCTACGACGCGCGCAGCCGCCTGACCACGACCACCTGCCCCGACGGGACAACGAAGTCCTCCACTTACGATGCCGTTGGGCGCGTGATCGCCTCAACCGACCAAGCTGGCCAGGTCACCCATTACAGCCTCGACAACATAGGCAGGCTCCTTTCGGTGACCGATGCCCTGAACCATGTGACCCAATCCACCTACGACGCGGACGGGAACCTGCTCACGCGGACCGATGCCAACGGCCACGCGAGCGCGTTCACTTATGACGTGCTGAACCGGCTCGCTTCGCGCACCCTGCCCGCTGGCGGCAACGCGGAGACATTCGCCTACAACGCCACTGGAACGACCGCCAGCGTAATTGACTTTAACGGCAAGACGACCACCTTCGCCTACGACTCAATGGACCGGCTGCTGTCTCGGACGCCGGATGCGTTTTTCAGCGAGCCAGCCACCACGTTCACCTACACTCCGACTGGCCAGCGGGCCACGATGACCGACGCCAGCGGGACGACCAGCTACTCCTACGACAGCCTGAACCGGCTGCTCACGAAGGCCACACCCGTCGGCAGATTGACGTACACTTATGACGTGGCCGGAAACCGGCTCTCCATGGTGTCGTCCAACGTGAACGGGGCGAGCGCGTCCTACACTTACGATGAAATGAACCGGCTCAAGACGGTAACGGCGGTAGGAAAGACGACCACGTACACTTACGACGCGGTGGGCAACCTGAATCAAGTCGCGCTGCCAAACGCCGTGCTCGTGACGCCCAGCCGGGACACGATGAACCGGATTACGAGTTTGCCGGTGACCAGCACGCCCCCGGCGAGCTACGGGTACACCTACGGGCCGGTCGGCAACCGCCTGACCGCTGACACAACAACCTTCAACTACGATTCGGTGTACCGGCTGACCCAGGAGACCAACCCGAGCGGCGCGCTCTCTTACCTGCTGGATCCGGTGGGCAACCGACAGTCGTTGACCTCGACGCTCGCGGCGCTGCCGCCGCAAAGCTTCTCCTACGATCCGAACGACCGCATCGTGGGCGCCACTTACGACGCCAACGGAAACACGCTGGTTTCTGGCTCCCGGACTTTCCAGTACGATTCGCTGGACCGGCTGACGAGCTTCAACGCGGGCGCGGTCGCGATGCAGTACGACGGCGATGGCAACCGCGTGGCTAAGGGCACGACGCAATACCTGGTGGACGACAACGGCCCAGCCGGAATACCGCAGGTGGTCGAGGAGCATGTCGGCGGCGCGGTGCAGAAAACGTACGTCTATGGTCTGGACCGCGTCAGCCAGACCATCGTCGGCGGCGCGACCAGCTATTACGGCTACGACGCCCACGGTGACGTGCGCCTGCTGATGGACGGGACGGGCGCGGTAACCGACACCTACGATTACGACGCCTGGGGCAACCTGATCGCGAGCACCGGCTCGACCCCGAACGTGTACCTGTACCAAGGCGAGCAGTACGACATGGAGACCAAGCTCTACTACCTGCGCGCCCGGTATTACGATCCGCTGAGCGGTCGCTTCCTGACCACCGATCCGCTAGCCGCCCAAGGCCAGCACCCGTACCTGTATGCCGGGGCGGACCCGGTGGACCAAGCGGACCCTACGGGCGAGACTCCCACCACCGCCGCCCTGTTCGACCCGGACTACCCAATGATGCTGCCGCCGCCACCCGAGATTTCGGTGGGTTTCCCGAACAGCTGCTTATTGGGGATGGTGGGCCAGCCGGACCAGGGGGGGCAGTCGGCGGAGGATGTTTTCGATAAGGTAAATCAATGCATCCTCGATTCTCCGTCAGGCAACCCTGGCTCGCCCGGCCCTGGCTCGCCCGGCCCGCCTGGCCCTGGCTCGCCCAGCGGCCCCAAGACGAAGTGCTGTGAGCGTGCGCTCAGGGACGAGGTCGCCAAATTCCTCCAGAGTACGGCGCCGAAGCTCCTGGGGTGGGATCCAACCATGGCTGCGGATCTTGTCTCGGCTGGAAAAGCCGCAAAGAAAGCCGGGGTGGATCCGCGGCTCATGGCGGCGATACCGGCAATGGAGTCGGGCCGCGGCTTGGCGTTTCAGAATAACAATCCCTTCGGGTTGGGCCCCGGATTCAGCTACCCATCACCGTCTAGTGCGATCCACGCCGAGGGCCGAACCCTCGCAATACACATCTACGATTGGAAGCAAACCAACGTTGCCATGCTCTACGCCGGTAACGGCAATGAGTGTACAAGCAAGGGCTGCTGGCCGCCAAAGACCGTGACCAGGCGAACCGCATATTGCTACGGCAAGACTCCAGCTGATCAAGCGGCATGCCAGGCCGCTGGGGGAACCGTCGCGACGTTCCTTTCCGGGATGAGAGGCGACGCGGCGAACGATCTGCGGCCAGGCGATCAGAACAACTTAACATACCCATGTCCCAGGTAATCAATCTGCGCCGCGCATGCTGTATCATTGCCATTTTGGTGGCGTCCGCCGCACATGCCCGCAGTGAAGGAGCACCCCCTGGCAGACGCATTAGTTGTCAGAAATACGGCTTTTCGATAGCCGTTCCACGAGGCTGGTTTGGAGGCTTGATGTACGACAGCACTCCGATGTTCATCAACTTTGCTCCTCACGAGACTCCTGCACAAACGGAGTCGCTCCCCAATGGCGGGGCTACCATTGGCGTGGTCGCCGGAGACGAAATGCCGGGGGCTGAGTCTTCCCCCAAATGGCTGAGGTCCCCGCGAGATTTCTTGGCCGATGATCTGCGTGCTGAGGCTCCTTCTCCCGCGCCGAGCATCGCCCCAGTTGAGTTTCCTCCGGAGGCCGAGGTCTCCGGCGCGGTCATGACGAGCTACGACCTGCCTACGTTTTCACCTGACGAGCAGCCTCAGCATTGCGTGAGGATTTGCTGGAAGTTCAAGGAGAAGCTTTTCGCTGCGCACCTCTTCTTCGTGAAAGGCGATCCCAAGGGAGCCATGCACGAGAGAGTCTTTCTGGAAACTGTTCGCAGCATTAGGCCGCTGCGGAAGTGATAGCTGCCTCGCTGTTGACGGCGAGTGCTACCTGTCGGTCAGTACAACAGAATCTGGGAAACTCCGGGAGGTTCCGCGCCATGTTGAGCGCGCTGGTTTCGGAGATGACGCCGTCGCTTGGCTGCGTTTGAGGTTCGGCTTCCATCACCTACCACGGCATTCCGGGCGTGGGGGTGGACTCGGTACAGGCCACCGCACGGCGCCTACTGGGTGCAGTTGGTGGCCACGGATACAAATGGCAACACGCAAACCAACCTGGCGCTGGTGGTGGTCACGGGCGAGTACAAGCCGGGGCGGATCACGGCCACGGTGACCGATTTGGTGGTTCCGGCCAAGGGCCT
>PMEV01000284.1 GCA_003154855.1 Bryobacterales bacterium
TTGCCCGGCCAGGTTGAAGTACCAGCTCGTGAACAGGGCGCCGCGCTCCACCGACCGCGATTCGTGGCGGAATGCTTCGAAGAAGGGAGCGCTGATCGCTCCGTCAACCGAGATGGTGGCCAGCCGGTCCGGCCGCGGGTAGGGCAGCGAGCGCAGCAGCACCGAATCGGCCACGCTGAAAATGGCGGTCGTCGCTCCCATCCCCAGCGCCAGCGAGAGAATGGCCGCCGTGGCAAACTCCGGGTTCTTCCTCATCGAGCGCAAGGCGTAGCGCAGGTCTCTTCCAAACGCCGCCAGTCCCGGCACCCCTCGCCGATCGCGGTAACTCTCTTTGACGCTCTCGATGCCGCCGAATTTCAGCGCCGCGGCCCGCCGGGCTTCCCCTGACGACATGCCCAGTTTCAGATTGTCTTCGGTCTGCATCTGGAGATGCATCTCGATCTCGTCCGCCAGCTCGGTCTCGCGCCGATGCCCTGCCAACGTCCCAATCAGTCTTCTCCACCAGCCGCGCAGCCGTTTCATTGCGCCTCCCCCTTCAGGTCCAGGAACCGGCCCACGATCTCGGTGGTCTGCTTCCATTGCCGCGCTTCCGATTCAATCTGTTTCCGGCCCGCTTTTGTCAGATGGTAGAACTTCGCCTTGCGATTGTTCTCCGAGGCGCCCCACTCCGACGCGATGCAGCCCTCCTGCTCCAGCTTCAGAAGGACCGGGTAGAGTGTGCCCTGGTTAATCGACAACAGGTCAAGGCTGGTCTGTTCGATCCGCCGCGCGATCCCATAACCGTGCTGCGGCCCCAGCACTTCCAGCGTTTTCAGGATCATCAGGGCCAGCGTGCCCTGCCAGACTTCCGTTTTCTCGCTCATGGGCGTTCCTGTTGGTTTCCCAAATGAGTATATCCCTGGTTCTGTGGGAAAGCAACAGGAAAATGAGGTGGGCCGTCAGCGGCGCGCCGGCCCCTACTTCCAGTCCGCCACGAAGATGTTGAACTCGTAGCGCCCCTTGGCCTGGTAGCTCGAGGTGAACGCCAGCTTCCGGCCGTCCGGCGAAAACTCGGCGAACGACGTGAAGCCGCCGAAATCGGTCACTTGCTCGAGTCCGCTCCCGTCCAGGTTCATCAGGTAAAGCTCGAAGTCATGGCTGTCGCAGTGCAGCCTGTTCGAGGCGAACAGCACCTGCTTGCCGTCCGGCGTAAATGTCGGAGCGAAGCTGGCGCAACCGAAATTGGTAATCTGCTTCGCGTTCCGGCCGTCCGCATCGCCCACGAAGATCTCCATCTTCATCGGCGAGACCAGGTCCCGCGCCAGGAACTCCCGGTACGTCGCCAGCGCCTCCGGGGTCGCCGGATGATTGGCCCGCCATACCAGTTTCTTGCCGTCGCGCGAGTACACTCCGCCGCCGTCGTAACCGGGCGCACTGGTAATCTGCCGCTTCCCCGAGCCGTCCGCCTTCATCGACCACAAATCCAAATCGCCGCCCGCCAGCGACGTGTACACAATGCGGCCCGTCTTCCAGTTCACCGTCGCCTCGGCGTCATAGCCTTTCGTATCCGTCAGCTTTTTGACGATCTGGCCATCGTCCTTCGCCAGGTAGATGTCATAGCTGCTGTAGATCGGCCAGACGTAGCCTTTGCTGCGGTCGGCCGGAGGAGGGCAGCCCGCGCCCGCTTCGTGCGTCGAGGCGTATACGATGTGTTTGCCGTCCGCCAGGAAGTAGGCGCAGGTGGTGCGGCCTTTGCCGGTAGAGACCATCCGCACATTCGAGCCGTCCGCGTCCATCGCGTAGATCTGGTCGCACTCCCGCCCGTCGCGCGTGGACTGAAACACCAGCCGCTTTCCATCCGGCGACCAGTAGGACTCCGCGTTCTGCCCGCCGGAAGTAAGTTGCCGGATGTTGGCCAAGTGCGCCGCGCTCTGGCCGAAAGCGGCCACCACGCCAGCCGCCACGTAAAACGTGTAAACCGCAAGCCTCGTTTCTTTCCGCATCACGTATCATTGTAATACCGTGAAGTGGGCGCTTCTCATCTGGCTCGCCGTCCTGTGCGCATCGCCACTGCGGGCGCAGGTCACCCTCACCGGCCGCGTGGTGGACGAGGATAACGCCGCCGTCCCCGCCGCCCACGTGTCACTCACCCAAGCCGGTTCCAATCTCCATCTGGAAGCCGAGGCCGATCCCACCGGCAAGTTCGTCTTCCGCCTCGATGCGCCCGGCGACTACCTGCTCTCCGCCGAACTCCCCGGTTTCTTCCGTCTACGAGACCGCCCGATGCACCTCGCCCAGGGCGCCAACGAAGTCACGCTGGTGCTGAATCCCGCCCGCGAGGTCTTCGACAAGGTCGACGTCTCCTATTCGCCCCCGGTCATCGATTTCGAACGCACCGCGCCCGAGGAGCGCCTCACCAACACCGAACTGCTCGCGCTCCCGTTCCCCTCCACCAACACGCTCCGCAACATCATGCGCGCCATGCCCGGCGTGGTTCAGGATTCCTCCGGCGGCATTCATCTCAATGGCGGCGCCGAAGAGCAAATCCTCTATACCCTCGATGGTTTCGAAATCAACGACCCGCTCTCCGGCCAGTTCGAGAGCCGCATCAGCCTCGAGGCAGTCAGCTCCATGGAGGTTACCGGACTCAACCCCGCGGAGTTCGGCAAGGGGGCGGCCGGCGTCCTGGCTCTCAAGACCTCTACCGGCGACGACCGCTTCCGCTATGCCGGAACCGATTTCATCCCCGGCCTCGAGAATCGCAAGGGCTTGACCATCTCCGGCTGGACGCCGCGCTTCGAACTCTCCGGGCCGCTCGAACGGGGCCGCGCCTGGTTCTCCGACGGCCTGGATGCGCAGTACAACAAGACCATCGTCAACGAACTCCCCGCCGGTCAGGACCGCGACACGAGCTGGCGCGCCACCAATCTGCTTCGCACCCAGTTCAATCTCTCGCCCTCCAACATCCTCTACACTGGCTTCCTGGCCAGCTTCTGGATCGCGCCGCGCAACGGCCTGGGCCCCCTCGATCCCATTGAGACCACCACCGACCGCCGCATGCGCCAATGGTTCGTCAACTTCAAGGACCAGATCTACCTTCACCACGGCGCGCTGCTCGATCTCGGATGCGCTGCCGACCGCACCTTCGGCCGTCTAATCCCTCAGGGAGACCTTCCGCTCGTCAACACCGACGATGGTCGCACCGGCAACGCCTTCCTGGACGCCACGCGCCAGGGTGGCCGCAACCAGTGTCTGGCCAACCTGTACCTGCCTTCCTTCAACGCTCTGGGCGCCCATCACTTGAAAATCGGCCTCGATGTCGACTGGGTCGGCTACTCGCAGGATGCCTTCCGCTCGAGCTACGAGTTCCTGCGTGCCGACAATTCCATCTCGCGTCTGGTCACCTTCGGCGGCAGCGGCCAGTTGCATCTCTCGAACCGCCAGGCGTCTTCGTACCTTCAGGATTCCTGGAAAATCCAGTCGCGCCTGCAACTCGAGTTGGGCCTGCGCCAGGATTGGGACCACTTGGCCCGCAACGTCGACTTCTCCCCGCGCCTCGGGTTTTCCTGGGCCCCGCCGCACCTCGAATCCACCAAGATCTCGGGCGGCTTCGGCATCGTCTACGATCAGTCCAGCTTGCAACTCTTCAGCCAGCCGTTGGACCAGTATTCGATCGCCAGCCACTATCTCGCCAACGGAACGCTGGCCTACCCGCCCGCCGTCACTCTCTTCACCCTCGGCCCCGGGCCGTTCAAGATGCCCCGTTACGCCAACGAGAACCTGACGGCCGAGCGGAGCCTGGGCTCCGGCTTGTACCTGCGCGTGCAGGCTCTTCGCAGGCGCGGCCGGGACGGCTTCAACTACTCGAACACCCTGCTCCCCGATTCGCCCGCCCCTCCCGGACTCGCACCCATCTTCGACGGGATGCCCTTCGATGCCCTCTACCAGCTCAACAACCACCGCCGCGATTCCTACGACGCCTTCGAGGCCACCCTCCACCACACCTTCCACAAGCAGTTCGAGTGGATGGCCAGCTACACCCGCTCGCGCGCTTATTCCACCGCCGTGATCGTCCCCAGCATTGACACGCCCGTGCTCGTCACGGCCAACGCCGGCCGCATGAGCTGGGATGCGCCCAACCGCATCCTGAGCTGGGGCTATCTGCCCACCCGCTGGCCGAACTGGGCCATCGCCTATCTCTTCGAGGCCCGCGACGGCTACCCCTTTTCGATTCAAGACGAAACCGGCCAGATCGTGGGCCGCCCCAACGGCCACCGCTTCCCCATGTTCTTCGAGCTCAACCTGCACATCGAGCGCCGCTTCGTCTTCCGCAAGCAGCGCTGGGCCCTGCGCGCCGGCTTCAACAACATCACCGACCACCAGAATTACAACACCGTCAACAACGACCTCAATTCCCCCCAGTTCCTGGCCATGTCCGGCGGCCAAGACCGCGCCCTCACCTTCCGCATCCGCTGGCTGGGCCACTAGCCCTTGTAGGGCGGACGTCCACGTCCGCGCCGGACCTCCCGGTCCGGCCTCTGGAGTTTCTACATTCGTGGGGCAGGCCC
>PMEV01000048.1 GCA_003154855.1 Bryobacterales bacterium
CCGCACAGCCGCGCCCCCGAGAGGTCTACTGGGGAGGCATTTCGTGGTAGCTCAGGTCGGCGCGGTAGCGGAGGACCTTCCGTTCCAGCGAGAGAACGATTCCGGCGCCCTTGGCGGCCAGGCGGTCCGCGCCTTCCTGGCCGAGCGCCTTCACCAGGGGCGGAGGACCGTCCAAATCGGCGAAGTTCTTGTACAGCGTGAGGGAGTTCCACTCGTTGACGTCGCCGCCCAGAACCGTCTGGTGGACCCAATACTGAGTAATGCCGGCTTTCTTCAGGGCCGGCACCACGTCGTTCTTCAGGAAGGCTTCGAATTCCGGCCCTTTTCCGTAAGCGACGTGAGCCGTGGTGAGGACGGCGATCGCGGGCGGCTCATTCATCGGCCCCTCGATGCTGAGGTCCATGCGCGCACGCATAGCGTAGGAGCGCGGCTGTTCCGCAAAGCATTTGACGGCCATGGCGTGAAGCCCCACCGCTCCGGCCTCTCCCAGACCGCGGACGAAAGGACTGGGGCCATCGAACTGGGCGAACTTCCCGATGGGGACCGCGGCCACCCATTCGTCTACGCCGAACATGGCAGTGTGCCAGAAGGAGACCACGGGAACTCCGGCCTTCTTCAGCGCTGGCAGGGCGGACTTAACCAGGGCCTCCCACTCCGGGACCATGTCGGGCTTGATCTTGTAGATGGTGATTTCGAGCATTTCTGGGGCGCCGGGGCTGGACTGCCCAAAGCACCGGGGTGCGAAGCCATAGGCGAGGCCGAGCCAAACTGCGCCGGCGGCCAGGAAGTGTCTTGACAAGGATCCAACTTGCATCTTTCCCCTCCGTGATTTGAGGCTACCACAAGTCGGATCGGCGCCAATCGCCCACATGGATGATACACTCAGAGTGGGATATCGATATGCACACGAAGCGCACCCACGTGATCCTGCCCGAAGCGCTGGTGGCTCAGATCGACAAGCTGGTGGGGAAACGCGGGCGAAGCCGTTTTCTGGCCGGGGTCGCGGAACGGGAGATCGCGCGATTGCGGCAACTGCGGGCGTTGGAGCGCGCCGCCGGCTCCTGGAAGGACGCGAGCCATCCCGAGCTGCGGGAAGGCGCCGCGGAGTGGATCGAGACGCTTCGCGCCGAGGACGAGAAGCGCTCCCGGGACCTGGCGAAGAGATGAGCGCCAGTATGTATCTGCTCGATTCCGACGTAATCATCGATGCGCTCAACGGCAAACGGGGACGGAACGTGTTGCTCGAGGGCTTACTCCGGGAGGGCCGATTACTCGCTTGTTGCGCCATCAACGTTACGGAAGTCTATGCCGGCGTGAGGCCCCACGAAGAGGAGCGCACGGGGGAGTTTCTCGACAGCCTGGGCTACTATCCGTTGACCAGGGAAATCGCGCGCGAAGCCGGCCTGCTCAAGCGGCACTGGTCGCGCAAAGGAACCACTTTGAGCCTGGCGGACGCGACCATCGCGGCGGTGGCCTTGGCCAACGACCTGCCGCTCATCACCGGCAACGCGAAGCACTACCGGATTCCCGAGCTGCGCCTCGTTCCACTGCCTGCTCAGCGCGGTTGAGACGCCGCGATTCAGTGTAGCGAAGCGGGCGGGAAACGGGGCGCGGCGATAACCACGCCCCGCTCGGAGGAGTTACGCTTTGAGCGCGTAGGAGCTGAGGACTTTGATGTAGTTGGCGCGCAGGAAGGCGTTCGGGTTGGCGACCGAACGCTGGCTCATGCTGCCTTGCATCTGCTGGATGGATTCGTACTCGTGCTCGACCATCCAGGCGATGAGGTCGTTCTCGATGGTCTTGAGGTAGCCGATGCCGTTCTTGAGGATCGCGGAGGCGATCTCGACGACCTGTGCGCCGGCCATCATGGACTTGAGGACGTCCTGGGCGGTGTGGACGCCGCCGGTGATGGCGAAATCGGTCTGGACGCGGCCCGAAAGAATGGCGACCCAATGCAGGCGCAGCAGCAACTCATACTGGGTGCTGAGCTTGAGGCTGGGAAGAACCTCGAGAGCTTCGAGGTCGAAAT
Source organism: Bryobacterales bacterium (assembly GCA_003154855.1). Classification (GTDB taxonomy): domain Bacteria; phylum Acidobacteriota; class Terriglobia; order Bryobacterales; family Bryobacteraceae; genus Fen-330. The sequence goes on from PMEV01000048.1 coordinate 2,030, forward strand.
CGGGCTGGTAGAAACGGTTGAAGAGGACCAGGCCTTTGGCTCCGGCCAGATCGAGGCGGCGGGACAGGTTGGCGAGGTTCGTGAAGTACGGAGCGAGCTTCACAGCGACCGGAATGCCGAGTCCCGAGGCGACGTCGCTCACCAGGGTGACGTAGGCCTGCTCGACCAGTTCGCTGGTGAGAGCGGGGTCGGTCGGAATGGTATAGATGTTGAGCTCGAGGGCGTCGGCGCCGGCTTGCTCCATCTTCTTCGCGTAGCGGATCCAGCCGCCGGAGGAGACGCCGTTCAGGCTGGCAATGATGGGGATCTTGACGGCCGCCTTGGCTTTGGCGATCTGTTCGAGGTAGCCATCCGGGCCGGTGTTGTAGCTGGAGAGGTCCGGGAAATAGGAGAGCGCTTCGGCAAAGCTCTCGGCGCCGCCCGAGAGATGGCGGTCGAGCTCGAAGCTATCGACGTCGATCTGCTCTTCGAAGAGCGACTCCATCACGACGGCGGAGGCGCCGGCGTCCTCGAGCTGGCGGATCTTGTCGAGGTCCTCGCTGAGCGGCGAGGCGGCGGCGACCAGAGGATTCTGGAGAGTGAGTCCGAGGTATTTCGTCGAGAGATCCATTACTTTTTCTCCTCTTTGGGTTCGGCTACCGCGGGGCTGGTTGCGGCGGGCGCGGGGCTGGTTACGGCTGCCGCGGGGCTGGTTGCGGCGGGCGCGGGGCTGGTTGCGGCTGCCGCCGGGCTAGCCACCGGGGCGGACTCGGGGGCGTGGCCGGGCTGGGCGCCCATGTAATCGTAGAAGCGCCAGCGCTTGGCGACCTCTTCCTCGGCCAGGCCCAGGAGGTGTTTGGCGACCTCGGGCTGGCTCTGACGCAGCATCGAGAAGCGGGTTTCGTTGTAGATGTACTTGTCGAGCGGGAGCGAGGGCGCCTTGGAATCCAATTGCAGCGGGTTCTTGCCCTGCTTGACGAGGTCGGGATTGTAGCGGACCAGCGGCCAGTAGCCGCACTGGACGGCGGCCTTCTGCTGTTCCAGGCCGTGGATGAGGTCGTAACCGTGCGCGATGCAGTGGCTGTAGCAGACCAGAAGGGACGGCCCATTGTAGGCCTCGGCTTCGAGGAAGGCCTTGATGGTCTGCATATCGTTGGCGCCGAAGGCGACGCGGGCCACGTAGACGCTGCCGTAGCTCATGGCCATCAAGGTCAGGTCCTTCTTGGGACGGGGCTTGCCGCCGAAGGCGAACTTGGCGACCGCGCCGAGCGGAGTGGCCTTGGACATCTGGCCGCCGGTGTTGGAGTAAACCTCGGTGTCGAGCACCAGGATGTTGACGTTCTCACCGGAAGCGAGCACGTGATCGAGGCCGCCGTAGCCGATATCGTAGGCCCAACCATCGCCGCCGATGGCCCAGACGCTCTTCTTGACGAGCATGTCGGCCACGGCCAGCAGGTGGCGGGCTTCGGGGTCCGCGACGCCTTGCAGCTTGGCCTTGAGGGCCGCCACGCGGGCGCGCTGCTCTTCGACGCCCTTCTCGCCGGCTTGATCGGCGTTAAGGAGGGCGGTGGCGAGATCGTCGCCGATGGAGGAAGCCAGGCGCTTAGTCAATTCCTTAGCGAAGGCGTTCTGGTGGTTGACGGCCAGGCGCATGCCGAGAGCGAACTCGGCGTTATCCTCAAACAGGGAGTTGGACCAGGTGGGACCGCGGCCTTCGGCGTTCATGGCGTAAGGCGTGGTGGGCAGATTGCCNNAACTGGGAATCCTTGACCTGGGCCAGGCTGAGGGCCTTGCGGTCGGTCTCGGGCAGCTTGAGGAAGAACTCCCAATTGACGCGCTCCTGCTCGCGCAGAGCGGGCTGAGGCTCCATGTTGATGGCCTTGCGCTTGACCTCGGTCTTGCTCTTGACGGGGCAGACCTCGACGCAGAGCGCGCAGCCGGTGCAATCCTCGGGAGCGACCTGGAGGGAGTACTTCAGCTCCTTGAACTCCTTCCAGCGCGCGGGGGCGGACTTGAAGGACGCGGGGGCATCGGCGAGGAGGCGCGAATCGTAGACCTTGGCGCGAATGGTGGCGTGGGGACAGACCAGCACGCACTTGCCGCACTGAATGCAGAGGGCCTCGTCCCAGACCGGGATCTCGAGGGCGATGTTGCGGCGCTCCCACTGCGCGGTGGCGGTGGGGAAGGTTCCGTCGACGGGGAAGGCGCTCACGGGGAGGGAATCGCCGTCGCCGGAGACGATGGCGGCGATCACCTTCTGGACGAACTCGGGGGCTTCGACGGGGACGGCGCGGCGCATGTCGAAGGCACTCGTAACCTCGGCGGGAACCGGGACTTCATGGAGATGCGCCAGGGCCGCGTCCACGGCGGCGTAGTTGCGCTGCACCACGGATTCGCCGCGCTTGCCGTAAGTCTTGTAAATGGCCTTCTTGATGGCGGCGATGGCTTCGTCGGGGGGCAGAATGCCGCTGATGGCGAAGAAGCAGGTCTGCATGATGGTGTTGATGCGGTTGCCCATGCCGGCCACGCCGGCGACCTTATAGCCGTCGATGACGTAGAACTTCAGCTTCTTCTCGATGATCTGGCGCTGGACGGCGCGCGGGAGATGGTCCCAAACCTCGTCGGGGCCGTACAGGCTGTTGAGCAGGAAAACGGCGCCGGGCGCTGCCGAACGCAGCATGTCGTAGCGCTCGAGGAAGGAGAACTGGTGGCAGGCGACAAAGCTGGCCTGGTGGATGAGGTAAGTCGAGTGGATCGGCTTGGGGCCGAAGCGCAGGTGGGAAATGGTGATGGCGCCGGCCTTCTTGGAGTCGTAGACGAAATAGCCCTGGGCGTAATTGTCGGTATCCTCGCCGATGATCTTGACCGAGTTCTTGTTGGCGCCGACGGTGCCATCCGAGCCGAGGCCGTAGAACATGGCGCGCACGGTTTTGGGATGCTCGGTGGAGAAGCTGGGGTCGAAGGCCAGGCTGGTATGAGTGACGTCCTCGTCGATGCCGATGGTGAAGTGGTTCTTGGGGCTGGGCTTGGCCAACTCGTCGAAGACGGCCTTGATCATGGCCGGGGTGAATTCCTTGGAGGAAAGACCGTAGCGGCCGCCGACGATCTTGGGGAAGGCAAAGGGGACCGTGCCGGCGGAAACGGACTCGGCGATGGCGGTGACCACGTCGCAATAGAGCGGCTCGCCCGCGGCGCCGGGTTCCTTGGTGCGGTCCAGGACGGCAATGCTCTTCACGGTGGCGGGCAGGGCGGCGATGAAGTGCTGGATGGAGAAGGGGCGGAAAAGGCGGACCTTGAGAACGCCCAGCTTCGCGCCGCGCTCGTTCAGGTACTCGACGGTCTCCTGGGCGGCTTCGGCTCCGGAGCCCATGAGGATGAGGACGTGCTCGGCGTCGGGGGCGCCGACGTAATCGAAGAGCTTGTACTGGCGGCCGACCTGGGCGGCGAACTTGTCCATGACCTTCTGCACGATGGCGGGGCAGGCGTTGTAGAAGGGGTTGACGGTCTCGCGGGCCTGAAAGAAGACGTCGGGGTTCTGCGCGGTGCCGCGGAGGACGGGGCGGTCGGGGCTCATGGCGCGGGCGCGGTGGGCGCGGACCAGGTCGTTGTCGATCATGGCGCGCAGGTCGTCCTTGGTCAACTGCTCGACTTTGTCCACTTCGTGGGAGGTTCGGAAGCCGTCGAAGAAATGGAGGAAGGGGAGGCGCGACTCGAGGGAGGCGGCGTGGGCGATGATCGCCGTGTCCATGGCTTCCTGAACGGAGTTGGAAGCGAGCAGGGCGAATCCGGTCTGGCGGCAGGCCATCACGTCGCTGTGGTCGCCGAAGATGGAGAGAGCGTGGGCGGCCACGGCGCGGGCGGTGACGTGAATGACGCCGGTGGTGAGTTCTCCGGCGATCTTGAACATGTNNGGCGGACCATTCGTCCGCCCACTCGCCCATATTCGAGGACGGGGTAATCGGGTAGATCGCGCAGACTTCACTGACGTGGTACGCCGAGTAGGCCGCGGCTTCATTCCCATCGATGGTTACTGTTGGTCTGGTCATTAGATTTTGGAGTATTCCTTTGTGGCGCGAACCATGCGTCCGCCCCACGGAGCGCCAGAGGTTAAGTCCTAAGTATAGGACTTCCAAGTCCTGGATTGGGGGCACGGGTAGCGCAGCTATCGCCGTCTGCCAGCCATTCGTCAGGAGCACGTGACCTGCCA
>PMEV01000231.1 GCA_003154855.1 Bryobacterales bacterium
GTTCATCGGCGGCCAGTATTGAAGTGCCGTTCGGGACCAATACCTCTCAAGGCTATCGACAGCCGCCGATGAACGCAGATCGAAGAATTGGGCATGTCCCGCCATTTCGGGAACGCTACAGCCCCCGCAGGAAGTAGTTGTACTCCTTCTCCCGGCCCAGCGTGGTGCCCTCGCCGTGCCCGGGCGTCACCTCGGTATCGTCCGGCAGCGGGAAGTACTTCGCGCGGATCGACCGCAGGATCAGCCGCCCGTCGCCGCCCGGCAAATCGGTCCTCCCGATGCTGTCGCGAAACAGCGTATCCCCGGCCAGCAGCTTCTTCTCCGCCGGAATCCACAGGCTGATGCTGCCCTGCGTATGGCCCGGCGTGTGCAGAATCTCGACCCCCGTCGCACCCACCTGCAAGCGGTCGCCTTCCCGTGCCGCCAGGTCGATGGTGGCGCGCTCGGGCGTCTCCATGCCCAGCCACGCCGCTTGCTGATCCATCTGGCCGTACAGCTCGAGATCGTTCTCGTTCAGCAGCACCGCCGCGCCGGTGGCCCGCTTGAGTCTCTGTGCGCCGCCGATGTGGTCGATGTGCGCGTGCGTCACCACGATCTGCTTCACCCGCAGCCCATGCTTCTCCACGATGGCCAGGATCTCCGAGATATCGTCGCCCGGATCGATCACCAGCGCCTCCCGAGTCGCCTCGTCGCCCAGAATCGAGCAGTTACAGGCCAGCATTCCCACCGGCAGGATTTCGTGTATCATTACTAATCATTATGATTCCGATCGCGCGGGAAGTGCTGGGCGTGCTGCTGCGCTGGGTGCACCTCGCGTCCGCGGCGCTGCTGGTGGGCGGTTTCGCCTACGCCCGGGCGGTAGCCGTTCCCGCTCTCCAGACGCTCCCAAGCGCCGACCGCGACCAGGCCTGGCGCCGCCTGGCCCTGCGCTTTCAGCCGTTGGTCTACGGCGCCATCGGTGGCCTGCTGGTCTCCGGAGTTTACAATTTCCTGATCCATCCCGGGCACTCCCGCCACTACCACATCGTTTTCGGAGTCAAGATGCTGCTGGCGGCGCACGTCTTCGCCGCCGCCCTGCTGGCGGTGAGGGAGCCCAAGCCCGGCCGGATGACGGGCCTCGCGATCTCGGGATTTCTGGTGATTCTGCTGGCCGCCTGTCTCGCGCGGATCTTCTAGCGAGGCGATGCGATGGACCCTGGATACCAAGCGCTCCGCGAGGGCGCTGCCTGGCTCGACCTCTCCGCCCGCGGCCGTCTCCGCGCTACCGGCGAGGACCGCGCCCGCTGGCTCCACGCCATGCTTTCCAATCGCGTCCAGCAGCTCCAGCCGGGCCAGGGCTGCTATGCGTTTCTCCTCAACGCGCAAGGCCGCATTCTCGCCGACCTCAACCTGCTCTGCTGCGGCAGCTCCTTTCTGCTCGATACCGAGCCCGAGACGCGGCGCAGCAGCTTCGAGCACCTGGACCGGCACATCATCGCCGACGACGTCATCCTCGAGGACGTTACGGAGCAAACAACGGCCCTGGGCCTGGAGGGGCCGCTCGCCGAGGGCGTCCTGCGTGCTCTCGGCGCGCCCGTGCCCATCGCCGACTATTCCCACGCCGAGTGGCCGCTGGGCCTGGTCGCGCGCTTGAGTTCCACCGGAGCGCCCGGCTTCGCCCTCTTCGCGCCCCGCCTCGAGCGCGCCGGCCTGCTCGCCCGGCTCGAATCGGCGGGTGCCGTCTCCGCCAGCCCCGAGGCAGCCCGCATCGTGCGCATCGAGCACGGCCGCCCCCGTTACGGCGAAGACTTCACGGATCGCCACCTGCCCCAGGAAACTCAGTTACTGCACGCCCTGCACTTCAATAAGGGCTGCTACCTCGGGCAGGAGATCGTCGAGCGCATTCGCTCCCGCGGCGGCGTTCACCGCTTCCTCGAGCGCCTCTCCATCGACNNGCCGCCTGGTCGCCGGCCGCGGGCCAGGTCCTGGCTTTGGGCTACCTCAGGCTGGGCGAATTCCCGCCCGGCGCCCCGCTACAAGCCGCCGGCCACGCCGTCCGCCGCCTGGCCCTCAGAAGCCCAGATCCCGATCGATCCGCAGATCGATAGCCGCCCGCTTCACCGAATCCATGGCATCGTCGATGTGCCGGAACGCGATGTTCCTCCAACCCCGGGCGGCCGGGTTGTCTTCTTCCCCGGCAATATCCGCCCGGGCGCTCCTGAGCAGCGCCATGATCTTCGAGAAGCGGCCCCGGCGGTCGATCCCCGTGTCCACGCGCGGATGATCGTCCAGATCCTTGCGATCCACAACCGCCGCGCTGTCGATCTCCCCGATGGCGGCGTCCACGTCGCGGTCCGCATCGCGCATCCGCCGCATCACGTTCGGCTCCTCCTCCACGCGAAGCAAATACTGCGCCGCGCGCAAATCGCTGCGTGCATGCAGGTAACGGGGGTGCCTTCCGTAGCTCCCTGGGCCCGGGCGGTACTCTGCCTCACGGCCGCGAAATCTGGCCGCTTCCTCGACCGAGCCGATGGCCGCGTCGATGTGCCG
>PMEV01000208.1 GCA_003154855.1 Bryobacterales bacterium
TGTCCTGGCCGATCAGGTTGATCTCGCGGACGCCCTGGGCGAACAACCGTTCCGCCTCGGCCACCACGGACTCCGGCTGCCGGCTGCGGAAGCGCCCGCGGAACTGCGGGATGATGCAAAACGTGCAAGGGTGATCGCAGCCCTCGGCGATTTTGATGTAGGCGAAGTGAGGCGGCGTAGCCAGCACGCGCGGCGTCCGGTCGTTATAGAGGTACGGTTGCCCTGGATACAAGCAGGTGGGCCTGCCTTCGCAGGCGGCGACGATGGCGTCGAGTTCGTTGGTGCCGAGGATGGCGTCCACCTCGGGCAGGCTGCGGCGGATCTGGTCGCGGTAGCGTTCCACCAGGCATCCGGCCACGATCAGCCGCTTCAGCCCGCCAGTCTTCTTGTGGGCCGCCATCTCCAGGATGGCATCCACCGACTCCTGTTTCGCGGGGTTGATGAAGCTGCAAGTGTTGACGACGATGGCCTCGGCATCCTCGGGACGCGCGGTGAGCTGGTGGCCGCGAGCGGCGAGCTGACCCATCATGACCTCCGAATCGACGAGGTTCTTGGGACACCCCAGACTGACAAAGCCTACTTTCAAGCGTGTACCTCGGAGGGCGGAAGCGGGCGAGCTTTCAGGATACCAGAGGGGCGGGCCGCCAACTTCACTGGCTTGGCGGCCCGCACGAGAAAAGAGGGGCTAGCCCCGGCTACAGGCTTCGGGCGTGCACCTCATCCACGGAGAATGCCGCGCCGGAGGAATGGCAAACGGAGCAGGACTCACCCAGCTTGGGGTCGGTCATGATCGAGGTGTGCGCGGCCGCATCCTGGGCGGTATGGCAGCCCGTGCAGGCGGCGGCGGTCGGTCCCATGGGATTGTAGAATCCTCGCGGAGTCTGCACGTCGATCCGCGTACTTGGAACCGGCACCTCCTGATAGCCGTTGACGTGACACTTGGCGCAATTGCGGAGGTCTCCGGGGAAGAGCACGTCGCTGAAATCGTTCACCGACCCTCCGAAGCCGTAAATGATGTACGGACTTTCCATGTTCACGCCGGTGTGAATCCTGTGGATCAGGACCGGAAAGTCGATGGTCTGCGCGGGCATCTGGGCGGCGGGCCGCACAGACGCGTCGGTCGCGTTGGGGTTGTGGCAGAGGATGCAGTACTGGACCTCGTTGCGGAATCCGCCGTGCGCCGAGAGGCTGTAGTGGCAGGCGTTGCAGTTCTGAGTCTGCGCCTCTACCGGGTGCGGCGCGAGCTTGGAACCGTCCACCGAGAAACTTATGACCACGTTGTGTCCGGCGTCGCGAACCACCTGCTGGGTGACCGTGCCAGGCAACAGCGTGATGTTCCGGTAGCCCTCGATGCCGACGGTGTATGTGCCGGTGGCGGTCGCCGGAATCGAGTTCTTGAAGGTATACATGTAGGTGCCGCCGGAGCCGGAGGCCTTGAGAGCGCTTTCCGAGACCACCGAGGCGTAGTCGGCGGTGGGGCCGGCCATCACCAGGTTCAACGAGTTCATGCCGGATGGCAGGATGGCGTTGCCGCTCGCGTCGTTCAGGGTGAAGGTGACCGTCGGCGCTTGGCCCGCGCTTCCGTTGTCCACTTTCTGGAGCGTGAAGACGACGCCCGGCAGCCCCGGCGCGAAGGTGGGAATGGTATGCGCGCCGATAATGGAGGCGTCGAACGGGAGCTCGCCCTGCGGGATGTGGCATTCCGCGCACTGGTTATCGTCAATCTCCGGCAGACCGCCGGCGTGGTTCAGCCCGGTAGCGAAGTTCACGTTGTCGTGGCAGGAGCCGCAGGCCGCCCGGGTGGGGTGAGTGATCCACCAATTGCCCTGCACAATTGGAGGGTTGGGCGCGGGGGTCATGCTGCCGGGCGGGGCTGTTCCGCCCTGCGGCGGCGCGCCTGTCTCGTGGCACATCTGGCAGTTGCGCACGTCGGCCGGGAATACGACGGTGGAAAAGTCGCTGACCGACTGCTGGTAACCGATGATCTGGTAGGGCGTGCCGGCCAACACACTGGGCAGGCTCGAGCCCATGTGGATCTTGTGGAACAGCACTTCGGCATCGATACTGTTGCCGGTGTCGGGATCGATGGTCTGGGTGGCTCCGCCGCCGGGGTTATGGCAGAGCACGCACAACGCCACGTCCCGGCGGGAGCCGCCATGCGCCGAGAGCGGGTCGTGGCACTTGTTGCAGGCGGGCGTGCGGACTACGTCATGGACATCAACCACCGCCGAGCCGTTGGCCACGAAGCTGTACTCGGCGTCGTCCGAGTTGGTCCCCAGGTCGAACTCGCTGAGATCGCGCGAGGCGTAAACGCCGATGGTGGTGGTGGTGGATGGGTCGAAGCCGCTGGGCGCCTTGGTGTGAAACGTATAGGTGTACTGGCCGTCGGCGGTCTGCTGATAGGTTCCGCCCGAATCCGCCGCCGGCTGCACCGCCGTGACGCTGGTGAGGGGGCTGGTCTGGGCGCGGCTGGTGTATGCGATGTAGTTGGTCTGCCCCTTGGGGATGTAGGAGGCGACGAAGCTGGTGGAGACGGGGCCGGGCGTGTCGACGCCGTTCCGGTCGAGCGGCAGGCCCTTGGGATCGGCCAAGGTAAACTGCACCGCAATGGTGCCATCGGAAGCCAGGCTGGCCGAGGTAATCTTGATGGCCAGGCCGGGACGGACGAAACTGACCAGGGCCTGATCGGCGAAATACGCCTTGTCCTGAGTGGTGAAAGCCGGGCGGTCGGAGCTGCTAAGCAGCAGCGCCGAGCCAAACAGAATGGCAACGGGTAGGATGCGAAGGGTAACCCCTCTCATGGATAAAGCTTAACCCAATCAAGAGCGCAATGGAAGGGGTTAGGCAGGGTAGCAGCCGATAATCTGGCGGAGGGGCTGCCTGGCGACTCAAGACTAGGAAGATTCCTGAGAATCGCCTCGTGGAGGGGGCACAAGTTGATGTGGGCCAACTACTTGCGTCGTCCCTTACCCGCGAGCAGGAACTGGAATGGTTGGCGCTGAGGCTGGTGCCGGGGCTGGGTACGCGGAGCGCGACCAAGCTGCTGGAACGATTCCGGACACCGCAGGCCATTCTGCGCGCCTCACGTTCGGAGCTGGAGGCGAGGGGTGTGGCGGGCGCGGTGGCGCAGAGCATCGCCAGCGGTTGCGCCTACGAAGACGCCGTGGCGCAGCAGGAAAAGATGGCGCAGGCGGGCGCTGCGGTGGTCACGATGACCGACCCGCGCTATCCGCAGCGGCTGAGAGAGATCTTCGATCCGCCTATCCTGCTGTTCACTCGCGGCCGCGTCGAGCTGCTGGAATCGTTGACGCTGGCGGTGGTCGGGACGCGGCGGCCTACGCCCTACGGTCTGGCGGTGACCGAGCGGCTGGCGGGCGACCTGGCTCGCGCTGGGCTGACCATCGTGAGTGGCATGGCGCGGGGCATCGACACGGCCGCGCACCGTGGGGCGCTGGAAGCGGTCGGGAATACCATGGCGGTGCTGGGCTGCGGGGTCGACGTCGTCTATCCTTCCGAGAACCGGAAGCTGGCCGCCGAGATCGCCGAGAAAGGGCTGCTGCTCTCGGAATTCCCCATGGGCGCTCCGGCCTACCCGCAGAACTTCCCCATCCGCAACCGGGTCATCAGCGGCCTGAGCCTGGGCGTGCTGGTGACGGAAGGGGCTCAGTACAGCGGGTCCGCCATCACCGCACGCCTGGCGCTCGACCAGGGCAGGGAAGTGTTCGCCGTGCCCGGCAGCATCGTCTCGAAGATGAGCTGGGGGCCAAACCTGCTGATCAAACAAGGCGCCAAACTCGTTCAGGACTGGAACGACGTGGTGCTGGAGCTGGCGCCGGAGGTGCGCCGCGAACTGGCGGCCCGCAGCCAGATGCGGCTCTTTGGCGAGGGCGACGCGGCGGCCGCGGATGCGCCGAAGGACGAGAATCCCCGGAGCCCGGTGGCCCGCCAGATTCTCGCGCTGCTCAGGGTCGAAACTCCCACCCAGATCGACGATTTGCTCGAGCGCGCCGAGGACGTATCGAGCTCGGAGGCGATCGCCGCGCTGTTCGAGCTGGAGATGCTGGGCGCGGTCCGGCAACTTCCCGGGAAGAATTTTGTTAAAGTGTGGTGAGAACCTCATTCCGGCGCCAGCGCGGCAGTAATCCCAGGATGTGCCGGTCAACCGACAGCGGACGTTTGTTCATATGCCAACTTCTCTGGTCATCGTAGAGTCTCCGGCCAAGGCCAAGACTATCGGCAAGTATCTCGGCAAGCAGTACGTGGTGAAGGCATCCCTGGGCCATGTGAAGGACCTGCCCAAGAAGGACCTGGCGGTGGACGTAGATCGGAACTTCGAGCCTACCTACGTCATCATCGAGGGCAAGAAGAAGCTCATCGCCGAGCTCAAGCAGGCGGCGAAGAAGTCCGAGTTCGTATACCTGGCGGCCGACCCGGATCGCGAGGGCGAAGCCATCTCTTACCATCTGAAGGAAGAGCTCGAGGGGAAGAGGGGCGGCGCGCCGAGGGTGCGCCGGGTGATGTTTAACGAGATCACCCAGAAGGCGATTCAGAAGGCCTTCGAGCATCCCACCGATGTGAACATGCACCTAGTGGATGCGCAGCAGGCGCGGCGCGTGCTGGACCGCCTGGTGGGCTACAAGATCTCCCCACTGCTGTGGGACAAGGTGCGGCGCGGGCTGTCGGCGGGCCGGGTGCAGACGGTGGCCGTGCGGCTGATCGTCGAACGCGAGCGCGAGATACGGCAGTTCGACAAGCGCGAGTACTGGACCATCGACGTCAACCTGGCGGCGAAGAAACCGCCGCTATTGACGGCGCGGCTGTTCAAGCGCGACGACGATGCGCTCGAGATCGGCGACCAGGCGGCGGCCGAAGCGCTGATGGCGCAAGTGGAAGGGGCGCCGTACCTCGTCAAGTCGGTGCTCACGCGCGAAAAGCGCCGGAACCCGGTGCCCCCGTTCATCACCTCGACGCTGCAACAGGAAGCGGCCCGGAAACTGCGCTTCAGCGTCAAGCGCACCATGGGGCTGGCCCAGCGGCTCTACGAGGGCATCGCACTCGGCAAGGAAGGTCCCACCGGCCTGATCACCTACATGCGCACCGATTCGACGCGGGTGGCCGAGGAGGCGCTACGCGATGCCCGGGGCTTCATCGCGGAGAAATTCGGAGCCGAGTACCTGCCCGAATCCGCCAACATCTACCGCAGCAAGAAGGACGCGCAGGACGCCCACGAAGCCATACGGCCCAGCGACGTGTCGCATTCGCCGGAGTCGATCGAGAAGTACCTGGCCGAGGACGAGCTGAAACTGTACCGGCTGATCTGGATGCGCTTCCTGGCCTCGCAGATGATGCCCGCGGTCTTCGACCAGACCACTATCGACGCCAGCGCGCGAGGCAAGAATGGCGCCGAATACGTGTTCCGCGCCACCGGTTCGGTTCCCAAGTTTGACGGATTCCTGAGGGTGTACGAGGAAGGCAAGGACCAGAAGGACGAAGAGGACGAGGAGCTTAAGCACAAGCTGCCCGCGGTGAGCGAGGGCGAGCCGCTCAAGTTCCGCTCGATCGAGCCCGAGCAGCACTTCACCGAGCCGCCGCCGCGCTACAACGAGGCCACGCTGGTGAAGAAACTGGAAGCCGACGGCGTGGGGCGGCCCTCGACCTACGCCTCCATCATTTCCACCATCCAGGACCGCGGCTACGTGAGGAAGGAGACGGGACGGTTTTCGCCGACCGAGCTGGGCATGGTGGTGAACGACCTGCTGGTGGCCAGTTTCGACGATATCTTCGACATTTCCTACACGGCGCGGATGGAGGCGGCGCTGGACGAGATCGAGGACGGCAAGATCGAGTGGAGCGTGGCCATCTCCGAGTTCTACGAGAAATTCCGCAAGGACCTGGAGCATGCCGAAGAGCACATGGAAGACATCAAGCGGATGGAGAAACCCACCGGCCTGGTGTGCGACAAGTGCGGCAAGCCGATGGTCATCAAGTGGGGCCGGCACGGCAGCTTCATCGGCTGCATCGGCTACCCGGAGTGCAGCAACACGCGCGAGTTGGCGGTGGATCTTCCGGATGTCGATGGCGTCGATCTCACCGACCAGGCGGACGAAGAGTACTGCGAGAATTGCGGCCGGCCGATGGTGCTCAAACGCGGCCGGTTCGGGACCTTCTTCGCCTGCTCGGGCTACCCGGATTGCAAGACCACCAAGCGGATCGGCGGGGAAGAGAAGAAGCCCGATGTACTGCTGGAGGAGAAGTGCCCGCAGTGCGGCAGCCAGCTCGCGCTCAAGCACGGGCGGTTCGGCGAGTTCACGGCGTGCAGCAGTTACCCGGCCTGCAAGTACGTCAAGCAGAAAACCATCGGCGTGAAGTGCCCCCAATGCGGCGAGGGCGATATCAGCGAGCGGCGCTCGCGGCGCGGCAAAACTTTTTACGGTTGCACTCGCTACCCGGATTGCAAGTTTGTGGCCTGGAGCCGGCCGCTGGCGGAGAAGTGCCCGCAGTGCGGCAGTTCGTACCTGCTCGAGAAGTGGCTGAAATCCGGCCACCTGGCGCAGTGTCCGAACCCCGAGTGCAAGTATAAACGCGAGCTCGCGCCGGCGGAGGCAACGGCCGCGGACTAGACGTCGTAGACGAAGCGCAGCTCGAGCGCGATCTCCGGATGGAGCGATAGTCCGACCGGACACGCGCGCGCGGCCGCTTCGAGTTTCTTGCGCTGCTCCTCGGGAAGACGGGCCGGCAGGTGCAGTTCGAGCGACAGCGCTCCAATGCGCCGCGGCTCGCTGCGCATCTCCTTCTCCACCCGCATGGACATGCCCGAGAGATCGATTCCGGAGGGCTCGGCGAGAATACCCAGGATAATCATCGCGCAAGCTCCCCACGCAGCGCCGAGCAGGTCGGTGGGTGAGAAGAACGCACCCTGGCCGGCGTTGTCGCGCGGGGCATCCACGAGCAGTTCAGCGCCGGAGGGGCCGTGCACCAGCCGGGCGCGCTTGTTTCCAAGATAGTTGCCTTCAATGAGGACGCTCATCTGTCACCCATCGTATCGCACGCCGCGGATGGGCACACCCGTCACTTCCATGTAACATAAGAGTGGAGATTGAGACAAGATTCTCCGCCAAATTCTGATGATGTTGCCGATAGATTAAATCTTTGCGTTCCCGGGCATTTTTCCCTGCGAGAAGAGGGGCTCGATCTGGTAAAATATATGAGTACCCAACTCGGGAGAGGGAGCTATCAAGATGGCAAGAAAAACTAGTCAGTCGAGGTCTTATCTGTCCACGGAGGGCGCTGGCATCGCGCCGGCGCGGACCGAGCGGAAGAGAACAGCGCGGGTGGAAGCCGGGGTGGCCGCGATCGCCGAAGCACCCGAGGCGTCCGCACCGAAAAGCGCCGGAATCTCGACGGAATTCAACATCTCCGAGCAGCAAGAGATCGAGCGGTTGGCCTATTCCTACTACGAGGCCCGCGGCGGACAAGACGGTTCTTCCGAAGACGACTGGTTCCGCGCCGAGCAGGAAGTTCGCAGAAGGCGCGAGAAAACGAGCCGCTAAGCGGTGNNGCAATCACACTGCCTTTCGCCTTCAGCGGTATTTCCGCAGAACGGCCAGCACGCGACCCTGGATCTGAAGATCGGCCGGTGACACGCGAATGGGTTCCATCGCCGAGTTAGCCGGCTTGAGAAGCACGACCGTGTCCGACTCCCGGTAGAATCGTTTGAGTGTGGTCTCCGCACCGCGCACCAGCGCCACCACGATTTCGCCGTCGCGCGCCTGGTGCGTGCTCTCGACCAGCACCAGGTCGCCGCTCATGATGTGGTCCTCGATCATGGAATTGCCGCGCACCTCGAGTGCGAACACATTCTCGCGATTCAGGAAGTCGCCGAAGTCCAGACGCTCCGCGCCCGCCATGGCCTCCACGGGCGTGCCGGCCGCGATGCGTCCGAGCAGCGGAATGTCCAGTCCACCCGCGCCCTGGCGATGCTTGCGCACCTCCTGGAAGTACTTTGGAGAAAGGTCCAGCGAGCGGCTCTGATTGATGCCGCGCTTGAGGTAGTGCTTGTTGTCCAGCGCCGCAATGTGCTTGTGCACGGTGGCGAGCGAGGCGAGATCGAGCCCGCGGGCGATCTCCTCGTAGCTGGGGCTGTAGCCGTTCTGCTCGAGGAAGCCGGCGATGAAATCCAGTACCTGCTTCTGGCGCCTGGTCAATGCCATGCCCCCATTGTGGGCGAACAAAAGGGGAAAGTCAATACTTCATTTGGCGGAAGCTCCCACGCAGCCCGACCCAGGCCCGGTCTCGCCGCACCGATTCTCATGCCCGTGCATTCGTCCAATTCACATGCCCTTGTCAAGCGGCGACGTTTTCGGACAACGTCATAACAGGTAAGGAACTGGGGGCCGGGCCGGCGATTCGGTACCATGGTTGAACCTTGGCCGTCAGCAAGTAAACCGGCCATTTGACTGGCGCTGATGAAGCCCGGTGTCAAGCGTGGTTCCAGGTTGCGTGGTCATGTCGGTGGTGACGTTGCCGCTCGGCTTCCGAGCGGACGATCCCGTTTGGGAGACTGCCCTTCTTTCACGACCTGGGCTGACGGCTCAGGAATGATGGAGGGAAAGTATGACCAAGAAGAGAAGACAGAGCAATCGGGGGCAGATGACGCCCCCCGTGGTGCAGACGGACGCGGCGGGAATCGACATCGGGGCTACGGAGATCTATGTCGCCGTGCCACCTGATCGGGACGCCGAACCGATCCGCTGTTTCGAATCGTTCACCCCCGACCTCATGGCGCTGGCCGATTGGCTGCAGACGTGCCGCATCCGCACCGTCGCGATGGAGTCGACCGGCGTGTTTTGGATTCCGTTGTTTCAGATCCTGGAGGATCGTGGTTTCGAGGTGTGCCTGGTCAACGCCCGGCACGTGAAGAATGTGCCGGGCAGAAAGACGGACGTCCTGGATTGCCAGTGGCTACAGTATCTCCATTCGGTCGGTTTACTGCACGCCTCCTTTCGACCCCAGCAGGCCGTGTGCGCGCTGCGAGCGTTGCTTCGGCACGGAGACAGCCTGGTCCAGATGAGCAGCCGGCACATTCAACACGTCCAGAAGGCATTGAGCCAGATGAATGTGCAGTTGCACCATGTCATCAGCGACATCACCGGCGCTACCGGCTTAGCCATTCTGGACGCGATCCTGGGCGGGGAGCGCAACCCGAACGCCTTGGCAAAGCTCAGGGACCGCCACATCAAAGCCTCCGCTGAAACGGTCGCCAAGTCGCTGGTCGGGGATTACCGGCCGGAGCACCTGTTCACTTTGCGACAGTCCCTGGCCGCTTATCGCTACTGCCAACAGCTCATCCACGACTGCGATCGCGAGATCGAGCGGCAACTGGAGGACTTCGATTCGAAGGCGGATCCTCCGCGCATGCGGTCGCCCCGGAAGTCGAGCGCACGCCGACAGGCCGAGGAGAACCTGGCGCACGAACATGGGCGCATCCTGGGAGTGGACTTGACCGCTGTCCCGGGGATCAGCTCACCGACCGTTCAGGTTCTGCTGGCGGAAATCGGTCCGGACTGGTCGAAGCTCCGCAGTGCGTCCGCTTTCGCCTCCTGGTTGGGGCTGTGTCCCCACAACGCGATCAGCGGCGGGCAGGTGCTGTCGAGCAGGACGCGCAAGGTGAACAGTCGCGCCGCCACCGCTCTTCGCCTCGGCGCCCAAGCCCTTCATCACAGCCAATCGTATCTGGGCGAATACTACCGGCGCATGCGCGCCAAACTCGGAGCCCCCAAGGCCATCGTTGCCGCCGCCCACAAACTGGCCAGAATCCCGTATCACCTGATCACGACGCGGCAGCCATACGAGGAGAGCGTCTTTGCCGCGTTAGAGATCAAATCCAAACATCGGGCTCAGGCACGACTCGAAGCACAAGCGCGGGCTTTCGGGTTCCGCCTAGCCCCGATTGGGGGATGAAGTTCCTTGGGAGCCAGATAACTAGGTGACCGAAACGGGGGTTGTTGAGCCACGTAAAAAAGTGACCGAATGCGCCGGCGTTTTCCTCCTTTGTGTAGAGTGGGTACGAGTCCCTGGGGGGTCGCGCCTCTGGGGAAGATCCAAAGGCCGAGGCGACGGGGCTGGCTCCGAAGAATCGGCACAAACCCCCTGATAGCAGCCACGCCGTCAGGGGGCTTTGATTTTGAAGTTCGGTTTTGAAGTGCCCCCGTTCTTTGGTGACGTCTCGGAGCGGAGGCCTTTGGATAGAGTAGACGCGAAGCCCGCCGGGCGCAGTTTGCCCGGCGCACCGCCTTCCGCCTTCCCTCGGCCCTGGAGCGCGGTGCGGCGCCGCTGATTCCGAGCTCGCGTCAACTCGATGTCCGGCCCCCGGCGCTGCGGCCGCCGCAAGCTGGCCTGGCCTTTGGCCTCCACCAGTTCGAACAGGCGATCTCTCAGCGTTTGGATCTGGCGGCCAGAGCGCGACCGGGTTCAGCGCCCGGTAACGGGCCTCCAGTTGCTCGCGCTGCTTCCGCGTCAGCACGCCCGAGGCCAGCACCCGCCGATAAGGCGTCCTGGCCTCGTCGTAAACGCGATGCACCTTCCCGCCCACCCGCGTCTTCTCCTTCAACTTCATCACGGGTTGAAAAAAGTTCTGGTAGTCGGCCCAGAGCCGGTACAGCTCGCGCAGCACCTCTTGTTCCTGGTTCGTGTCGTAACGCCGGTAGCCCACCAGCTTCCGCACGCGCGTCCAGCTCTTCTGCTCCACCCAGGCGTTGTCGTTCTTCTCGTAGGGCCGGCTCCGCGACATCGCAATCTTCCGTTGGTGGCAGTACTCCAAGAGCAACTCGCTGAGCAGGGCGGAGTCGTTGTCCGGGTGCGCTTCCCGAAGGCGGAACGGGAAGCGCCGCCGTAGCTGGTCGAAGCTTTCCCGGCTGGCCTTCTGGGAGCGCCCCATCTGCGGCTCCCCCTCCCACCAGCCGCTGGCGATGTCCACCACCGACAGCGTGTGCAGATACTCGCCGGCCGAGGATCGCCCGCCGTGCAGTACGAAGTCCAGCTGCACGTTGCCCAGTTGCTCCCGGTCCCATTCGTTGGGCAACTTGACCGGCACGCGTTGATACAACAGGGAGTGTACGGGCGGCCGCCGCTGCCGCCTCAACTGACGCACCTCCCGTTCGTGCGCCAGCAGCCGGTCCAGCGTCCGGGCCGAGACGTGTTTCAGCATGTGGGCCGCCCGCTCGCCGCACTGCAGTTCGCCCGCGCTCCGCAGCCGGTCCACCTGCTCGCGCAGGATCGCCACCAGCCTCAGACCGGAAGGGAAATCGAAGATCTCCCACAGGCGCGCCAGCGGAGCTTTCAACTCGGCGGTGTAGATCTTCCGCCGGCTGCGCCGCCGGGCGGTCTTCTGGGGCGGGGCCGGATGGGCCAACTTGCCGATCAGAACCTTCCGATTCAGCCGGGTGCGCTTCCGCGCTTCGTTCAAAAGCCTGGTCTTTTGCTTCTTGCCGGGCCGCCGATACTCTTCCCGCAATGCTTCCAGATATTGCTCGCGTGAGTGCATGTCCATACTGCCATAGCGTTCCGCACTTCACCGCAGTTCCGTACAGCCCACGCGTTTCGGTCAGGTTCTTAGTTGGCGCAACAGGTGCCATCTTGGTCATATTTTAGATGGCGCAATTCGAGCGGTTGACAGGTAGGGCGGGGTTTGGGTACCATGAGGAAGTTTGGTGTGAAGCTGTTCTACCCCTGTGCCAAGACTGCCTGGAGCGAGGCATGGCTGGGGGTCGGCCCCGAGGCGCCGGGCGGGACTTCCCCGTTCGGGGCATGGGCTAGTCCAAAGAAACGTAACTCCGCAGCGGATCGCGGGAATCATTGCGCACCGTCTTGGTTGAGGCGTGGCGGTAGGAACGCCTGCCGAGGCGCACACCAGCCGGAAGGTATTCGAGCAGAGAGGGAGATTTCGTGCCGACGTTCAATCAACTCGTGCGAAAAGGGCGGAGGCCGCCGCGGTACAAGACGGCGAGCCCGGCATTGCAGGCGTGTCCCCAGAAGCGGGGCGTGTGCACGCGTGTCTACACCACCACCCCGAAAAAGCCGAATTCGGCATTGCGGAAAGTGGCGCGCGTGCGGCTCACCAACGGCATCGAGGTGACCACCTACATCCCGGGCGTGGGGCACAATCTGCAGGAGCACTCGATCGTGCTGATCCGCGGCGGGCGCGTGAAGGACCTGCCGGGCGTGCGCTATCACGTGATTCGTGGAACGCTGGATGCGGCCGGGGTGGCCAACCGGAAGCAGGGAAGATCGAAATACGGGGCCAAGCGGCCCAAGCAAGGGTAGCCGCGATGTCAAGACGAAGAAAATCGGAACCCAAGGAAGTAGCACCGGATGCGGTGTACAACTCGACGCTGGTCGAGAGGTTCGTCAACTGCATGATGTGGAGCGGGAAGAAATCCGTGTCGCAGCGGATCTTCTACGGCGCGATGGACCAGGTGCGGGAGAAATCCGGCGACGATCCATTGAAGCTCTTCAAGAAGGCGGTGGAGAACTGCAAGCCGCTGCTGGAAGTGAAGACCCGGCGGGTGGGCGGCGCGAACTACCAGGTGCCCATCGAGGTGCCGCAGAACCGGCGGGTGAGCCTGGCGATCCGCTGGCTGATTCTGAACGCACGCACGCGGCCCGAGAAGGGCATGCCGGAGAAGTTGGCCGGCGAACTGACGGACGCCGCCAACTTGCGCGGCGGAGCGATCAAGAAAAAGGACGATGTTCACCGGATGGCGGAGGCCAACAAGGCTTTCGCGCATTACCGGTGGTAGAGGCGGGCGGTTAGCGTTTTTATGGCACGCAGGATCCCGATCGATCGAATGCGGAACATCGGCATCATGGCGCACATCGATGCCGGCAAGACCACTATCGACCGAGCGCATCCTATATTACACGGGCCGCACGTACAAGATTGGCGAGGTGCACGACGGCACGGCGGTGATGGATTGGATGGAGCAGGAGCAGGAGCGCGGCATCACCATCACGTCGGCGGCGACCACCTGCGAGTGGCGCGACTGCCAGATCAACATCATCGACACGCCGGGACACGTGGATTTCACCGCGGAAGTGGAGCGCAGCCTGCGGGTGCTGGACGGCTCGGTGGCGGTTTTCGACGCGGTGGCGGGCGTGCAGCCGCAGTCGGAGACGGTGTGGCGGCAGGCGGACAAGTACGGCGTCCCGCGCATCTGCTTCATCAACAAAATGGATCGGGTGGGGGCGGACTTCTTCCACTCGGTGGAAACCATCGTAAGCAGATTGAAGTGCCGGCCGGTGGCGATTCAGATTCCAGTGGGCGCGGAAGACCAGTTCAAAGGCACGGTGGACCTGCTGACGATGACCGCGCGCATCTGGCGCGACGAGACGCTGGGTGCCGACTACGACGTGGTCGAGATCCCGGCGGAGCTGGCCGAGCAGGCCCGGGAATACCGCGAGAAGATGATCGAGGCGGTTTCGGAATCCGACGACGCGCTCTTCGACAAGTACGTCCACGGCGAGACGCTGACGGTGGAGGAGCTGCGGGCGGGCATTCGGCGAGCGACCATCGCGCAGAAGATTTTTCCGGTGATCTGCGGGTCGGCGTTCAAGAACAAGGGCGTGCAGGACCTGCTGGACGCGGTGGTGGATTACCTGCCGTCGCCCATCGAGGTGCCGCCGATCGAGGGCACGGCGGTGGGCGATCCCAGCCAGGTGCTGATCCGGCAATCCAGCGACGATGAGCCGTTTGCGGCGCTGGTGTTCAAGATCATGACGGATCCCTACGTCGGCCAGCTAGCCTTCCTGCGGGTCTATTCGGGAAGCCTGGCGACGGGCGACACGGTCTACAACGTGGCCAAGGGGCGCAGCGAGCGCATCGGGCGGCTGGTGCGGATGCACGCCAACAAGCGCGAGGAGATCGAGGACATTTTCGCGGGCGAGATCGCGGCGGCGGTGGGGTTGAAGACGGTTTCGACCGGCGACACCATCTGCGCCGACGACGCGCCGATCGTACTGGAGTCCATCGAGTTCCCGAACCCGGTGATCCAACTGGCGATCGAGCCCAAGACCAAGGCCGACCAGGAGAAGCTGGGCGTGGCCATGGGGAAACTGGTTCAGGAAGACCCGACCTTGCGGGTGAACACCGATCCCGACACCGGGCAGACCATCCTGGCGGGGATGGGCGAGCTGCACCTGGAGATCATCGTGGACCGGATGCAGCGCGAGTTCGGCGTGGGGGCCAACGTCGGCAAGCCGCAGGTGGCCTACCGCGAGACCATCCGGCAAATGGCGCAGGCCGAGGGACGTTTCATCAAGCAGACCGGCGGCCACGGCCAGTACGGGCACGTGAAGCTGCGCATCGAGCCGGCACCGGGCGCCGGATTCGAGTTTGTCAACGAGATCCGGGGCGGAACCATTCCCAGGGAATTCATCGGGCCGGTGGAGCGCGGCTGCGCGGAGGCGCTGGAGGGCGGCGTGCTCGCGGGCTACCCGATGGCGGACGTCAAGGTNNGTGGACTCCTCGGAGATGGCGTTCAAGATCGCCGGATCGATGGCCGTGAAGCAGGCGGCCGGCAGAGCCAAGCCGGTGCTGCTGGAGCCGATCATGAGCGTCGAGGTGGTGGTTCCGGAAGAGTACATGGGCAGCGTGACCGGCGACCTGAACTCGCGGCGAGGAAGAATCGAGTCCGTGGTGTTGCGCGGGACGTCGCAGATTGTGCGGGCCATGGTGCCGCTGTCGGAGATGTTCGGCTACGCCACCGAGATGCGGTCGCGCACGCAGGGCCGGGGCAGTTTTACGATGCATTTTGGCCGGTACGAGGAAGTGCCGGCGTCCATCGCAGAGGAAATCGTCAACAGGGTCCAGGGGAGAGTTTCCAGGTAGTGCAGAGATCTTATCCAGGAGAGTTCTAGTTATGGCCAAGGAGAAATTCGACCGCAGCAAGCCGCACCTCAACATCGGGACGATCGGGCACATCG
>PMEV01000356.1:0-1611 GCA_003154855.1 Bryobacterales bacterium
GCCGCAGCCACCGCCTGCGCGCGTTCCTCGACACCGGGATGCAGGAATAAGGACCGGCGCAGCACGGTTAGGTGGGACTCATCCTGCTTGAGTTCCCGTACAACTCTCGTACCATCCCCACGATGGCTTCCGGAACCAGGCGCTCCCACGCCTCGCCGCTTGAGATTCGCCGCCGCACTTCGCTGGCCGAGAGTTCGTCGTAATCGTCTTCCATCTCAAGCGTGTGAATGCGGCCGCGCAACTCCTCGGGCGGCGCGTAGATTCCACGCCGCGGGGCTATCAGTAACTGGTACTCGCGGAGCTGTTCGGCGAAGGCACCGGGCCGCCCGTAGTCCCAATTCACGGCGCGCTCGGCCGCATCCCGCCCGCACAGGAAGTACAGCTCGGGGTTGGGTCCGTACGCCTCCCGGCACTCCCGCGCGATCTCGATGAACAATCCGTTCTCGCTGGCCGCGACCGAGAACCGCGGCTCATCTCCGGCCGCCGCTTCCAACATGCGCACACGATCCTCGAACCCCACGCCCTCCCACCCCTTGTGGGGAAAACGGCGCGGCAGCACGAACAGCAGTTCGTCCACCACGTTCAGAGCCGCCCTCGCCAGCGCCAGGTGCGCGCGCGTCGGAGGATGGAACGAGCCCGGAAACACGCCCAGCCGCCGCGCCTGGCCCGCCGCCCGCCGGAAAAACTCCATGCTCCTATCTTAGAGATGCCTGCGCTACAGTAGAAATAGATGTTCACCTGGATCTGCCCGAAGTGCGGGAAGGAAGTGCCGCCCGCGTACTCGGAATGCCCCAACTGTGCCGCGACGGACCAACCGGCAGCCCCACCGGAGGCTGCGGCTGAGGCTCCCGCTCCTGCTCCTGAAGAGGCTCCGCCGCGCTCCGCCCCTAGAACGGTGCAGCGCCACATTCTCCCCTTGTGGCTGGTGAGCCTGAACATCGCCGCGCTGTTCATCATCGCCGGAGTGACCTTCCTGGTGATCCACGCGCGCAAGCGCCCCGAGCCCACGCCCAGTCCCGACGCCGCGCTCGAAACGCCCACACAGCCTTCCGCCGCCTCCGAGGCCAGTCCAATTCTCAGGAACCTCGAGCTCACCGGATTCCGCCTCACCGAGGACTCCAAGCTGAGGGTGATCCTGCAATGCGTCGTCATCAACCATTCGGGGGCCGACCTCGGCGACGTCGGCGCCACGGCCAGCTTGAACGCCATCACTGCGCGGCAGGCCTTGGAGCCGATCGGTACGTTCACCTTCCGAGCCACGCTCGGCCCTTATGAGTCCAAGGATCTGAAGGTCCCCGTGACCACCAAGATGCGCGCTTACGAACTCCCGGATTGGCAGTTCCTCCGCGCCGAGGTCACGGGCCCGTGATGCCTAAGGCGACCGCCGTCCGCGCGGCGCGCGTCCGCAAGATCCTGGACCTCCTCGACCGGGCCTATCCGCAGGCCACCTGCGCGCTCCTGCACCGCAGCCCATGGGAGCTTCTGGTCTCGACCATCCTCTCGGCGCAGTGCACCGATAAGCGCGTCAACGAGGTCACGCCCGCGCTTTTCGCGAAGTACCCCACCGTCGGCGATTTCGCCCGCGCCAGCCAGGCCGAGCTCGCACAGGAT
>PMEV01000356.1:1656-3873 GCA_003154855.1 Bryobacterales bacterium
CTCGCCGGCCGCCTCGGTCTCTCCAAACAATCCGATCCGGTCAAGATCGAGCGGGATCTCATGAAGGTCATCCCCGAGGATAGGTGGATCCTGGTGGCGCACCAACTGATTCATCACGGGCGCGCCCTCTGCGTCGCACGCAAACCAAAGTGCCTGGAATGCATCATCGAGCCCCTCTGTCACGCCCCGGATAAGACTGTCTGAGCTTCCCGGCAGGCGGCGATGGAGCGGTAGGTGTAAGAAGTTTGCCGGTCCGCCGACTACCTTAGATGTGAGAGAAACTGAGGCGATGGCGGCGGAACGGCCCACTCAGGACGAGCTTTACCAGGAGGCCGCCGGGGCCTACGGCGGGGCGCTGGAGCGGCTGGCGCGCGCCTACGAAGCCGATCCGGAGGAGCGCCGCGACCTGTTGCAGGACATCCATGTCGCCCTGTGGCGCAGTTTCGGGGGCTTCAACGGACTCTGCTCGCTGCGCACCTGGGTTTACCGCGTGGCGCACAACATCAGCGCCTCCCACGTGGCCCAGCAACGACGAAAGAGGCCGGAGGTACTGGTCGGGCTCGAGGAATTGGAGAGAATGGCCAGCCCCAGTCCGAGCCCGGACGAGACAGATCGCCAGCAGGCCCTGGAACGGCTGCTGGAGCTGATCCAGCGGCTGAAACCGCTGGACAGGCAGGTGATCCTGTCCTATCTCGAGGGCCTGGATGCGGCGTCGATTGGGGAAATCACCGGCATTTCTCCGGGCAACGTGGCTACCAAGATACACCGGATCAAACGCATCCTGAGCCGGCGTTTTCAGGAGGGACAAGAAGATGAATGAGTCTCCCCGGAATAACAGTCCGCAGAGTATCTGGCAGAACCAGAAAGTAGAGGGTATTCGCATGCCAGTCGACGAGATCCGCCGAAAGGCCGGCAAATTCCATAGTACGATTCTCTGGCGCAACGCACGGGAGTATGTGGCGGCGCTGGCGGTGGTGGTGTTCTTCGGTTTCCAGTTCTTTCTTACGCGCGATGCGCTGATGCGGGCGGGTTACGGCGTGATGATTGCTGGAATGCTGTACCTGGCGTGGCAACTGCACCGGAAAGGCTCGTCGCGAAGCCTGCCGGAGGAGATGGGGCTGGCCAGCGGCTTGGAGTTCTTCCGGAGGGAACTCGAACGACAGCGGGACCTGGTGCAGAGCGTTTGGTCGTGGTACCTGGGGCCGCTGATTCCCGGCTGGGTGCTGTTGACGGTGGCGATGGCGCGGGCCAATCCAGGCCACCTGCGCCAAATCGGCCCGGTGTTGGGCGTGTTGAATCTGGTGGCGGCACTGGCCTTTGTTTTCGTATGGAAGTTGAACCAGTGGGCCGCGGGCAAGCTTCAGCGGCAAATCGACGAATTGGATACGCTGAGGGAACGATGATACGCGCAAATGTGGTTCTGGGGACAATGCTGCTGGTTGCCGGCGCGGCGGCGCAGATTCCGCCGGACTCCGAGATCCGGAAGATTCTGGTGGAGCGCATCGACACGTTCCACAAAGGCGTCGGAATCGTGGTGGGCGTGATCGAGCCGCAGGGGCGCCGAATCGTCGCTTACGGGAGCCTGGATAAGGGCGATACGCGGCCACTGAACGGCGACACGATCTTCGAACTCGGCTCGGTCACGAAGGTGTTCACGTCGCTCGAGCTGGCCGACATGGTGCAGCGGGGCGAAGTGGCCCTGACGGACCCGGTGGCGAAGTATCTTCCCGCCGAAATCAAGCTGCCGGAGCGCGGCGGGCGCGCTATCACGTTGCAGGACCTTTCCACACATACCTCCGGCCTGCCGCGCTTGCCAGCTAACATGCAGCCCAAGGATTCGGCCAATCCGTATGCGGATTACACGGTGGCCCAGCTCTATCAGTTTCTTTCGAGCTATCAACTGACGCGCGACATAGGCTCGCAATTCGAGTATTCCAATTTGGGAGGCGGCCTTTTGGGGCTGGCCTTGGCGCGGCGTGCCGGCACGGACTACGAGGCGCTGGTGCGTGCGCGGATTACGGGGCCGCTGGGCATGAGCAGCACGGGAATTACGCTGACGCCGGAGATGAAAGCGCGGCTGGCCGTGGGGCACAACGACCAGCTCGCGGCGGTTTCCAACTGGGACCTGCCCACACTGGCGGGCGCTGGGGCATTGCGGTCTAGCGCCAGCGACATGTTGACGTTCCTGGCGGCCAACCTGGGCTACGTGAAGTCGCC
>PMEV01000180.1 GCA_003154855.1 Bryobacterales bacterium
AGCCAGCCGTTGTTGGCGAAGCGGCCGTCCCAGATGGTGGGATCCGGCCGAAAGACAATCTCGATCCCGCTGCCAACCGCCGCGACCGGCGGCGCGAAGCCTTTCCGCAGCGCCACCCGTTTGGGCTCGAGCGCCGAGCCGGCCACCAGGCCGTCGTGCAGCGTGATCTGCCACTCCCGCTCGAAGTCCCCGAAGCGCTTCGACTTTCGCCAGAAGTCGCGGACAATCTCGTAGCCCGAGGCCTGCGCTTGCCCGGCCAGCGCGGCCAGCAGTTCATGCGCCGACTTCCCGTCGTAAAGCGGGGCAATTAGAGGCTGTTGAATGCCGATAGTCCCGTCGACCGCCCGCGCGTCGCTCCAGCTTTCCAGGAAGTGCGCCTCCGGAATGTGCCAGTGGCACAGCGCCGAGGTCTCGTCCTCGTACAAGCTGGCCTGCACGCGCAGCTTCACCTTGCCGAGTTGCTCCGCGAACCGGAAATCGCGCGGCGCGCTGTAGACCGGGTTGGCCCCCACGATCACCAGCACATCCACGCGCCCGGCCTCCATGTCCGCCACCAGTTCCCGCAGCGATTCCATCTGGTCCACCGGGTTGGCTTCCACCGGCTCGGTGTAAGTCACGGTGTGGCCCTGGTTGCCCAGCGCCTCGTTGATCGCGTACGCGAGCGCGTGCACCGCCGGCGGCTGNNGGCTGGTGATCGCCCGCCAGCACCAGGCTCGAACCGCGGTGTTTAACGAGATCGCCAACCAGCGCGTGCAGGAACTTGCTCTGCACGTCCGGCGCCGGTCCCTCCCCGATCCCCAGCGCCTGCGCCACCGCCCTCGCGAAATGCTCCACTTCGCTCGAACGCAGCCGCAGGCGGTGGTCGGCCATCGAGCCGGTGACCGAAGGGCTGCTTTCGACCGCATACAGCCGGTTCATCGCCGCCCGCACGTTTCGCCGGGAGCTGAACTCNNGTGTATCGCAGGTTGCCGGGGCCCGCGCCCAGGAAATCCGCGTCCAGAGCCAGGATCACGTCCGCGTTCTCGATGCGGTATACCGCGTTCACGTCTTCCCCGAAGGCCAGCCGCGCCCCGGCGCGGGCGTTGTCCCGTCCCACCGGTTCGTACTGGTGCCACTTGGCCAGCGGGAACTCGGCCGCGAGCGCTCGCAGTTGAGCCGCCAGCGTGGGCGATGTCACGGTCTCCGTCAGAATCCGCAAGCCCGCGCCCTTCTTGACGTGCTGCTCTTCGCGCGCCACGTTCAACGCCGCTTCAAAGGTCCCCCAACTGCTCACCCGCCCCATGTGCGTCACCACCTGCGCGCGGTCCGGATCGTAGAGCGTAAGCACCGAAGCTTGTGCAAACACGTCGGTAGCGCCCAGGCTGGCCGGATGCTGGGGGTTTCCCTCCACTTTGGTGGGGCGCCCCATGTGGCTCTCCACCAGCACTCCCTTGGCAAATCCGCCCAGCGCCATCGCCGTCGCGTAGAACAGTGGCCTGCCGGGTACGAGGTCCTCCGGAGCGCGCACGTAGGGCACAATCTTCTCGGCGGGCCGGCTCGAGCATCCGGTCAGCCCGGCCAGGGCCAGTGACGCCCCTGCCAGCGTGAACAACTCACGGCGGCTTACCGGATCCGCCCAGTCGCTCGCCTGCTCCGGAAACTCGGCTTCCAGGTACGCGCGAAACTCCGGCGAGTCCGCTCGTTCTTCCAGGCTGCGCCAGGTATTGGGAGGATTCATCGGTGGCATGTGTAGCAGTCCGTCAGGCTGCGAATCTTGTATTCCTTCACCAGGCGCCGCCCCACGGCGAGCTGGTCCGCGGGCGGCTTCCAACCCATTTGAAACACCGCTTCCCTCGGCCGCACGTAGAGCTCCGGCTGGCGGTGGCAGTCCAGGCACCATTGCATGAGTAAACTGTTCTCCTGCCAGGTGAGCGGCATCTGATCCACGCGCCCGTGACAGGTCTCGCAGCCGATTCCTTTATTCACGTGGATGCTGTGGTTGAAGTACACGAAGTCGGCGAGATAGTGAACCCTGGTCCATTCGACCGGCTTCCCGGAGCGGAAACTCGCCCGCACCGGTTCCAGCGCGGGTGCTTCGCTCCAGATCTGGCTGTGGCACGTCATGCACGTCTCCGTCGCAGGCATGCCGGCAAAAGCGGATTCCTCCACCGACGTGTGGCAATACCGGCAGTCGATTCCCTCCCCGCCGACATGGTGCTTGTGGCTGAAGGGCACCGGTTGCTCGCGCACCACGTGCGCTCCGGTCACATAATCCGACCGGTACGCGGCGAACAGCAGCCAACCCAACCCACCCAAGATCACGACCGCGCCGAAGATGCTGGCACGGGCAAGGGCATTGGAGCTGCGGTGAAAGAGTTGGGCCATCCGTCACGCCAGGGTCTGAGGCTATCCTCCAGTTTAATAGAGATATCGGGACCCACTTGGTTGCGGGTTTTTTGAAGGAATTGTAAACGGCCGGTTAAGACGGCCAGAGACGCGACGAATCCGCCAGCAGCAAACCGTACAGCAACGGAAGGTAGACCACCGAGGCCAGCAGAACCGAACGCGCCCGCACCGCCGTGCGATCCAGCGCGAGTCGCAGCGTGACCAGGACGAACCCTGCCCCCAGCGCCAGCGCCCCGATACCGTACAGCCTCCCTGCCATCGACAAATACGCCGGAAGCAGGCTGATCGGAACCAGCAGCAGCGCACCCGCCAGCATTTGCCTGGCGGTCGACTTTCCGTCCGGCTCGACCACCGGCAGGAACACGATTCCGCCGCGCCGGTAGTCTTCGCGATACATCCAGGCGATGGCAAGGAAGTGCGGGAACTGCCAGAAGAACAGGATCGCGAACAGCACCCAAGCCCCCGGGGCCAGTGCCCCCCGCGCAGCCGCGTACCCGATCAGCGGCGGCATGGCGCCCGGCAGCGCCCCCAGCGTCGTCGAGTGCGGAGTGCGCCGCTTCAGTGGCGTGTAGAGGAACAGGTAAGAGAGCAGCGTCACCAGCCCCCAGAACGCCGCCACCATGTTCGCCCCCCACGCCAGATCCGCGAACCCCAGCGCGGAAAGCAGGATGCCGAAACCCAGCGCGCGCCCAGGCGCAACCCGGCCGGAAGGAATCGGCCGGTCGCGCGTGCGCCGCATCCTGCCATCCCCCTCCCGCTCGTACCACTCGTTCAGAGTCGCCGTCCCGGACGCCAGCAACCCAGTGCCCAGCAGCGCGTGAAACAGCACCGAAAAACGCCACGGCCCGCTCTCGCCGAAGAAGTAACCCACCGCCGTGCTCATCAGGATCAGCCAAGTGATCCGCGGCTTGGTGAGTTCTAAGTAAGCTCCGATCCCTCTCGCCGCCTTCCAGCCGGTTTCCATCTGTTATTCAGATGCCGCCGGCCCATTCCCCGACTCCGGCAAATGATGCCCAGCCGGCAAATGTCGCTAGCCCGCCCGCAGCCAGTCTGGCGCCGCAACGCCTGGCGCCGGAGCTTGGTGGTTGTGGGAGACTGCAACGCGCCGAATGTTATGCGATTATCGTCTCGCCCGGAACTGATGCCAGCTTCCCCTACGGTCCGCTGGCTGTCCGGGACTTGAGCGCGCTCGCCGATTTCGCCATGATAACCTGTGGATCGAGAAGGAGCATGACCGAGCCAATCATCTGCCCGCTGTGGGAGGCAAACGACAAGCGTTTTCGCTCCCGGCAATACCACGCCTGGGATCGCCGGTGTTGTTTGTGTGGAAGGACGGTCATCGTCACCGATGCCGTAAAGCTGCAACTGGACTCGAACAGCCAAACTGTAATCCTGTGTGAGCAGTGCGCACTGATTCGAGAACGAGAATCAAAAACCGAAGCGACTGATGAACCCCAGTCAAACGCTACGGAAGATGTGGGACCTTGTGCAACCTGCGAAGTAATGAAGGAGAAGGCGGACTCGGCGGCGAGGGAGCTCGCTCGTTGCGCGGACCTGCCAGACGGTCTTGTTGCCGAGGCTGCCCGCCGGAAATCGGAACATCTGTCCAGTGCATGGCGGAAACATCGATTCAAGGCACACAACAGCGACCTGAGAGGACGGGTCTGAGAATGGCCAGCGATATCGGAGCTTGCCGATAGGGTGACTCTTGAAGAGGAAGGAGACGACGTCTGTGTCGGCGACAACAACGTGATTCATGCGGCGGGATCAGTGCGTTTGTGGCCGCGCCACTCGTGGAGGGCTTCCAGGAATTCCTCGACGGACTCGTCCTCGGGCCAGAAGTCGCCGTGCAGCGAGGAGACATCGGTGATTGGGCCGGTGCCTTGCTCTGCCATGAGTTGCTCGACCGACGGGTGCCCGGCAGCCGAATACTGAACCGATACCGGCCGCTCGTGCGCGCTGGATTCCCGGCGTTGGCGATTCAGTTCGGCCATGGCTTCACTTCGTCCTTTCGATTGTAGCAACCAGACCTGATCGAGCCCGCTCCGGTCACTCGGAGAGCGACTTCTCCGCCAGCTCGCCGATCACCGGCAGCGAGATGACCTGCCCCTGGCTGGTCTTCACGATCATGAAGATCCAGAGCGCGAGGATCGCCATCTCAAGCAGGCCGGCCAGGTGGATGTGCGGACCGCGGTCGAAGAAGGCCAGGGGTGTGAACGCCCACTTGATGAGCAGCCCGGCCACGAAGAGGTAGAGGCCCTGGAAGGCGTGGAAGCGAACCGTGCGGTTGGTGCGGAAGGTGGAGGAGGCCAGCACGACGATGGCGGCAATCCAGCCGACCCAGGGGATGTAGCACAGGATAGACGCGGTGCGCGGACTCATCCCGGCCGCGAAATCCGCCCCTACCCGGACACCCGCCTGAGGCGCCCCGCACTTGGAGCAGTAATGGCTGGCATCCCCGACCTGGCATCCGCATTGGCAACAGAACGGCATCTCTCAGCCTTCAACTATAACGTACGATGACCTGGCCGCGGATGTTCCATCTTGAAGAGGGGCAGCCTTCCCAGGCCCGGCGCGCCCCGACTCGTCGATCCTATAATGGGCATAGCTCCCATGCGCAAACGCCTGCTGTATGGCTCGGGTGTCGTTTTGCTGATCCTGTCGGCGGCGCTCGTCCTTTGGCAAGGCTCGTTCAGCTTCGGCGACTACGCCCCGGTCAGTCCCGAGCAGACCTTTCTCTACTGGGCCGTTTCCACCCTGGTCTTTCTGCTTACGGTGACCCTGGGGTTCATGCTGTTCCGCACCGTTCTCAAGCTGTACATCGAGCGGCGCAGCAACCGCGAGGGCTCGCGCATCAAGACCAGGCTGCTGGCCGGGGCGCTGGCGCTGAGCTTCATGCCGGTATTCTTCCTGGTGCTGTGGAGCGTCTCGGTGCTGAACTACAACCTGGCCAAGTGGTTCAGCGCCCCGGCTCAAGAGGTGCGGGACGACCTGGGCAAGATCGTCGAGATCCTGGGCCGGGAGGCCAACGAGAAGGCGGCCAGCCAGGCGGTGTGGCTGGCGGGGTTGCCCGAAACGGCGGCGCTGGCCTCGGGAGGCAGCGGGTCGCTCGACCGCCTTTGCCAGCAGCGCAACATCGCCGCGGCCGAATTGGTGCGCGTGGACGATTCCACCGTCCGCCTGTGCGGAAACGGCAAGCCGATGGCGCAGGGAATGCGGGCGCCGGTCGAAGCCGGGGGCATCATTCTCGGCTACGTGCTGGTGGCCCCCAGGCCCCGCAGCGACATCGCCCAGCAGCAGCAGCGCATCGAGCAATCCATCCGCAAGTACGATAAGCTGACTGTCGACCGCCGGGGTTTCCGCAACTTCTACCTGTTGTTGCTGGCCTTGATTACGCTCTTCATCCTCTTCTTCGCCTCCTGGAGCGCCCTGTTTCTCTCCAAGCAGATCTCGAACCCCATCACCGCCCTCCTCGAGGCGGCCGGGCAAGTGCGCCGCGGCAATCTGGCCTACCGCGTGCAGGTGAGCGCCATCGACGAGCTGGCCACGCTGGTGCGCGCTTTTAACGAGATGACGCACGCCCTGGAGGCCAACAGCCGCGAGCTCGAGCGCCGCCGCCGCTTCACGGAAGCCATTCTCGAGAGCATTCCCACCGGCGTGATCTCGATTTCCTCCGACGGTGGCATCCTGCGCGTGAATCGCGCGCTTCACCAGCTTTTCCCGGAGGCCAACGTTGCCGAGGCCTCCCGGCTCGAGGACCTGTTCACCCGCGAGGACACCGCCGAGATCAAATACATGATGAAGAGCGCGCGCCGCACCGGGGTCTCGGCCCGGCAGATCGAGCTGTCCAGCCGCCGCGGCACGCTGCACCTCTCGGTGACGGTGGCGGCGCTCGAGGAGCGGTTGACCTCGGGATTCGTGGTGGTCCTCGAGGACACCACCGATCTGCTGCGCGCCCAGCGCATGGCCGCCTGGGAGGAAGTCGCCCGCCGCATCGCTCACGAGATCAAGAATCCCCTCACGCCCATCGCCTTGTGCGGCGAGCGTATCGCCCTGCAGGTCGACCGGCTGGCGCTGCCGCCCGACTCCGCGCGCATTCTCCGGGAATGCACGGCCACCATCGCCTCCGAAGTCGAGTCCGTGAAGACGCTGGTCGGCGAGTTTTCGCAGTTTGCCGGTTTCCCCACCGCTCAGCGGTCGCCCTCCGACCTGAACGAAGTGGTCGAAATGGCGCTGGGCGTATTCCAGGGCCGGATCGAGGGGATTGAGATCCACATGGAACTCGCCCCCAGCCTGCCGCCCGTCAACATCGACCGGGAGCAGTTTAAGCGCGTGGTGGTCAACCTGGTCGATAACGCCGCCGAATCGATGCAGGAGTCGTTGCTGAAGCGCCTGTACATCGCCACCCAGGCCGCCGGCCCCGATACCATTGAGCTTACGGTGACCGATACCGGCTGCGGCATTTCCCCGGAAGACAAAGACCGTCTCTTCCTGCCCTATTTCTCGACCAAGGGGCGGGGCACCGGTCTGGGCCTGGCCATCGTCAGCCGCATCCTCACCGAGCACGGCGCCACCATCCACGTCGAGGACAACCAGCCGCAGGGCGCCCGCTTCATCGTCGAGATTCCAGCCATCGTGCCGGCCGAGGACGAGACCGCCCCGGCCCCCGACCCGAAGGGTGTGGTGGCATGAAGCAACTGCGCATCCTGGTGGTCGACGACGAGCCCGGCATCCGCCAGTCTCTGTGCGGCGTGCTGGAAGACGAGGGGCATCGCGCCTCCGCGGTCCCCAGCGGCGAGGCCTGCCTCGAGGAACTTGCCCGGCAGAGCTACGATCTGCTGCTGCTCGACGTCTGGCTCCCCGGCATGGACGGCCTCGAGACCCTGGCGCGCATCCAGGAGATCCCCTTCGCCGACCGCCCCGTCGTGATCATGATCTCCGGCCACGGCACCATCGAGAACGCCGTCCGTTCCACCAAGCTCGGCGCCTTCGATTTCCTCGAGAAGCCGCTGACCATTTCCAAGGTCTCCATCGTCGTGAAGAATGCGGCCGAGTACCGCCGGCTGGAACTCGAGAACCAGCGCTTCAAGGATTCCAGCGAGTCGAAATACCGCATCATCGGCGAGAGCGTACCCATGAAGGCGCTACGCCAGCAGTTGCGGCTGATGGCCGGCACCAACGGCCGGGTGCTCATCTATGGGGAGAGCGGGACCGGCAAGGAACTGGTGGCCCACGCCATCCACGCCTCCAGCCCGCGCTCGGCCGAACCGTTTGTCGAAGTCAATTGCGCGGCCATCCCCGAGGAGCTGATCGAAAGCGAGCTCTTCGGCCATCGCAAGGGCAGCTTCACCGGCGCCATCGACGACAAGACCGGCAAGTTCCAAAAGGCCGATGGCGGCACGCTGTTCCTGGACGAAGTGGGCGACATGAGCC
>PMEV01000114.1:0-5280 GCA_003154855.1 Bryobacterales bacterium
CCGCCTCGATCAGCTCGTCCTGGCCCGCCGGGAGGTCCACGGTGCCGCGATCGAAATCCTCCCTTTCGAGGAATGGCGCGTAACCCACCACTACGATCGCTACGTCCGCCTGAGCCGCCAGCCCGGCCGCTTCCTTTCTCAGCTTCGCCTGGGCGGCCGCAGTATTGTCGGCGAAAGGCTCGCCTTGCATCGAGACTCCCAGCGCGTAAGTGATCCGCACCTCGGAGCCGGCGCGCTCCCGGAGGCCATCGAGCGGCGTTACCCCGTAACTGGGGTTGACCATCGAGCTGCCGCCTCCGCCCGTTCGNNGAGGCGATCGGCTTGTCGAACACGCCGCTCTCGAACATCACGCGCAGGATGCGGCCCACGTTGTCGTCGATGGTAGCCGGCGCGATCTTGCCCGAGGCTACCGCGGGCAGCACCTTTTCCGGCGTAAGGAAACCGGCCCCATTGCCGTCCTTCTTGAACCCTGGGCCTTCCCTCCAGAACCGCATGGACTCGCCGCCCGGCATTTCCAGATCCATGCCCGCGTTCACCGTCTCGACGGTGCTGTAAGTCGAGCCCCAGTCCGAGACCACAAATCCTTTGAAGCCCCACTGCTTCTTCAGCACTTCGTGGAGTAAGTGCGGGTCTTCCGCGCACCACAGCCCGTTGATCTTGTTATACGCCGACATCACCGCCCAGACGCCGGCTTCCTGGACCGCTGCCTTGAAAGCCGGGTAGTAAATCTCGTTGAGCGTGCGCTCGTCGATCTTCACGTCGATGCGGTGCCGTTCGAATTCCTGATTGTTCGCCGCGAAGTGTTTCACCGTCGCAATGACGCCTTCGCTCTGCACTCCCTGTATGTAGGCCACCGCCAGCCGCGCCGTGAGATACGGGTCCTCCCCGAAGCCTTCGAAGTTCCGGCCCCATATCGGCACGCGAGCGATGTTAACCGTGGGGCCCAGAATCATGTTGCGGCCGTGCCCCTTCACTTCCTGCCCGATGGCTTGCCCCTCGCTACGCACCAGCTCGGGGTCCCAGGCGGCGGCCAGCGCGGAGTTCGAGGGAAACGCCGTCGAGTGAACTTGCGGCGGCTGGGCCACGTGCGGCCCGGCCCAGCTTCGGACGCCCAGAGGCCCGTCGGCCATCTTGATCGAAGGGATGCCCAGGCGGGCGTTGGGAACGGTTTCCATCCAGCCGGCGCCGGCCAGCATGGCGACTTTCTCCTCCAGTGTCATGCGCGGGAGCAGATCCGCGACCCGCTGGTCCACGGGCAGCGCGGGGTTCTGGTAGCGAAGCATGGGGGACTCCTGTTTGGATTGCGGCCTCAGCAGCGGAGCCGCGGTCGTCAGAATCAGAACGGCGGTCACAACGGAATAAGAGCGTTTCACGCGTGTACTCCCTACGCGATGCTATCAGATTTCGCAAGCGCGAGCGCTGTGGTATCGTCAAAAGTCGGGCTGTGGCTGGACCGCAACGAATTCCCGCGTGAAGGAGAGCATTCCATGTCGAGCAAGCAGGAGCAGGTGATCGCCGAGGGGATGACCCTGGGCGTGATTGGCGCCGGTGTGATGGGCCAAACGCTGATCCGGGGCCTGGTGGCCAGCGGATTGATCGGCCGCGAGCGCATGTGGGCGGGGGACAAGAACGCTTCCACCTGCGAACTCGCCAGCGCCGCGCTCCAGATTCCGGTCGAGGTCGATTTCCAGAGCCGCGTCTCCACCGCGGACCTGATCCTGATCTGCGTGAAGCCGCCCGATGTGCCCGCCGCCCTGGCCGCACTGCGCAACGCCGGATTGCGGCGCGAGACTCTGCTGATCTCGATCGTGGCCGGCGTAGCCACCGACCGCCTCGAATCGGTGCTGGGCAGCGAGAATCCGGTGGTGCGCGCCATGCCCAACACCGCCTGCATCGTCAATGAAGGCATGACGGTGATCTGCCGTGGCCGCTATGCGGAGAAGCAGGATCTCGAGCGCGCCCGCCACATCTTCGAAGCGGTCGGCAAGTGTCTGGCCGTCGACGAGGTGCACTTCAATGCCATCACGGCCCTGAGCGGAAGCGGCCCGGCGTATCAGTTCCTGATCATGGAAGCGCTCGCGGACGCGGGCGTGCGCGTGGGGCTGCCCCGCCAACTGGCGCTCACCCTGGTGGCGCAGACGGCGCTCGGCGCCGCGCGCATGGTGCTCACTACGGGCCGCCATCCCGCCTCTCTGCGCGACGATGTGACCACCCCGGCCGGTTGCACCATCGGCGGCCTGCTGATGCTCGAGGACGGCCGCATCCGCAGTGTTCTGGCCCGCGCGGTCGAGGAGGCCGCCAAGATCGCCGGGCACCTGGGCATGGCTCCCACCAAGGTTTCCGAGAGCGCGGCTGCTCAGCGCTCCGGCCACTAAGGGGTCGGTCGAATGCCAGACATCGAAAGCCGCGGCGTCGCGGCGGAACTCATCGGCATCGAGGATCGTTGGGGCGCGCACAACTACCGCCCGCTGGACGTGGTGGTCGAGCGGGCCTCCGGCGTCTGGGTCTACGACGTCCTGGGGAAGCGCTACCTGGATTGCTTGAGCGCCTATTCCGCCCTGAACCAGGGGCACTGCCATCCGCGCATTCTCGAGGCCCTCCAGGAGCAGGCGTCGCGCGTCACCCTGACCTCGCGCGCCTTCCGCAACGACCAATTGCCGAGGTTCCTCGAGGAGCTGGCCGAGCTGTGCGGCATGGAGATGGTGCTGCCCATGAACACCGGCGCCGAGGCGGTCGAAACGGCCATCAAGGCGGTGCGCCGCTGGGGCTACGCGCACAAGAACATTCCTCCGGGCCGCGCCGAAATCATCGTCTGCGAGAACAACTTTCACGGCCGCACCACCACCATCACCGGCTTCTCCTCCGAACCTCTCTACCGCGACGGCTTCGGCCCGTTCACTCCCGGCTTCGTTTCCATCCCTTTCGGCGACGCGGAAGCGCTCGAGGAGGCGATCACGCCGGATACCTGCGCCTTTCTCTTCGAGCCGATCCAGTGCGAGGCGGGCATTCTGATCCCCCCGGAAGGCTATCTGCGCGATGTGGCCGAGATCTGCGGCCGCGAGCGCGTCCTCTCCGTCGCCGACGAAATCCAGACCGGCCTCGGCCGCACCGGAGCGCTCTTCGCCTGCCAGCATGAAGGCGTCCAACCGGACGTGTATATCCTGGGCAAGGCGCTCTCGGGAGGCATGTACCCGGTCTCGGCGGTCGTCTCTAGCGCGGAGATCCTGGGCGTCTTCCGCCCGGGCAGCCATGGCAGCACCTACGGCGGGAATCCGCTGGCCTGCGCGGTGGCCCGGGCGGCCCTGCGGGTGATCGAGGAAGAGGGGCTAGTGGACCGCTCGGCCGAGTTGGGCGCCTGGCTGCTCTACGAATTGCAGAAGATCCGGCATCCGCACATCGTAGAGGTGCGCGGCCGCGGCCTGCTCGTGGGTATCCAGTTGACCGTGGCGGCGCGTTCTTACTGTGAGCGGCTCATGGAATTGGGCCTGCTCTGCAAGGAGACCCACGACTACGTGATCCGCTTGGCCCCGCCGCTCATCATCTCCGAGCAGGATCTGGCCTGGGCGGTTGGCCAAGTCCGCCAGGCCTTTTCCGCCGCCGATGCCCCGTCGGC
Organism: Bryobacterales bacterium; assembly: GCA_003154855.1. Classification (GTDB taxonomy): domain Bacteria; phylum Acidobacteriota; class Terriglobia; order Bryobacterales; family Bryobacteraceae; genus Fen-330. Next base: position 3,614 of record PMEV01000114.1, read on the forward strand.
GTGACCAAAGCGAAACTCCCACAGCGTGTTCCCCGGTCCGCTTCTAACCTGTGGTATTCGTGTCGGAGCGCACGCAGAGGAAGGGAGAATGGTTAAGCAGGTACCACACCAGGACGCACCTCCGATCCTATTGAGGCCAGCGGAGGCGCTAGGCCGCCTCCCGCGCATTGATGAGCGCGGGCATGTGACGGTCGCCTGGCAGCCGATTCCAGTCGCCGCCCTCGGACCTGCCCGATTCGCGTAGGATGGAAGCATGCGCTTTCCGAACACGCCTGCTTTCCTTCTGCTCTCTTTTTCCGCGTTGCTGGGCCAATCCCAGGCGCCCAGGGGGTTCGACATCACGGCCCTGGACCGCAGCGCCGATCCCTGCGTGGATTTCTACCAGTACGCCTGCGGGACCTGGATGAAGAACAACCCCATCCCTCCCGACCAAGCCTCCTGGGGGCGTTTCGACGAACTCCAGGAACGCAACCGGCAGGTTCTGCACGAGATTCTCGAAAAGGCATCCGCCAACGATCCCCAGCGCGACGCCGTGACCCAGAAGATCGGCGACTTCTACGCCGCCTGCATGGATGAAAGCGCCATCGGCCACCTGGGCATCGAGCCCATCAAGGCCGATCTGGCCCGCATCGCCGCTCTGCCCGACAAGCAGTCGCTGGTGGACGAGGTGGCGCGCCTGCACCAGGCCGGCGCGAATGTGCTCTTCAGCTTCTCCTCCGGGCCGGACTTCAAAGACTCCCATATGGAGCTCGCGCAGGCCGACCAGGACGGGCTCGGACTCCCCGATCGCGACTACTATTTGAAGCCGGACCCCAAGTCCGCCGAGCTGCGCCAGCAGTACGTCGCGCACGTGCGCAAGATGTTCGAGTTGCTCGGCGATCCGCCTAAACGGGCGGCGGACAACGCGGCGGTGGTCATGGAGATCGAGACCGCGCTGGCCACCGGGTCGCTCACCCTCGAAGAGCGCCGCGACCCCGACAAGGTCTATCACAAAATGAGCGCCCTGACGCTGGCCGGACTCACCCCTTCCTTCGCCTGGGCCAAGTACTTCGCGGATGTGCACGCGCCCCTCGTCGCGAGCCTCAACGTCGCGACGCCGGAGTTCTTCAAGCAGATGCAGGCCCTCATCCAGCGCACCGGGCTGGATCATTGGAAGATCTACCTGACCTGGCACCTGCTGCACGCCTCGGCCCACCTGCTTCCCGCGCCCTTCGTCAACGCGAACTTCGACTTCTACGGCCGCATTCTGACCGGCGCCAAGGAGCTCCGTCCGCGCTGGAAGCGCTGCGTTTCCTACACCGATAGCGATCTGGGCGAGGCGCTGGGCCAGAAGTACGTCGAGCGCACCTTTGGCGCCGAAGGCAAGCAGCGGACTCTCAAGATGGTCCAAGCCCTCGAGCAGGCGCTGGCCGCCGACATCCAGCAGGTCGCCTGGATGACTCCGGCCACCCAGCAAAAGGCGCTCGAGAAGCTGCACGCCATCGCCAACAAAATCGGCTACCCGGACAAGTGGCGCGACTATTCCAGCGTGCGGATCGTTCGCGGCGATGCCCTCGGCAACGACCGGCGCGCCACGGAATTCGAGTTTCAGCGGGAGATCCGCAAGATCGGCCAGCCGGTCGACCGTTCCGAATGGGGAATGACTCCGCCCACCGTGAACGCCTACT
>PMEV01000114.1:5310-5657 GCA_003154855.1 Bryobacterales bacterium
GGCAACCTGCGCGACTGGTGGATGCCCGAGGACGCCCAAGCCTATCAGCAGCGTTCCGCCTGTTTCGTCAAGGAGTATGCGGGTTTCACCGCCGTGGACAACCTGAAGCTGAAGGGCGAGCTGACCCTGGGCGAGAATACCGCGGATAACGGTGGCCTGCGCATCTCTCTGATGGCCCTCCTGAACACGCTGGCGGGCAAGTCGGCGCCCAAAATCGACGGTTTCACTCCCCAGCAGCGGCTGTTCCTGGGTTGGGGGCAGATCTGGTGCCAGAACTCGACTCCGGAGGAACTGCGCCTGCGCGCACTGACCAACGAGCACTCGCCAGGCCGCTACCGGGTCAACGG
>PMEV01000114.1:5669-5905 GCA_003154855.1 Bryobacterales bacterium
TCCGGGTTACCGGGTTGCCTTCGATGTATCGTTGGATGCGCCGGAACTCATCGGTTGGCCGCTCCGCTGAAGCAGCAGGTTGGCTCGTTTCGCGGTGGCCGCCTTACGCTCGCCCGAGGAGTGAGGAGGAGATGGACCTCGTAGTGCCCGATTTCCGCTCCGTACTGGATCGAAGTCGGGACGAGCAGCGCCATGGCCGGCTGTCTGAGAAAGGTGGGGCCGCAGCGAGCGCGATC
>PMEV01000114.1:5949-7377 GCA_003154855.1 Bryobacterales bacterium
AGATGCGGGAGCCGGCGTCTTCGTAGTGCGACCGGCACTCAGCGATTCTCCCGGGTTTGGGAGCGGCCTGAGAGGCCACCGCAGGCCAAGGGCCTGCCCCACAAACGTAGAGACTCCAGGATCGGGACGGCCCTGTGGACCGTCCCGATTCTAACTGCTGACAGCCTATTTCTTGTTGAACCGCCGGCGAAGCACGATGCCCAGCAAGCCCGCGCCAAGCAACAGTATCGAGGCCGGTTCCGGAACCACCGAACCACCTGTTTCGTAGACGAAACTGCCGCCGCCGCCGCCACCGCCGAAGCTGCGCTCTTCGCGCGGCCGGGCCAGGTTGACCTTGAGTGGACGATTCGACAGAGTATAACCATTGAAGGTCTGGATGGCCTTCTCGGCTTCGCTCTGGTTGCTCATTTCCACAAACGCGAAGCCCTTGGACTGCCCCGTGTCGCGGTCTTTAATCAAAGCCACCGATGCCACTGTCCCTGCCTGGGCAAAGAGCGTGCGCAAATCATCTTCGGTGGTGTCGTAGGACAGGTTGCCTACATAAATCTTGGTTTCCATACGATTCTTTCTCTCCTTTTGAATGGGGCAGCGGGCTTGTTAAAAAACTGCCAGCCTTGTACAAGGGCCGGCGGCAATCACACACACAAATCCATCTGCAAGTGTTCATATTCTAACATAAAGGGCCATGTCTTGGAGCATCAATTTTTGAGAATATTCAATTTCCTGGGCAATTCGCTGGAAGTGCAGAGCAAAATTTATTTTACGGGTAGTACGTATCCGCCATCCACTACAATAACTTGCCCGCGGATCATGCAGGCAGCCGGCGTGCAGAGAAACCCGACTACCTCCGCCACATCTTCTGGCGTGACCAGCCGTCCGGCCGGGGTGGAGGCGATAGCCTTCTGGATGAGACCATCCTCCTGGCGCAGCGCGTCGAAGTGCTTGAGTGCGTCGGTTTCGACGATACCAGGAGAGACGGCGTTGACGACTATATTCCTGGGGCTGAGTTCCACTGCCAGATACCGAGTCAACGATTCAAGGGCGGCTTTGCTGGCTCCCACCACCACGTAATCGGGCATGACCCGGCCGGACCCCGGGCTGGTGATGCTGACGATGCTGCCACCGTGACGAGGCTCCATTAACACGGCGGCGCGCTGGGCTGCAAACAAAAGCGAGCGGGCGTTGATGTTCATGGTCCAGTCCCAACCTTTTGGTTTTTGTTCCATGGCGGGGCGGTTGTATCCGGAGGCGGCATTGTGGACGAAAATGTCCAGGCTGCCGAAAGCCTGTGCGGTTTCATCGAAAAGCCGGTTCAGGTCTTCCAGATCCCCCACATCCGCCTTGACCAATAGGGCGCGTCGGCCCAGCTTCTCGATCTCTGCAGCGGTCTGCTCGGCCGGCGGGCGGTTGCGGAAGAAGTTGACCACC
>PMEV01000016.1 GCA_003154855.1 Bryobacterales bacterium
ATAGGCTTCCGGAAACGGACCGGTGGCGGGCCGTTGCAATCTCTCAGTTTCGCACCTCGCGTGCATCCTGGTGCAGTGGAGTGGGCCGCGGCGGGGAAGGCGGCGGCGCGCGAGCAATGATCCGTCGCGTCACCTCCAAATGCCCGCCGCCGCCAGGTACCCGCTGCCGAACCGGCCGTCGGGCGCACTCCAGAACCAGTAGGCCAGGCAAAAGCAAAGCTCCGCGAAGACGGCCATCGCCAATCGGTTCACTCGCGCTCCAGCCAACACAGAAACGCAGCCGGCTATCCCGCCGAACAGGAATAGCTGGGCGCTCCAATTCTGCCAGGTACGGAGGCTCCACTCTCCCAGCCATGTCCAATCGGACATCACCTTCGCGTAGTCCAACCGGCCCGGAGCCCTCGCCCACGACTGGATCGCCACCATCTCCGCCGCAACCTGAGCGCGCGGAACCGCCCAGGGAAGATCGAAGCAAGACTGCGGAAGCGGATACACCGCGCAACCGGATGAGACGACGTCCCGCGCCATCCACAGCCCCAGCAAGACCACCACGACCGCTGCCGGCTTCAGGAGGCGCACGTCCGCGGTCTTGCGACGGTGCCAGGCCGCCAGGAGCGCCAAGAGGAACAATGGGGCCGCGCTCAGCTTCACGGTCAACGCCAGCGCGCCAACCAGCAAGAGCAACGGGACGCCGGTTTGGGGCTGGGAGGGCTGAGAGAGCGCAATCGAGAACCAGTACACCGTCAGGATTGCGACAAATCCATCGGCATTCAAAACGCCCAGCCAACCCAGCCCTCCCGGAGCGCCTAGCGCCAGCAATGCGATGGTGAGACCGAGAAACCAGAACTCCGCGGTGCCGCGGCGCGCCTGAGAGAAACGCGCGTAACACGATATCAAAACAAAGAGCAACAGGAGCAGGCCTGAGATCCACCCGAACTCAGGCCGATCGTCCAAGGGAGCCATCAGGAAGAGCGCCGAATTGTACGCGAACCTCGAGTGGAGATTCGCCAGACCGGGTGTGATCGGAAACTCGCTGTTCCACTTAACCGACTGGAGGTGGTACAAGCCATTGTCGTAAGACGTGACCGCGTACCTGTGGAGGAAGGCCGAGAGACCGGCCAATATCGGTACAAAGTTGCCCCGGCACCGCCGGATCAGTTCGTCCCGGAAGACCAGGCAGAGCGCCAAGCCCACGCCTATGACGACCATCTGAACCGTCGTGGAGAGCGCGGAAACAAAATGGATGGCGCAACCGAGTATGGCGATGCAGGCGATCCCGAGGATGCCCGCGTCCCCGATATTCACGGCGATTCCCAGCAGCCGTCCCAGGCCGAACCCGTATCCCAGGCAGGCGACAGCGGCGCCAATAGCAAGCGGGTAAGCCCGCCAAATCATATGAGGCTCTCCGCGGCGCCAGTACCGGGACTTAACACAANNTCCTCTGGCACCAGGACAACATCCTCTTCACCGGTTACGGATACATCGATCCGTGGATGTATTTCGGATACTTCCGTAACCTGGTGGAGTTCACTCGGGACGTCTTTCCCGGGAATGCCTATGGCGCCCACCTCGCCTGGATTCTACCCGGCGCCGCGGTCTACAAGCTGTTTGCCCCGCTGGCGGCCAACTGCATCTTGCACCTGGGTGTGCATACGCTCGCCGGCGTCTCGCTGTTCCTGACGCTCAAGTGGGTGGCCGGGGCGCGGCGGGCTTTCGCGGCGGCCATGCGGTTCTCCCTCAACCCATGGCTCACGTTCGCGACGGCGTGGGACTATGTGGATGGAATCGGCATCGCCTACTGCCTGCTCAGCATGGCCCTGCTGACGTGGGCGGCGCTGGTTCCGGTGCGCCGCTGGGCTCTCATGGCCGCGGGGATGGCGCTGGCGGCCACGGTGTATTCCAACCCTGACTGGGTGATGCTATTGCCTCTGCCGCCGCTGTATTACTTGGGCCTGACCCGGGCGTGGCACAGAACTCCGCTGGTGCGTTCTTTTTTTGTTCTGTGCCGCTGGTTCGGCCCCGGTTGTGTCCTGGTGACCGTGGCGTTCGCCGCGATCAACCATTGGATGAACGGCCGCTACTGGTTCTACGGCGCTCCTCTTCGGGGGGTCTTCCAGCGTAACAGTCCACCGGCCCCCTGGTGGCAGGGCCTCTGGCAGGACGGGGCGCCTTCCGTCTGGTTGCTGTTCACGATGGCGGCGGCGGCCGTTTCGGCGGTGGTTCTGTTCGAGGAAGGGCGAAACGCATTCCGCGGGAGGACGGCTGCCGCACTGTTCTCATGGATGTTCCTCGGCGCTTTGGCGTGGATGATCTGGCGCCAGATTCGGGGGAATCCGCTGCTGGGCCTGCCGTTCCATGCCAGCATTCTGCTGCCCTTCAGTTTCCTGGCGATCGGCGCACGGTTCTGGCCGGAGTTGGAAACGGCTCCTCCGCGATACTACCTTTTGTTTTGCTGCGTATTGGCCGTGGTTTTGGGCTACGCCTGGCTCGACAACGGCCCCGTGACGGCCGCTCGTGTTCCCTACGCTGTTTGGATGGGCCTGGCGGCGCTGGTGGTGTCCCTGGTGCTGCGCCTTTCGCCGGAGAATGTGATTTGCGGTCTGGCCGGTTGCTTTGTCTTCACAGCCTTGGGTGTGGTCCCTTGCTACACCGGGGTCGAAGCGCATGGTTACCGGAATCAGTACCAGGCGCTATGCCGTGCCCGGGAGCGCATCGAGACCGTCCGGCAGGGCCATCCGGTTCGATTCTGGTATGACAAAGCCGACCGCGCTATTGCAGACGCTACGGCGCTGAACGCCACATACTCTTGGGCCGATTCCTTGCTGAGCCAGAGCTTCGGCACGGCGCCATGCGACCAGGTACAAGCGCCCTCCACGATCATCGCCGCGATTGGGTCGGACCCGTTGCATGGGGCAGACTTCGTAGCATCCACACTCACCG
>PMEV01000179.1 GCA_003154855.1 Bryobacterales bacterium
CGCCTGGAGGACACCTACGCCGAAGCCAGCCCCGAGCCGCCGCCACCCTGGCCACCAGGCGCCGCTTTACGTCCTGGCCCCCTGCCCGCGCAGCCTCTCCAGCACGGATCGCGGCACCGCCACGTTTCCGTTGATCCCCGTCCCCAACTGGATCCCCGGTTTGGCGCCGCCGTGGAAATCGGTGCCGCCGGTCACCGCCATGCCCAGCCGCCGCGCCAGCTCCAGGAACAGCGCGACGTCTTGCCTGCTGTGGTCGCTGTGGTAGGCCTCGATGCCGCGCAGGCCGAAGCCGCGCATCTCGCCGATCAGCCTGTCCGCGACGCCCGGGTGCCTTCCCAACCGTATGGGATGCGCTACCGCCGCCAGCCCGCCCGCCTCCCGAATCTTGCGGATTCCCTCGGCCACCCCGGGCTCCTCCCGCTCGACGTACGCCTTTCCGCCCTCGCCCAGGTAGATCTCGAAGGCCTCCTGCACCGAGCCGACGTACCCCTTCTCCACCATCAGCTTGGCGAAATGCGGGCGCCCCGCGATGCTCCGGCCCAGTTTCTCGACCTCCGCCAGAGCCACCGGCTTCCCCAGCGACTCCAGCCGCTCGGCCAGCCGCTCGTTCCGATCCCGCCGGCTCTGCTGCATGTCCCCCAGCCACAGCCGGAACTCGGTCGTGGGAACGCCGTCCAGGAAATAGCCCAGCACGTGCACCGCTTTGCCGTAGCCCGTCGCCGGGTTGCGCAGCTTGGTGCTGACCTCGATGCCGCACACCAGATCCAGCCCCGCCGCGCGCGCCGGGCCGGCCGCACGGTCGTACCCCGCGAAGGTGTCGTGATCCGTGACGGCCAGCGCCTCCAGACCCATATCCACCGCCGCCCGCACCAGTTGCCCGGGCGACAGCGTCCCGTCCGATTCGTCCGTATGCGTGTGCAAGTCGATCATCTGTTTGAGACCTTCCAGTGTAACGCCCCCGTCGCCCCCGTGGGGCAGCCCTTCCGGGCTGCAGCCGGGCTTCGGCCCGGCGTNNATCCCCTTCTTGTCGCGCCCCCCGCCCGGTTTCGCCCGCCGCGAGTCCCTCCAGGTATGATGGTAGTAGCCCGCATGCAGTTGCGCGTCCGGAATTTCAAAATTCCTTCGTGGTCCGTAGCCGCTCTCTTCTACGGCATCTCCATCGTCAGCCTCGTTTGGGTGTTCCTGGGCGTCAACCTGGGCGAGATGCTGCGGGATCTCCGATCCATGCATTGGGGCTGGCTGGTCTTCGCCATGCTCTCCGACATCGCGATCTACGTCTACCAGGGCTGGCGCTGGGGCCTGTTGCTGCTGCCCGTCGAGCGCATCCCCCTGTGGCGATCCATTCAGGCCATCTACGTCGGCCTCTTCGCCAACGAGGTTCTCCCCTTCCGGCCGGGCGAGGTGATCCGCTCTTACCTGCAAGCCCTCTGGAGCGAGATTCCCTTCTCGGTGGCCTTGTCTTCCGTGATCATCGAGCGGATCTTCGATGGCATCTGGCTGGCCGTCGTTTTTGTGATCGTCTGTTCCGGGCTGACCCTGCCCAGGAGGGTAACCGACCTGGCTCTGGTGCTGGCGGTTGTCACCGTGGTCGCCTCCATCGCTCTCGGCATCGTGATGTTCGGCAAGCGTCATGCCCACGCGGCTGTGGCCAATACTCGTTGGGGGAGCCAGCTCAAGGTTCTGGTCGAGGACCTGCACCTGATGGGCAGGTCGCTCTCCTTCTACGTCGCGGCGTTCGCTAGTTTTCCCTACCTGCTGATGCAGGCCATCCCTCTCTACGCCATGATTCGCGCCTACCACCTGGACCTCACGATCGGGAAGGTTATGGTGGTTCTGGTGGTCTACCGCCTGGGCACCGCCATCCCGCAACTGCCCGGCAACCTGGGCATGACCCAGAGCGCCATCGTGATCGGCTTGTCGCTGTTCGGCGTTGACAAGACCACCGCCACCGGTCTCGCGATGGTCGCCTTTGGCGTCATTACCGCTCCCCTCGTGGTGGCCGGCTTTATCGCGCTCCTGCTGACCGGAAGCAATATCAAGGATCTTCACCGGCGCGCCAAAGCGCACGTCAACGGGCCGCACGCGGCGCCCGGAACCGGCGCCCCATGAGCGGCGCCGACCGTTTCCGCGCTCTTCCCTCGGTCGACGAGTTGGTGTCGCGGCTGCCTCAACTGGAGGGGCGCTTTCCGCGCGCGCTGATTGTCGAAGAGGTCCGCCGCGCCCTCGGCCACGCCCGCGCCGCCCTCCGCGCCGGCGAACCGGCCCCTTCGTCCCTCGAAGAGACCGTGGTCCGCGCTCTGGAGCGGCTCGCATCGCCGTCGCTCCGGCGCGTGATCAACGCCACCGGCGTGGTGCTGCACACTAACCTGGGCCGCGCCCCGCTGGCCGCTTTCGATCCCGTTCCCGGTTACTCGAACCTGGAATACGACCTGGCCTCCGGCGCGCGCGGCAACCGCGACGTCCACGTTTCCGCGCTGCTCGAACGGCTGCTCGGCAAGCCTGGCATCGCCGTCAACAACAACGCGGCGGCCGTTTTCCTGGCCCTGCGCGAGCTGGCCGGCGGCGGCGAGGCCATCGTCTCCCGCGGCGAATTGATCGAGATCGGCGACGGCTTTCGCATCCCCGAAATCATGGCGCACTCCGGTGCCGCGCTCTGCGAGGTCGGCTCCACCAACCGCACCCGCATCGAAGACTACCGCGCGGCCATCGGCGAGCGCACGCGCCTGCTGCTCCGCGTCCATCCCAGCAATTTCCGTATGACCGGTTTCACCGCGCGCCCGTCGCTCCAGGATTTGGTGGCCCTCGGCCGCGAGACCGGGATTCCGGTGTACGAGGATCTGGGCAGCGGCTGCGTGGCGGATCTGGGCGCTTATGGGGTCGACGAGCCGCTCGCCGCCGCCAGTCTGCGGGAGGGCGCCGATTTGGTGTCCTTCAGCGGCGACAAGCTCCTGGGAGGCCCGCAGGCCGGCCTGCTGGCGGGCGCGCCCGATCTCGTCGCCCGCTTGCGCCGGAATCCGCTCTACCGCGCGCTGCGTCTCGACAAGCTGATCCTGCACGCGCTCGAAACCACATTGCGCAGCCTGCTCTTCGAGCGCTGGGACGAAGTGCCCGCGCTGCGCATGATCCGCTTGAGCGCCGCCCAGATCCGCGCCCGCGCCGAAGGCCTGCTCGCGCAACTCGAAGGCCTGCGCGCTCAGCTTGTCGAGGGAGAGTCCCTGGTCGGCGGCGGAGCCACGCCCGGCCAATCCATGCCCACCTGGCTGATTGCCATTTCCGCGGACGACGTCGCCGCCTTCGAACGCGCCCTGCGCTCCGCCAACCCGCCGGTCATTGCCCGCATCGAGCAGGACCGCCTGCTGCTCGACCTGCGCACCGTCTTCCCCTCCGAGGAATCCGCCCTGCTCGCCGCGCTNNCGCACCTTCTCGCCGATCTCGATGAACGGCGGAACCTGCACCATCAGCCCGGTCTCCAGCTTGGCCGCCTTGGTCACGTTGGAAACCGAGGCGCCCTTCATCCCCGGCTCCGTATCCACCACCGTGAGATCCACCGTGGCCGGCAATTCCACGCTGATCGCCTTGCCTTCGTAGTACTCCACCTTCACGTTCAGTTGCGGAACCAGGTATTGCACCGCGTCGCCCAGCAGCTCCTTGGTGAGGTGCGTCTGCTCGTAGGTCTCCGTGTTCATGAAGTGGTACGACTCTCCGTCGTCGTACAGGAACTCCATGTTCTGCTCTTCCAGCTCCGCCCTCTCTACTTTGTCTTCCGAGCTGAACCGGTGCTCGATCATGTTCCCACTGCGCAGGTTGCGCATCTTGGCCTGCACGAATCCGCGCAGATTCCCCGGCGTGCGATGGAACACGCTGAAGACGCTGAATAGATCGTTATTGAACTTGACGACCATTCCCGGGCGCATTTGGGTTGACGAGATCATTGCCGGAGACGCTCCTTA
>PMEV01000246.1 GCA_003154855.1 Bryobacterales bacterium
TCATTGCGTGGCGTGGTGGTGGCGAACAGCCCGTTCATGGTCAGGACCCTGCCGCGAACATTTTGCCAATGGAAGTCGCCGCCGACGCTGATCTGCTCCACCTGAAACTCGCCCGACCGGAACGACTCGGTCGCCCCGCCCATCGTATGGTCCACCGGCTGGTTAAAATCCTCCATGAAGTGAGTGTCGAAGCGGACTTCCGGGGTGAAGAACTTGGTATCCAGCACCGTGTCCTTGTTGCGCGGCGTTCCGTTGAGCCAGGTGAAGTCGCCGTACGCGAACGGTGTGAAGTTGTCCGGGCTGGGAGCGGCATCCGGGGCCTCCAAGGCCTCTGGAAGCACGTGCGCGGCCGGCGCCGGCGCGGCTTGCTGAAGGGCCGGCGCCGGCACCGACGCGGCTGGCGCCGAGCGAGCCTGTAATGCGGCTTCGAGTTGTTCGATCCGCTTCTTCATGGCCGCTAACTCCTCCGCGACGGTGGCATCGGCCGCCGGGACGGACCCCTGGGCCGGTAGAAAGTTGGCGGCCAGCAGGAAATCGACCCGGTAGGTCCCCGGCGCCGCCACCTGGACGTCAGCGGTTGACTCGATGAACCCGTCTTTCGCCGCCGCGACCCGATACGGGCCCGGCTCGAGTTGCGCTATGGTGAACGTTCCGTCAGGGCCGCTGATGGCGGTGCGGTCTGAATTGTTGTTTGCGTTGTGCACGGTGATTCGCACCTGCGCCACCGGCTGTTTACTGGCGGAGTCTCGGATGACTCCAGCCACGCCGCCAGACGACTCCGTACCCAGGGCAGGCATGGGCAACGCCGCCAGCGAAATCGCGATGCAAGCTGGCACCAAAAGGGAAACTACTAAGCTGCGCGTCATATAGTGTCCTTTCCACAGTCACAGTTATAGTCTTTTGCTTGTATGGCGCTATAGCGTGGCGCGAGCAGTGCCGGCGTCCTGGACGGCCTGGTTAGCGATTTACGCCACCGTTGCGGTGGCGCCTTCCTCCGGCGCTTCGCGAGCGACTACCCGGAGCAAAGGCTCCTGTTATCGCTCTCAGTATGGAGCACCACTCATGAGGAAGGCATAAAGATTCTCTACGGCACTTACGAATTCCGCTACTTCTCATTTCCGCCCCCCCGCCGCCCCTTCTTTCGCCCTGAACCGGTAACCAACCTGCGCATCGGTCATCAGGTATCTCGGCGAGGCGGCTTCGTCGCCCAGCTTCTTACGTAGTTGCCCGACGAAGGTGCGAAGATACTCCAGCTCGCCCCCATATTCCGGCCCCCAGACCGCTCCCAGTATTCGCCCGTGGGCCATGGACACTCCGGCATGCGACATCAGAAAATACAGCAGCTCGAACTCTTTGGGCGTCAGATGGACCGGCTCTCCCGCTCTCTTTACCTCGCGCAGCGCCGGATCGAGTNNAGCGCCCCGATCTTGTCTTCCTCTGCGTTCTTTACGGTTAGCATCACGATTCCAATCAGCGGCATCAGCTTGCGGATCTCCCGGCACGCCTCGACCCCATTCATGCCTGGCATTCCGATGTCCAGCAGCACGGCATCGAAGCGGATCGTACGAACCAGCGCGATCGCCTGCTCGCCTGTTTCGGCCTCCTCGATTTCGAAGTTCATACCCCGAAGCGTTTTCCGCAGCGCCCAGCGGATCGCCTTTTCGTCGTCTACGATCAGCAGCTTTCCCCTTATGCTGTCTTGAGGCTCAACAGGCACCGGTTCTAGGGTCGAGATCATCCGNNACGAAGCCGCCAATTTGTAACGTCTAGACGATTGTGGCGGATGCCCCATAAGGAATGCATGAAGACGCTGCGCGTTTCCTTACGCCGGCGTGCCCGCGTGCCGTAAGACACTGAGGCGGCTTGAGTTCGAGTGCCTAGTCAAAGAATCTATGGGTTTCCTCAACTTTTCTTATCGGAGGAGTCTGCTGCTACGAAGGGCTGCTTGGCGGCAAGCCGCTATTTCACGGCCGTCAAGCTTGGCCTTACAAGATCCGCTCACTTAGGCGCTCTTTATGCCATCCTCACGTGCTGTGATCTAGACTTTGGTATGCACTCTCAAGAAGCGGAGAGGAGCGTACGGGATAACATCGGCGAGGCGCACCTCACGATGACGGTGCTCCCGGGCATCTCGCTGCTGCGCCGGGCTGTTCGGATGAACATCGTCTCCTTCCCGGCGCAAGTACCGGTCCTTCTGAAACAGCCTCCGGCAGACATGCAGTGGCGCATGGTCGTCTTGTACTTTGTGCGCGGTTGGAGCCAGAGGGCCATCGCCGCGCGGTTCGGTGTGCCCGTACACCGTATCTCCGGAGCTTTGAACGAATGGTCCATGCGGGCAGTGGCGTTTCGCTACGTTCAAGTGATCGACCACGAAGAGTGCCGCCGCCTTGGTTTCGAATGCGAGACCTATTCGCCGGCCGAGCAGATCCGGGTGGGCGGGCCCAGGCCGGTATTGGAGATCGCAACCGCCAGGTTCCCATCGAACGGAACGCGGGCTGAAAGTGCGTTGCTGGTACGCGAGAGGGAGCGCGTNNCCGCAAGCGCGGAGAATCCCGCCCCGGCAGGCTTGGCGTTCCGCACGGATTCTACGTTGGTGGTGGTTCCGGTCACCGTAGTCGACCGCAACGGGGCTATCGTCAACTGTCTGGCCGACAACGCCTTCACGCTGACCGAGGATGGTGTGCAGCAACAAATCCGCTCATTCAGCGAGGAGGAAGCGCCGGTATCGATGGGAATCGTGCTGGACGTGAGCGGCAGTATGGCGCGGGTTCTGGGCGCGGCCAAAGAGTCGCTACGGGCCTTGAT
>PMEV01000045.1 GCA_003154855.1 Bryobacterales bacterium
TGGAGCGCGCGCTCCGCGGCGAAACCATCGAGGTCGTCTACAAGGGGGCCATCGTCAAGCTGGTTCCCAGCCCGTCCGCCTCGAAGCTGGCTCGAGCCAAGCGGCAGCACGCGCTGCTTTGCGATCCCGGCTCCATCGTCCACAGCGATCGCGCGCTGCTGGCGGAGCTGGAATCGGAGTGGCGCAACACGGGCTGTTGAGCCGCCTCTCCGCCGAGGCGAAGCGGCAGATCGAGGCCAACGACCTCCTGATTTCCCCCATGGTGCTGCTTGAATTCCAGTACCTGTACGACCGCAAGCGGATCGGCGTCGAACCGATTCCTCTGTACACCTACCTGAATGCCACGTTCGGGGTCGATCTGTGCAGCTTCCCGTTTCCCGCCATCGCCACGGAAGCGCTGTCCATCGGCTGGACCACCGACCCCTTCGACCGCATCATCGTGGCCCATGCCAAGGCCAGTCACGACTCGCCGCTGATCACCGCCGACACGGAGATTCGGCGGAACTACTCCCGGGCCGTCTGGTAGCGCTCCGGCCTGCAGCATCTCCACCGCTCTCGGAAAATCGCGGCCATTTCAAGGCGAGAAAGCTGAAACCGGATGGAATTGGGTTGCCGTCTCACAGAAGGTGCTAGGATTATGACGAAAAAGGAGAACCGAATGCGGCTTGGACATCTGCTGCCGTTTTTGCTCCTTGTTCGGTTTGTGGGCGCGCAGTCCGTGCCTCCCACGCCAGCCGTCGTCGAAGGCACGGTTATCGACGCCGGCACAGGCGCCCCGATCGCCGGCGCCCGCGTGAAGCTCGACTTCGGTCGGGACTCTCCCGATGAGCCACTCTTCACCAGGACCGGCCCCGAGGGCCGTTTTGAGTTTTCGGTACCGCCCCACGCCGGCTACACCATCTTCGCGCAGGCCCGCGGCTACTTTGTGGAACAACGCGCCTCCGCCGATGGCGCGCTCCGCGCCTCCGTCCGGCTTCCGCTGACGGCCTACGCAGCGATCTCCGGCCAAGTGACCGATCCCTACGGAGTGCCGCTTCCGGAAGCCGAAGTGGATGTTTTGCAGAAGCGCGCGGCGGGCAGTAGCGGTGCGTCCTCGCCTCTGGTGCAAACCGTGGCGGGCGGCCAGTTCGAGTTGGTTCATAAGGCTCAGATACGCGCCGACGACCTGGGCCGCTTTCGCGCCGCGCGGCTGGAGCCCGGCAGTTACTATGTGGTGGCCACTACGCCGCAGAGACTGGGCGCTCTAGCCGACTGGGAACCCACTTACCGTCCCACTTACTATCCCGGCGCAGCGGATCCTCTCTCCGCCAAACCGCTGGAGCTGGCTGCCGGCGCGAGGGCGCAGGCCGATATCCGGATCCTGCGCCTGACCGGCGTGCGGATTGCGGGCCACCTGACCAAGCCGCCGTCGTCGGAACAGGTCTACACCCAAGTGACCATCGTTCCCCAAGAGAAGCATGTGCTCAACGGCGTCCGGCGTGCCGCGGCGGCCAAGGCCGACGAGTGGGAGATCTTGAACGTGCTGCCCGGCAAGTACACTCTTCTCGCCTTGACTCAAGCCATGGGCGACAATCGCTACAGCGTTCGGCCGGTCTTCGGGGCGCTCGAGAACATCGAAGTGAGAGATCGGGAGATGACCGGCATCGAAGTTGCGCTGAGCCCTCTCCCGGACCTCGCCGGAACCGTGACCTTTGCCCAGGGCTGCAAGCCCGTCCCGCTGCGCATTCGGCCGCAACCCTCGGTCTTCCTATCCATGCTCCCGGGGGAAGCGATCCCGGCCGCGGATGGCACCTTCGCGCTCAACCGCCTCACCCCCGGCAGATACACCTTATACGTAGAATCGCTCACCAGTTTCCAGAGGCCGGAGACATCCGTGCGGCTCGGCGACCGCGAGATTCCCAAGGAGGGCTTCGAAGTTCCGCTCGCCGGCCCCGGTACACTCCGTGTCACTGTGAGCTGCGAAGGCGCAGGGAGGGCGCAATGAAAACGCTGCTGTTGCTCTTGCTCGTTGTCGCGCCGCTCGCGGCGCAATCCATCGAAGGCGACCTGGTCAATTCCGTAACCGGCGCGCCGGTGGCTGGCGCTCACGTCAGCATCAATGGGCCGAGCAGCGCCAACCCCGTGTTTGCCGTCAGCGATGCCACCGGCCATTTCCGNNTAGAGACTAGCGGATACGGCTCGGTGACGGTGGTCTGCCAAGGCTTCCTAAGCGACCGGTCGTTCAGCATCCAGCCGGACCAGCCCGCATTCCGCATCGCGCTCATGCCGCAAGCCGTCATCGGCGGAAAGGTGGAGGATGAGGATGGCTTCCCCGTCGATGGAGCGATGGTGCGAGCGCTCCGTTACCACATCGTGGAGGGAAAGAGGGCGCTTGGCTCTGCGGTCATGCCCGGGCAGACCAACGACCTCGGGGAGTTTCGCGTGGCCGGCCTTTCGCCGGGCCGCTACTACCTGTGCGTGTCGCCCGGCAGCGCTGCCAACTGGGATAGCCGGTTTAACGGCGAATGCCCGTCCCTGCTAAACTCGCGGGACGCCAAGGCCATCGAAGCGAGTGCCGGCCAGGAAGTGAACGTCCCGGCTATCCGCATGACGCGGCATGCGGGTGTCACCGTCTCGGGCCGCGTGGCGCCGGCCGACTCTACCGGCACAACCAGGACGGGGATGTTCGTTCTGCAATCCGCCGGGCAGCCTTCGTTGGAGGTGAGCCGGATATCCTTCGTGCAGAGCGACGGCAGTTTCGCGATCCGGCATGTGCCGCCCGGCAGTTACTCCCTCATATTCAACTCCGGCCAATCGTCTATGCCAAGCCTGGGCGACTCGTTCACCCAGCAGCGAATCCAGGTGGCCGATAGCGATCTCAATGGCATCACGCTGGCTCCTCGTGAAGTTCAGGCATCAAATCTGTCCGGCAAAGTGATCGCGGAAGACGGCGGCGCGCCGCCCGTAGTGAGCCTCGCGCTACGCCCGCCGCACGGACTGTTCGTCACCGGCAACTCCGGCGAAGATGGATCCTTCGAGTTCAAGGGGCTGCTGCCAGGACACTACGACATCATGGCCGCCGCCCCGCTCTCCCAGATGGCCTCCGCCGTATCGCACGCCGTTCGCGCCAGTGCCGCGAGCCTGGGTGGCCGGGAGGTCCTAGAAAGCGGTTTCGATCTGGATGGCACGCCCGCCGGGCCATTGCAAGTGACCGTCAGCGCCAGACTCACCGATCTCTACGGTCAACTGTTGGACAACGCCGGCCAGCCGGTTTCCGGAGCGTTGGTCTTGCTATTGGGCACGCCAGGCCGCCTGCTGATGGACACCGGTCTCGACGGGCGCTTCTGGACGGGCTTAGCCCGCCCCGGCGACTACCGGGTCTACGTCCTCACCGACGACAGCCAGTTCGCGCTCCTCGACGATCCCGAGTACCTGCAGGCCCATCAGGCGGATTTGCCGCCGGTGCATGTAGCCCTGGACAACCATACGCCCCTGAAAGTCCGGCTTCCCGCCGCGAGGTAGCGGGACACGCAGGGCAGCCGCTCAAAGGCTGGCCTTCAACGCACGGCGGTATTGCTCGAAGGCCGCGCGGCCGGCCGCAGTGAGCTGGCAAAGGGTCAGCGGAATCTTCTGGCGATAGGTCTTCTCGATCTTGACGTAACCGCCTGCTTCGAGCTTGGCCAGGTGGCTCGAGAGATTGCCCTTGGTCAGCCCGGTCTCGTTCAGCAGGTACAGGAAGTCCGCTCCCTTCACCGCCGATAGCAAGGCGACAATCGCCAGCCTGCCCGGCTCGTGGATGAGGCGATCCAGATCGACGAGACTGTGGAGGCGGTCGTTCACTCGGCCTCCAGGTTGCGAGGCGGCATGCGGCGGACAAAGAGGCAGAGCGCGAGCGCGCCGCTGAGGATGCACGCCGTTCCCATCGTGAAAAGGTACCAAGCTCCACCTGCGACGAGCGTTGGTTCCAGGAACTGAAGCGCGAAGCCGATCGCCATCGAGAGCGTCCCCAATGCCGCCAGCCTTAGCACTCCAGTCCGCAGAGCCCGGATCAGCATCTCGAGCCCGAGCACCAGACCAGCCATCAGCGGAAAGCTCAGCCTGGACGCCCCCCAAGAGACCGCGGCGGCGACAAGCACCGACACCACAGCACTCAGCACCAGGTCCCACGGACGCTCCCGGGTTTCGAGGTACCCGGAACGCGGATAGACCAGCCGCCGGCGGATGTACCGCATGCCGAAACCGCCAACCAGCGCGACGACGGCGAATATCCCGCAGGTCATCGCCAGCCAATGCCAGAGATCCGTCGCTCCCTGAGAGAGCCGGATCACGAGTGCGCACGTCAGGAAGAAGACTCCCCTGTCCAGGTCCTCCGTGCCGTCGAGATGCCCATAGCGGGCGGGCTTACGGGTGTACTGGGTAATGACATCGGCCACGGCCGTTTCACCTCCGCACACTAGTCTGTACAGCAAACCAGTATGCGGACTTTTCGGCTCGCTGTCAAGCCCCTCCTTCTCAGATCCGGTGAAAACCTTTAAGAATGTCGCGCAGCGAGTAGCGCA
>PMEV01000061.1:0-1418 GCA_003154855.1 Bryobacterales bacterium
CGCGCGCCGGCCGGTTCGACGGCGGTGCCGGGGGAGACCAGCGCCGGCATTAGCGAGGCGGCCGCATCGCCGAAAGGCAGTGCGTCGGACCTGGTGAGGAGCGATTCGAAGCGTCGCCGGAGCGCCTCGGGGCCATCGCTCGCCAGAACCACCTCCACCGCGTAGCTGGCGGGATGCATATTGATCGCGTTGCGTCCGGCGAGGGTTCTGAAGATATGAGCTTCCTGCGGGTCAGGCTGGCGCTGAACTCCCACGACCATGAACCGCGGCATATGCGCGTAACGCGGCGGATGGTGAACCTCCCCGTGATCCATCTGGAAGAAAGGGGAAGCGAGCTGGACGAACCGGTCCACCATCTTCTTCAGCTCCGGCGAGTAGCCTCCGAAAGTCACCGGAGTGAAGAGAACCGTCACATCGCTCCGGACAATGGCTTTGGCGATCTCGCGGCCGGCATCCGCTTCCACGCAGATGCCCGGTGTCTTGAGCCAGCAATCGAAGCAGCCCAGACAGTGGGCCAGTTTCATGTCGCGCAGAGGAAACGTCTCGAGTTGAGCGCCGTCTGCCTGGAGCACCCGGCACAACACGTCGAGAATGGGGGGCAGGTCCTGGTCGCCAGATCCAGCGCCATCCAGGATTACGACTTTCTTCTCCGGCATGCGAGTTTCACGGACGGCTACTTAGTGGCGCGCTTCAAGGTGAGGGGCAGGGAACCGGGACCCTGCGTCCAGGTACCGGCCAACTCGGCGCCTTTCAGGTCGCCGGCGAACTTGCCCCCGACAGCGCTCACTTCCACGGTGATCGAGGCGCCTTTCTGCGTGATGGTCGTGACCGGCAACTCGGCAGCGCCCTGGTCGACGCTGACCAGCGTTCCGGTGGCGCCGTCGGCGCCGTTGGCGAGCTTCAGGAGCAGGCGCAGCGCGCTTCCGTCGGGCACGGCCAGCGTGCCCTCCCAATTGCCCTCGAATTCCTTGGCGATCGCGGTGCTCTTGGCGGGCTCCTTCACGCTGGGCTCGGAGACCCACTTCAGCTCGAAGGTCAGCAACGCGCCGTTCTGACTGAAATTACCTTTGATCTCTTTGCCGGAAGAGGAAAGCTGGCCCTCAAACGACGGATCTCCCGGGATGCCGTTCATCACGAAGGCCACCGACGCGCCTTTTACGGAGACCTTCGAAAGCGCAAAGTCCTTCAATCCCTGATCCGGAATGCCGATCGTGCCGATCCAATCGCCCTTGGCGTTCTGCGCGAGGTCGACGAGGATCTTAAGTTCTTGACCGGGAACCTGAATCGCCCCCTCCCAGTGGCCGGCCCCAGCGGGTTTGCTTTGCGCCGGCGCCAGCAGCGCCGTCGCGAAAGCGATCGGTAGCACAAAAGGTACAGTTCTCATGAGTTCTCCTTGGTAGTGGTACGAAACTGGCGGC
>PMEV01000061.1:1458-7692 GCA_003154855.1 Bryobacterales bacterium
CAGCACCCAGGTAAGAGCCTTGGTGAACGGCTGCCCGTTGCGATGCAGCCTGACGGCCATGCGGCCCAGGGCAAAGGCAAAGGCCACCGCCAGCACAGCCAGCGCGACGCGCAGCAATTGGATGGGCACTNNGCGATTTGCGTCCACAGAATCTCGGAGGCGTGGCCGTGCATGGCAAAGACCTGGCGCACCAGGTCGCAGACCGGCTCGTAGCCCCGCTCGTAGAAAACCAGGATGGATGGGCCGGCGCCGCTCAGCGCGCAGCCCAGCAGCCCGGGCGCGCGCAATTTGAGGATCTCGTCGAGGCCGGGCACCAGCGGGACGCGGTAGGACTGGTGATAGCGGTCCTCGAGCGCCGTAGGAAACGCGCTGATGGTTCCGGTGGCCAGCGCCGCGATAAGCAGGGCTGCGCGCTGCACGTTGAAAACGGCGTCGGCGCGCGAATAGGAGTCGGGGAGCACGGAACGGGCCTTGGCAGTGGGCAGGTCGAAGTCCGGAACGACAACTGCGACGCCGAAGCGGGCCGGCAGATCCAGGCGCACCGCTCGAGCCGCGCCGCCGGAATCGATGGCGCTGGCTACGATGGAGCCCAGCACGCAGGCCGAGACGTTGTCCGGATGCCCCTCGATGCGCGCCGCCTCGTCCAGAATCCGCAGCGGCTTCCAGCCCAGCCCCAGCAGGTGGTCGGCAATCACCACGCCCGCGGTCAGGGCCGCGGCGCTGGAACCCATTCCCTTGCCGATGGGGATGTCGTTGTAGATCTCGAGTTCAATCGGCGCGAGCGGTTCCCCTACATCCGCGGCCACGCGCTGGGCGGTCTGCCAGATGAGGTTGTCCTCGCCAGTCGGAATGGCTTCGGCTTCGCGGCCCGACACGCGGATCTCGAGGCGCGCGCTGGGCCGGAAGCGGCACTCCAGATAGACGCCCAGCGCCAGGCCCAGGGCGTCGAAGCCAGGGCCCAGGTTGGCGCTGGAAGCCGGTACTTTCAGAGTTACCCAGTTCATTCTTTAGCCCAGCGTCACTTTCCGGCCCTCGCGGCAGGAGCGGTACACCGAGAGCACGATCTCCAGCGCCTGGTAGCCCGCCTGGCCCGAAACCAGCGGTTGGCGCCCGGTCCGTATGGCCTCGCCGAAATCCAGGAATTGCCGCTCGAAGGGGGCCAGCGAGATGGCCATGGGGTCCGAGGCGCCGGACATCGCCGCCTGGACGACGGGCGCGGGTTCGCCCGCATCGTTCAACACGTCCCAGGCCGTCAGTTGGTCGCCCGTGACGATGGCCGTGCCCCGTGTGCCGTGGATCTCGAGGCGCTCGCTGTAGCCCGGCTGGAAGGCGGTCGCCGCCTGTACGACGCCGGTCGCGCCGCTGGAGAACTTCAGCAGGGCATTGGCCACGTCCTCCGACTCGATCTTGTGGAGCGCGCCAAGCTGCCAGTACCCGAACAGTTCCTGGACCGGCCCGATCAGCCAGCGCAGCAAGTCGACCTGGTGGATGGCCTGGTTGATCAGTGCGCCGCCTCCCTCCACCGCCCAACTGCCCTTGATAGGCCGGGCGTAGTATTCCGGCGCGCGATACCACTTCACGTAGGCATCTGCCTGTAAGATCTTGCCCAGCCGGCCGGCCGGGATGGCGCGGCTCAGGAACTGGCTGGAATCGTCGAAGCGGTGCTGGCTGACCACGCCCAGCACGATGCCCGCCGCTTGCGCCGCCTCGATCATCGCACGCGCCGTCTCCAGGCTGGTCGCCATGGGCTTCTGCACCTGTATGTGCTTGTGGTTCCGGGCGCAGGCCTCCAGCGGCTCCAGGCGGAAATCCGGGAACGTGCAGACATCCACGAAATCCACACGCGGATGCCGGCAGACGTCTTCGTAGCCGCCCACGAACTCGGCGCCGTACTTCTGAGCGAAGGCGCGGCCCACCGCCTCGCTCGCGTCCGTGCACACCGCCAGCTCGTATCCGATGTTCTGGTAGGCCTGGGCGTGCTTGTGAGCGACAGCGCCCGTTCCGATCAACCCGACCCGCAACTCCGCTTACCCTCCCGAACTTGGAAGTATAGCGGTTATGGAGTTCTATGCGCTACAGGACTGAACTCGCTCGCGCGATTTTCTTTACCATTGGTTCCCGGCCTGCACCGGCGTATAGTATCAGGAGGGATTCCTTCATGCGAATTATAGGGGTCGTTTGGACTGTTCTGTTCGCCGCGGTGCTATGCACCCCCGCGGCCGCGGCGGACGTGCTGGTCCTGGAGCAGCAACCTTTTTCCGGCGTCCGGCCGCAATCTCCCAGCATGGCCCCCGGACATTCCGGCCTCGATTTCGCGCTCCTCCCCGCCACCGGCTTTAAAGGACCCACCCTGGCATTGCTGGGCCTGGCGCGGGTCCCCGGACGCTACGCTGCAACCTATCGCGACCGGGTCGCGGGCGCTCTCTTGGTGGTAGACGTCGATCTCCGCTCCGGCGCCATTTTTCAGGGCAACGCAGAACCCAGGAACGCGGTTCCGCTCCCCACGCTGCTGAACTCGGAGCCGCCCTCCACCGCAGCCGGGGCTGGGCTGGTGGACACCTACTTTAACCTCGACTTGCGAGTCCAGTTGGGCCTGCCCGACTGGGGCGCCAAGTACGCCGTCTTCGTCTGGCTGGACGACCTGATCAGCCCGGTTCAGATCGCGAAGATGCCTGGAGAGGCTTCCACGGAACACGCCCCGAAAGCCGCGAACGCGGCGGTACCTGGGATTCACTACGAAGAAGCTCCCCGGAAGTTCGGCGCGAAGGAGGGAATTGCCCTGCGCGGCGACGGTTCGCGGGTTTTCGGGGTGGTTACGCCGGGGGCCAATTCCAGCATGCTCAGGATTCTCTCGCTGGACTTCCGCAGCCGCACTCTGGTTTCGATGGTCGTGGGATTGCCCAAGCGCGAGAACGCCTTCGACTTCGACCTGTCCATTCTGGGCGGCTACGACCCCAGCGCGACGGGGACACAGAAGAGCTTCGTGCTGGCCGGCTGGGGCGCCACCTGGTCGCCGCCGCTGGTCGTCGAACGCACCCGTCGGCCGTAAGAGCCCAAGCGCTTAGCCCGAGTACACCAGTCGGCCGCTGAGATACGTCTTCAGGATCTCGATCCGCTCTGCGGCGGCGTGGAAGCGGAACTCCACCAGGTCGGCCCGCTCACCGGGCACCAGGCCCGCCTGCCGCCCCTCGAGCCTGGCCACCCGGGCGGGGTTTAGCGTGGCCATGCCCACCGCCTGCGCCAGGCTGAGGCCCGCCAGGCGCATCAGAAGCTCGATACCGCGGTCCATGCGCAGCGCCGATCCCGCCAGCCGCGTTTGCCCGGCCAGCACCACTCGCTGATCGGGGGTCAGTTCCACTTCCTGGCCGCCCAGCTTGTAGCGGCCCGGCGCGCAGCCCGCGGGCATCGCCGCGTCGGTCACCAGCAGGCTACGCTCAAGCCCCTTCGCTCGAATGGCGACTTTCAGAAAGGAGCCCGGCAGATGGATGCCGTCCACGATGAATCCGGCGGCCAGCCGGTCTTCGGCCAGTTGCGCCCACAGGTAGTTCGCCTGCCGCGGGAGCACGGGCTGCGCTCCGTTGCCGAGATGCGTGGACAAGGTCGCTCCGGCCTGCACCGCCTCCGCGATCTGGATCGGGGAGGCGTTGGTGTGCCCGATCGCGACCACGATTCCTTCCTCGGCCAGCGTCTCGATATAGCGCGGCGCCTCGGGCCATTCCGGCGCCAGCGTCACCAGGCGGATGTGCCCCCGCGCGGCGTCCTGCATGCGGTGGAATTCGTGCGCGTCCGGCCGCCGCACCCAGCGCCTGGGATGCGCCCCGCGCGGGCCATCCTCCGGCGAGATGTGCGGGCCCTCGACGTGGAACCCCTCCATGGCTTCACCCTCGGCGAGACCTTCCTTGGCGTCCGCCAGGTTCCGCAAGGCGCCCTGCATGTCGTCGGGCGAGGCGGTGATCACGGTGGGNNTCCACCCCGCCGAATCCGTTCACCTGGAGATCGATGAAGCCCGGAGCGAGGTGCACGCCGGCGTCCTCGGCTGGGGCTACCGATTCGATCCTGGCCCCGAAGACGGCCTCCACCGGGTGGCCGGTAAGCGCGTCAGCGCCGCAACATTTCATGCCGCTCCTGATTTTTCGACAGCTTTCTCACACCTGGAACCAGCCAACTCTATGAAAACAGAGGCAATCAAAGTTGTTAGTAAGATGTGGGAATCCGCTCTTCGCCCTGGCATTTCGGCCCCCTTCCCGGCAAAATGGAAGTGCCTCTTGCGAGCCCGGTCCGGATGAAAATCTCGGGGGAGGTAGTTGTCCGGGCCGAGCTCCCAGGGTGGCTCCACCCAGCCCGCACGCTTCGGTTCCTCAGCCGCTTACCGCCGCAGGTTGCGCCGCATTCACCAGGGTCAGCCAGCCATGCCGGTCCGGCGCGGTCCCGTCGATGATGGCGAAGAATTCCTTTTGCAGTCTCTCCGCCACCGGCCCCCGATGGCCCGCGCCCACCTTGATGCGATCAATCGAGCGGATGGGAGAAATCTCGGCTGCGGTGCCGGTAAAGAAGACCTCGTCCGCGATGTAGAGCAGTTCGCGCGGGATCAGCGTCTCGACCACGGGAATGCCCAGGTCCTCGGCCAATTGCAGTACGGAGGCGCGAGTGATGCCCGGCAGCACCGAGGCGCCCAACGGCGGCGTCAGCATCTTACCGTCGCGCACCACGAAGATGTTCTCGCCCGACCCCTCGCTGACGTAACCCGACGTGTCCAGCCCGATGCCTTCCTGATACCCGTTGGTCAGGGCTTCCATCTTGATGAGCTGCGAGTTCATGTAATTGGCGCCGGCCTTGGAGAGCGCGGGCAGGGTATTCGGCGCCAGCCGGTTCCAGCTCGACACGCACACGTCGACGCCCTGCGCCAATCGCCTCCTCGCCCAGGTAGCGGCCCCATTCCCAGCAGGCCAGGTAGACGTCCACCGGGTTCAGCGCGGGGTTCACGCCCATCTCGCCGTAGCCGCGCATCGCGATGGGCCGCAAGTAGCAGGCGCTCATCTTGTTGACCCGCACCAGCTCGCACAGCGCATCGCACAGAACCTCTTGCGCGAAGGGGATATCCATGCGGTAGATCCTGGCCGAATCGGCCATGCGGCGCACGTGCTCCCGCAGCCGGAAAACCGACGGGCCGGAGGGCGTGTCGTAGCAGCGGATTCCTTCAAATACCGAGCTGCCATAGCTCACCACGTGGGACAGAACGTGTATGGTGGCCTCCTGCCAGGGGATGAACTTGCCATTGCGCCAAATCTTCTCGGTGGGGACTAACATAAGGTCATTATAAGCCAATAGAAACGTATCGTATGCTCATGGAGTGGGTTCCGAGGCGGGCGCATTCGGGCAGGGAAGCCGCTACGACGCGATTCTGTTCGATTTCGACGGCGTGCTGGCGGACACCGAACCGCTGCACTGTGCGTCCTGGGCGCAATTCCTGAGGCCGTTGGGAGTGGATCTCGATTGGGCGACGTATGCGCGGTGCGCGCTGGGACTGACCAACATGGCGGCGGTCTTCGCCGCGCTTCCAGGATGTTCGGTCACGGAGGAGGAAATACGATCCAGGTATCCGGAAAAGCGGGCCTTGTTTCTGGCGATGGCGGCAGCGCGACCGCCCATTAGCGAGGCGACCGTGGCTCTGGTTCAGTCGCTCTCGGGATTCCCGCTGGCGGTTGTGACCTCCAGCAACAGACTGGAAGTTGAGCCGATCCTGGATCAAGCGGGCATCCTGGGCTGCTTCGGAACTCTGGTGTGCGGCAAGGAAGCGGGCGCCACCAAGCCCGCGCCGGATCCGTACCTATTGGCCGCGCGAAATCTGGGCGCGCGGCGCCCGCTGGTGGTCGAGGATTCCGAGGCCGGCCTGGAAAGCGGCCGTGCCGCGGGCTTCGACGTCCTCTGGGTCCCTGACGCCGCGCAGGCCGCCGAGTACGTCCGGGCAGCCTTGGCCAAGCGTAACGCCGGTTGATTTCCGCCGCCACGGCTTCGGTGAGGTCCAGTTGTGTGAGGCCGACGCACTTTTCGCTTTTTGCGGTCGCCGTGGCTGGCAGGCCACGGTGGTTTATTCGCGGACGTGCGTGGCGCGGCGCGGATCGCGCCCGAACTGGCGGCGGAGGCCTGGTTTTTGGTGCTGTGGTTGGGCGGGGGTGTGGCTTGGCGGTCGCGGTGTGTGGTTATTCGGGGACTGGGCAGGTGTGGCCGGCTCAG
>PMEV01000352.1 GCA_003154855.1 Bryobacterales bacterium
GAGGCGGAGGCGTGCCTTCGGCAGAGTCTGGCGATGGAGAAAGACCGAAGCCTGAGGGCGGTCGCGGAGAGCGAACTGGGACACGTACTTCTGGAACAGCGGCGGTACCCCGAGGCCATCGCCTCTTTCGAGAGCTCCATCGCGGATTGGCCACAGCGCGGAGGCGGTCATCGGGGGATCGCCGAGACGCTGCTGCGCCAGGGTGTGCAGCCGGACGAAGCGCTCCGGCAGGCTCAACAGGCCACCGAGATCGACCAGGGGAACACGTCGTTTAGCGCCGAGGTCCGCGATCTCAACGTGGGCAGTTCGCTCGCGACGCTGGCTTGGGCGGAGGCGGTGAACGCGGGCGGCGCCGCCGAAGTGGAGGGCCTGCTGTCGAAAGCCTTCGCGCTCTGCCCGGAGTCCAATGTGCCAACCCGAGCACGGGTGCTCTATTGCGCCGGCCGGGCCTACTCGGCGCTGGGCAAGAGCGAGGAGAGCGCCCAGGAGTTCGAGGCCGCCGCCAGCCTGGACCCAAAGGGCAACTACGGGCGTCTGGCGAAGGCGGCGAAGCCGTGAGGATGACGTGGTTACTGTTCTGATAATCGTCGTGGCTTGGGCGCTGCTGTACTTCTGGCAGCGCTGGATCCGCGGAGTCCTTGCCGCGCAACTGGCGGCCTATCGAAGCGGCGACTACGAGGCTCAGATGCGGGCGGCGGCGCCGCTCAGAGTCTTAAAACCCAGGGCCTACCTGTTCTTCCGCGGGTCGGCCCTTTTGAATCTCGGCCGATTGCAGGAGGCGGAGGCGTGCCTTCGGCGGAGTCTCCTCATGGAGAAGAAACGACGATTGAAGGCGCTCTGCGAGAGCCAACTGGGGCACGTACTTCTGGCTCAGCAGCGGTACGCCGACGCGATCGCCTGGTTCGGGAGCTCCATCGCGGATCGGCCACAGCGCGGAGGCGGTTATCGGGGAATTGCCGAGACGCTGTTGCGCCAAGGCGTGCAGCCAGCCGAAGCGCTCCGGCAGGCGCGCCAAGCCGCCGTGCTCGACGAGGTAAACACGGCGCCCGGCGCCGAGAGCCGCGACATCAACTTCAGCGAGTCGCTGGCGACGCTGGCTTGGGCGGAGGCCGTGAATTCGGGCGCCGCCGCGGAAGTGGAGCGCCTGCTGTCGAAAGCCTTCACGCTTTGCCCGGAGACCACCGTGCCGGTCCGCGCCGAGTTGCACTATCTCGCGGGCCGGGCTTACGCGGCGCAGGGGAAAACGGACGAGAGCGCTCGGGAGTTCGAGCGCGCGGCCAAGCTGGACCCCCATGGCAACTATGGGCGTTCGGCGAAGGCGGCGATGCCGTAAGATGGAGGCGGTGGGCAGATTCTACAGGCGTGAGGAACTGGTTGCGGCTCGGGGTGAGTGGAAGCGGGCGGGCAAGACGGTGGTGTTCACCAATGGGTGCTATGACGTGCTGCATCCGGGGCACGTGCGGCTGCTGGAGCGGGCGCGGGACCTCGGCGACGTGCTGGTCCTGGCGCTCAATACGGACGCCAGCGTGCAGCGGCTCAAGGGGCCCAGCCGGCCGCTGATTCCCGAGAACGACCGGGCGGAGCTGGCCGCGGCGCTCCAGGCGGTCGACGCGGTGGCGCTCTTCGACGAGGATACGCCGCGCGAACTGATCGCCGCGCTGCTCCCCGACATCCTGGTGAAGGGCGCCGATTGGGCCCACTGGATCGCCGGCCGGGAAGAGGTCGAGGCGGCGGGCGGAAAAGTGCTGGCGCTCGCGCTCGAGCCGGGCTATTCGACCACCGGAATCGTGGAAGGGATTCTGTCCCGTAAACCTTGACTCAGCCTGTCATCCGAGATTTGTTCGCCGGGCTGGGGCGCCATCCCGCGTTTCAGGAGTTGGTGCGCGCGCTCGCCGGGCCGGCGCGGCGCGAGATCTCGGGGCTCACCACCACGGCGAAAGCGCTGTATGCCGTGCTGTTGTGGGAGGAGGTGGAGCGGCCGCTGGTGGTGGTGGTGGACGGCAACAAGCAGGCCGAGGCGCTTGCGGAATGCATCGAGACGTTTTTCGAGTTGCTCTCCAGCGGGCGGGGAATTCCGCGGCCGCAGTTGCTTCCCGCGCTGGACGTGGTGCCGAACCAGCGGCTCTCGCCACACGCCGAGATCAGCGAGCAGCGGGCCATCGCGCTGTGGCGTTTGGCTAGCGAGCGGGTTCCTATCACGGTGACGCCGGTGGCTTCCGCGCTGCTGCGGACCGAAGCGGCGGAGTTCTACCGGCAGCTCTCGCTGCGGCTGAGGGTGGGGGAGGAGGTCCCGCTCGAGGAGCTGCAGGCGCACCTGGAGAGCATCGGGTACCAGCGGCGGGAGCCGGTCGAGATGGTGGGAGAGTATTCGGTGCGCGGCGGCATTCTGGATGTCTTCCCGCCCGAGTCGGGCCAGCCGGTGCGGGTCGAGTTCTTCGGCGACCAGATCGAATCCATGCGGCGCTTCGAGGTGGACACGCAGCGGTCGGTGCTCAAGGTCGAGGAGGCGCGGCTGCTGCCGTTGCTCGAGTANNGGGGAGCCGTTTCCGGGCTGGGAATTGATGGTTCCCCTCGCCAGGCCGAGGAGCGGTTCGATGCTGGGGTTGGTGACTCGGCCGGTTGTCCTGTGGGACGAGCCGGAACAGTTGCGCAGCGCGGCCCAGCGGCTCTGGAAACGGTTGGAGGATCCCGAACGGCCGTCGCCGGTTCCTGCGGAGCGGGTCTTCCTGCGCTGGGAGGAACTCGAGGAACAGGCGGCGGGGGCGGCGCAGGTGGCGCTGCGGGAATTGAGTCTGGCGGCGGAGGGCGGGTCGCTGGATGTCGGAGCGCGGCCCACCATGAGTTTCCAGGGCAACATGCAGGTGGCCGTGGCGGAGGCGCGCGCCGTGGTGGGGCAGGGCGGGCGCGTGGTGTGCTTCGCGGCGTCCACGGGGGAACTCGAGCGGCTGGCGGAGATCTTCCAGGAATACGCCGTGCCGTTTCAGCTCGCGCTCGAGCCTTCCGACCGCACGCCATCCTACCTGGCGGAGCGGTCCTATATGGCGGGCTCGGTGGCCAGCACCTACCTGGTGAAGGGGCTGATCCGGCGGGGCGTGGTGTTTCCGGGAGAACGCCTCGCGGTGTTCGGCTCCGAGGATCTGTTTGGCGCTACCCAGTGGGCCTCCCAGCGGATGCCGGCCAAGAGCGGCCTGTCGGCGTTCGCGGCGGACCTGGCGGACTTGAAGCCCGGCGACCACGTGGTGCATGCCGAGCACGGAGTGGGCCGCTTCGTGGGCTTGCGGGAGATCGGGCAGGGCGAGCAGCAGGGCGACTACATGCTGCTCGAGTACGCCGGCGAGGCCCGCCTGTACCTTCCGCTCACCCGCCTGGACCTGATCCAGAAGTTCCGCGGGGCCGGCGAGGCGGTGCCGGCGCTGGACCGGCTGGGCGGGGCCACCTGGGCGCGCACCAAAACCCGCATCAAGGCCCGGCTGCGCGACATGGCGGATGAGCTGCTGAAACTTTACGCGGGGCGGCAGTTGGCGCAAGGGTTCTCGTTTTCCCCCGACGGCAACTGGCAGCGGGAGTTCGAGGACGCCTTCGAGTTCGTCGAGACCGACGACCAGGCGAGCGCGATTCGCGACATCAAGCGGGACATGGAGCACCAGCAACCGATGGACCGGCTGCTGTGCGGCGACGTGGGTTTCG
Source organism: Bryobacterales bacterium (assembly GCA_003154855.1). GTDB lineage: Bacteria > Acidobacteriota > Terriglobia > Bryobacterales > Bryobacteraceae > Fen-330. The sequence continues at coordinate 3,688 of PMEV01000352.1, forward strand.
GCAAGACCGAAGTGGCCATGCGGGCGGCCTTCAAGGCGCTGGGCGACGGCAAGCAGGTGGCCGTGCTGGCGCCAACTACGGTCCTGTGTTTTCAGCACTATGAGACCTTCAGACGCCGCTTTGCTCCGTTTCCCGTGCGGGTGGAAATGCTGAGCAGGTTCCGCAGCCGGAAGGAGATCGCCGCGGTGCTGGCGGATGCCGCCGATGGGAAGGTGGACATCCTCATCGGGACCCACCGGTTGCTATCCAAGGACGTGGAGTTCCGCGAGCTGGGGCTGCTGATTGTGGACGAAGAGCAGCGCTTCGGCGTACGGCACAAGGAACGGCTGAAGCAGATGAAGCAAAACGTGGACGTGCTCACCATGACGGCCACCCCCATCCCGCGAACACTACATATGTCGTTGCTGGGGTTGCGCGATTTGTCCGTCATCGAGACTCCGCCCAAGGACCGGCTGGCCATACAGACCGTGGTGGCGCATTTGCAGCCGGAACTGATGGGCGCGGCGATCGAGCAGGAGCTGGGACGCGGCGGCCAGGTGTATTACGTGCATAACCGGGTGGATACCATCTGGTCCAGGGCGGCGCAGATTCAGCAACTGGCGCCCGCGGCGAGGATCGCGGTGGGCCACGGCCAGATGAGTGAGGGGGAGTTGGAGAAGGTGATGCTGGGGTTCATGCAGCACAAGTACGACGTGCTGGTATGTACTACGATAGTAGAAAATGGTCTCGATATTCCGCTCGCCAACACCATCGTCATCGAAAATGCCGAGCGTTACGGCCTGGCGGAGTTGTACCAGCTTCGCGGGCGGGTGGGGCGGTCGAACCGGCGCGCCTACGCCTACCTGCTGATTCCGCAGGATACGGAGCTGAGCGAAGTGGCCCGCAAGCGGCTGGCGGCGCTCAAGGAATTCAGCGACTTGGGGGCGGGGTTCAAGATCGCGGGGCTGGACCTGGAGTTGCGCGGGGCGGGGAACCTGCTGGGCGGCGAACAGCACGGCCACATCAACGCGGTGGGGTTCGACATGTACATGAGCATGCTCGAGCAGGCGGTGAGGGAGTTGAAGGGCGAAGAATCGCCGCTCGAAGTGCATACCAACATCAACCTGGGGTTGGACCTGCGGATTCCGGCGGAATACATCGCGGACGAGCACCAGAGACTGCGGGCCTACAAGCGGATGGCGGAGGCCGCCACGCGCGAGCAGGCCGAGAAGATCCGCACGGAGTTGGAAGACCGCTACGGGCCGCCGCCGCAAGCGGTGTCATACCTGCTCGAATACGCGCTGCTGAAGAGCCTCGCGGAGAAGCTGGGGATCGAGCATATCGACCGGCGGCAAGGCCAGTTGAACGTGCGCTTCCACGGCGAATCGAAAGTGGACCCGGCACGGCTGATGGCGCTGGTGAGCGCTGCCAAAGGCGCGCAGTTCACGCCGGCCGGCGTGCTGCGGCTGCCGATCGACGGGCAGGGAACGCCCGAGCAGATCCTGGAATTCCTGAAGCAGACGTTGACCCGCATTTCCCAGCCGTGAGTTGGCGTGGCTGACGCGGACAACCACCCATCCACCTATCTGGTTGAAAACACATTTATTATTGTTGCGATATGTCGGGTTGTTGTAGACTATGAGTGTCGGGTTTTTGCAAGGCGGGTATGGCCGTGCTTCGACAGAAGACATTGCGCGCGAGGATCGAGGAACGGATCGCCAGGAAGCGGCGCGACGACGTATTCCTGCCGCGCGAATTCCGCGATCTCGGAGGCGAGGATCAGGTGTTGCGGGTGCTGCGCGGCCTGGTCCGCGAAAAGCGGCTGGTGCGGCTTGGCTATGGCGTCTATGGCCGCGCCATCGTTTCGCGTCTTACCGGGGAGCCGCTCCTTTACAGCCCGAACGGATTTCTCGGCGCTGCACGACAGGCGCTCACCAAGCTGGGTGTGAGCTGGGAGCC
>PMEV01000047.1 GCA_003154855.1 Bryobacterales bacterium
CCCTCTCTTGGCTCATGAGGGATGGCGGATAGTCCCAGATTCCAGCTACGAGTAACAGAAACGCAAACGTGTAGCAATGCGCGCGCGGGCAAATCCGTCCCAGTCGCTCGATCAAGAAAAACAACGCAAGACATAACAGCACGATGCTAAACCGATTTGTGGCTCGAAACAATTGCGGCCCAAATACCCCCAAAAGAAGGTTCAGCCCACCCGTCAACGAAAACACGATGATCCACAGGCTCTGCCAGAACATGACCGGTATTCTCTGAGCCTTGCCCTCGAGCAAGCGCACGATCCCCAAACCCATCAACCACACGAAACCTGTCATTCCGACGAGTCCCAGATAGGGACTCCACATCTCGCCGCCGATCGCGCTCGTANNAAGAAACAACTCGGGGAGTTGGAGACCGTATATCTGTAGGTTGCCTAGACTTCTTTGCACGACGAAAGAATTGGAGCCATGCAGAATCCGGTACAGCACGTAAGGTGCCGCCATCAACACGGTGCATCCAACGCTTATCGCGGCAACCGAGATCACGGAGATCAGTTTCGGCCTATTTCGGCGAAGGCCTTGGATGACCACCGCAAAGCCAAGAAACTGCCAAAAAAGAAACGCATAGTAGATTGCCTGGAGACCGGTGGCCGCCCCCACCGCGACGGCAAACCACCAGCGGCGAGACCCGATGGAAAGCTCTCGAGAATCGAAACACCACCATGTGACCAGCAGGCAGAACGGGATGTGCCAATAGTAGGTCAGACTGAGGTGGGATAGTACCCGGCCCGATATATAGTGTGAAAAACCGAAAATCGCGGCTCCCACAAACGCGAACACCCAGAGATAACCGAGAATTCGGCAGGCAATGTAGAACGCCAGTGCCGCGAGAATTGCCGCCAGTAAACCCGCAAGATTGAAAGCTGGCATCAGTCCGATGAATCGCGCGGCGATGCCGACACAGTACGGCAGCATCTTCTCGGTAGTCGGGTAGTCGTTCCAATTGGCGCTAAATGGCGCATTGAGCGAACGAACGGTCTGAGATGAGAACGGTGTGATCTCGCCGTCGCGGTACGCCTTGATCATANNAACGTTCCAACTGGCGAGGGTCGTCATGTCGTAGACGTTGCACCAGAGCAGCGCCACGAGCAGAGCCAGGGCCATGACCCGGACTGCTTCCCTGGGAGGTATCCGTTTGACTGCTGCGAAGACGAGCACAGTATCCGAGATGCGCACACTTATCTCCTTTGTTAATCATTCCCGGGGCGTATCGCGTTGGCCGCAGAAAGCGGCGCTCCTGCGGGGTTCTCGATCGCCTTGAGCCGGCACCCGCCGTCGGGCGGCTCGAGGTAGATTGGATAACAGCCTGTGTCATATCGAGGGGGGACCGGAGGCGCGCGTCAGATATCGATGGTTTCCTTTTCGATGACGAGCGGCCGCTTCCGCACCTGGGAGTGGATGGCGTTGACGTACTGCCCGAGGACGCCAAGAAAGAACAGATTCGCGCCGGCGAAGAAGAACTGGGCGACGATCGACGTGGGCAAACCGGGGCCGGCTCGCGGCGCCACGATATACAGCGCCAGTTGCACCAGGGAGTATAGTGCGCTCAAGCCCGCGAGGACCAGGCCGCCGAGGAGGCAGATGCGCACCGGCACGTGTGAAAACGAGATGATGGCGTTCACCGCCCGATCTACAAGCCCATACCGGGTCGCCTTGGAGAGTCCCCGCTGGCGAGTCCCCCAGTTATAAGCGATCCCGCAAGAACGGAAGCCGCACGTCGCAATCATGCCCCGGATGTACGGATAGTAGTCGTCGAATCTGCGGAGGGCCTCCAGCGCCAGGCTCAGCCGCGAATGGGCTTGTTCCAGGCATCTAGGGACAGAATCGCTCGATGCCGGCTTGCCGGAATACGTCAAATCAAATGGCGGATCGGAATACGCGATCATGCTAACGAACGGGACTAAGTGCTCTCAATGTCCACCGGCTTGCCGAAGGGTTCCATCTCGCTGATCGGCTGCCCGAATGCAACTTTCGGGTAGGCGTTGGCTAAGGGATCGATCATCACCTGTAGTAGTCTGGGCTGGTCGGGATCCTCCCACAGCCAGCGCAGGCTGTCTGGCACTTGCTTCTCGTCGGCAACCGTCCGGCCGCACACACCATAGGCCGTGGCCACCGAGGCGAAATCGGGCGCCGAGTAGCCCCACCACGTAGACTGGTAGCGACCTTCAAAATAACTCTCCTGGAACTGCCTCACCATGCCATGGCATTGGTTGTTCAGGACCACTATCTTCAGGGGCAGGCCAAGCTGCACAACGGTCTGCAGTTCCTGGATGTTGCACTGGAAGCCCCCATCGCCTGCGATCAGGACAACCGGTTTGCCGGGAACGCTGAGCGCGACGCCGATCGCGGCGGGGAGGCCGAAACCCATCGAGCCCATTCCGCCGGAGGTCAGGAAGCGCTGCCGAGGTCCAAGTTCCAGGGACTGGGCCGCCCACATCTGGTGTTGACCCACATCGGCCACGTAGGCGGCGGCGGAACAGTCGGAAAGCTGGTGCATCAACGAGTTCGGGTTGATTCCAACCACGCTTTTCAGTTCGGCCGTGTCGGGCCAGGCACGGNNCCCACGCAAACGGCCGACCCACGCCCCTGAGCGCGCTCAAAAGTTGCTCAAGAAATGGCCCCAACGCCGAGACGATTCCATCGCAACCTTTCACCCGATTATTCAGTTCCGCTTCTTCGCAGTCGATGTGAAAGATCTTGCGGTCGCCTTTGAATGCGTCGGTCCGGGACCCGGTCTGCCTTACATCCAGGCGGCTGCCCATGACCACCACCAGGTCGCTTTCAGCGAGGGCCAGGTTCGCCCACCGGTTGCCATAAGTGCCGATCATGCCGACCCGTGACGGATGGCCATAGGGCAGCACGTCCACCGCCATGAGCGAGTTCACGACCGGAACGCCGAGCTGGTTCACCAGTTGCAGGAACATTTCCTGCGCGTGGCCGGCACGGATGCCGCCACCGACCAGAAACATGGGCCGGCGAGAGGAGAGCAAGGCGTCACGAAGGGGGCCGCAGTCGGTCGCCGAGTCGCCCTCACTGGCCGGCGGTTGTTCGTCGAGACAAGCACCATCCAGGCTGGAGCGCTGGACATCCATGGGGATATCGATCAAGACGGGTCCCGGCCGGCCCCCCGTGGCCACACGAAAAGCCCTGGCCAGGATCGGCGGCACCTCTTCCGGAGCGGTAATCCGCCAGGCTTCCTTCGTGATGGGTCCCGCCATCGCGACGATGTCGGTCTCCTGAAAACCCAACTGGCGAATTTTGCGGTCGCCTTTCTGCTCGCTGCGATTGACTTGTCCAGTAATGAACACGCCTGGGCTGGAGTCAAAGTAACAACTGCCGATGCCGGTTAGCAGGTTGGTGGCGCCCAAGCCGCTGGTGGCCATCGCGACCCCTGGAATGCCGGTCATCCGGCCGGTGGCATCGGCGGCGAACGCCGCTGCCTGCTCGTGGTGCATGCTGACGATCCGAATCTTGCCGTGAAGATACAGCGAATCCAACAGATGCGTGATCATGCCGCCAGAGAGTTCAAAGACGTGTCGCACACCCATCTGGTACAAAGCGGCAACCACGTAGTCGCTGACCTTCATATGGCTCGCAGAGTGGAGCTTTCTCATTATANNCGAAGTCTTCGCTACAGGTTCGCCGGGACCGTATTCGAAGTTGATTCGCTCCTGCTCGATGACCAGAGGCCGCCTCTGCGCGAGGGTATGGATGGCGCCGACGTACTCGCCGACGATGCCCATGAAGAACAACTGGACCGAGCCGAAGAAAAAGAAGCCGATCACCAGCGGCGCCATGCCGACGCTGAAGCTGTTCCAGAAGATCAGCTTGTAGGCGAAATAGGCCAGCCCGACCAGAACACAGAGCAGCGAGCCGAGGAAACCGGAGAACGTGACCAGGCGAAGCGGCACCTTGGAGAGATTGGTGATGCCCAGCATGGCGAGATCGTACAGCGTGTAGAAGTTGTTCTTGGTGATGCCGCGCATGCGCCGGCGCTGGTTGTAGACCACCTCCCCGGNNAGGCCGAAGCCCGTGAAGTTCTCGTAAGTCCGGGTGTCGGACAGGCGATTGACGAGCTGGTAGAATTTCGTGCGGATCCAGAACATCAACCGGTTTTCGTCGCTGGTCGTTTTCAGCGCGAGGACGATGGGAAGGCCGCTTTCCCACTGTGCGATCAGGTCGGCCAGCAGCTCTGGAGGGTCCTGGAGGTCGGAGAACAGGAGAATGACCGCGTCTCCGCTGGCCTGAAACAGGGCGTGCATCGGGGACCGAAGATGACCGAAGTTCCGCGAGTTGGCGATGACCTTGATGTTCCGGTCCCGCTGCGCGATCTCCCTCAGGATTCCGTAGGTGTTATCCCGAGAGCAGTTGTCGATGAAGATATGCTCGTAGCGGTACTTGCCCAGGGATGCCATCAAGGCCCGCACCCGCTCGTACACTTCCTCGACGTTCGCCTCCTCGTTGTAGCAGGGAGTAACGACGCTAATTGTCTTCATGGCACTGCACCTATCGCGCTGCAATACCCTGGGCAGCGCTCGTACCAGGCGGCCATCCGCCGAATCGCCTCTTCGAGCGGGACCCGAACCCGCAAACCCAGCTCGGCAGCCGCGCGGCCGATATCCGGCACGTAACGTTGCAGTGGAGTCTGGCCGCCGCCGGGCGCCACGATCTCGACCGGAACGCCTCCCGGCAGGATGGCGGCCACGGTGCGGGCGAGGTCCGCGATCGAAATTGCCCAGTCCGAACCAACATTGTAAGCCCTGTCGGGACAGCCGCGAAACAGGATCGTCCAGAGCCAGGCCGCCAGATCGGAGGCGTAAAGGTAGGAGCGGATCGCCGAGCCATCGCCTCGAACGCGGATGGGCCGGCGGGCCAGAGCATCGCGGACAAAATTGCCAATCGCAAAGGGGCCGTCAAGGGGCAGCCGAGGGCCGGCAAAGGTGAAACACCGGGCGACCTTGGCCTCCCAGCCCGTGCGGTCCGCGGCGGCACAGCAGAGGGACTCGGCCACTCGTTTTCCCTCTCCGTAGGCGAACCTCCGGTCTCGCGGCTGGGGAGCCCCCGGATAGTCCTCGGGTATCGCCGCCATGTCGGNNGTCCTGACGCCGGCGCAGGACGCAAAATCGAGCACCCGGCGGGTGCCGCCGACGATGGTCTCCACAAGCTCGATCGGGTCCTCTCCGGCGGCGGGAGCGGCGGCCGGGGCGGCTCCATGAATGATGTGGGAGAAGCTGCCAGGCGGGAACTCGAAAGAGCGGATATCGCCTCTGTGAAACCGGACCTCGGGCCGGTGGGACAGATGGGGGGCCTGGCGCCAGAATCGCTCCGGGTCACGAGTGAGCACCACTAGCGAGGCCTTCAGGTGAAAGCGGGAATTGGCCCGCAGGAACGACTCCACCAGCCACGGCCCGATGAAGCCGGTGCCGCCCGTCAGAAAGACAGCGCCCTCGCGGAGTTCTTCCCACTGCGGCCCGATCTCCAGCGCCACCTCTTCCAGCTCCTCGGGCGGCAACTCAGGCACAGGCAGGGTCTCGTGCATACTCGGTGATGGAAGAGATGATGTAGTCGAGCATGGCTTGGTTCAGACCTGGATAGAGTCCGATCCAGAATGCATTGGCCATAATGAAATCGCTGCCGGGGAGATCGCCCACGACACGGAAGCGGGCGCCCCGGTACGCCGGCTGGCGGGTCAGGTTGCCGCCGAACAGCAGGCGGGTGGCAATGCGGCGTGCCTCGAGATGCCGGATCAGACCGTCTCTGCGGATGGCGCCGGGGCGGACGGCCAGCGGCATGCCGAACCAGCTCGGATCCGCTGCGGGCGTCTTCTGGGGCAGAATCAACACGTCTTCGAGCGGCCGGAGGCCCTCGTAGAGGTGTTCGAAGTTCCTACGGCGAGCCTCGATGAACTGCGGCAGCTTGCGGAATTGGGCCAGTCCTACGGCTGCTTGCATGTCGGTGAGCTTCAGGTTGTAGCCGATGTGCGAGTAGGTATACTTGTGATCGTATCCTTCGGGCAGGTCGCCCAGTTGCCACTCAAAGCGCTTGCCGCAGGTGTTGTCCCGGCCCGGGTCGCACCAGCAGTCGCGGCCCCAGTCGCGNNAGGCCCGCGAACGTGGCGCCCAGTGCGTCGCAGCAGTCCTCCACCAGCCAAAGGCTGTGCCGGCGGGCAAAAGCGGCGACGGCGGCGGCATCGAACGGATTGCCCAGAGTGTGGGCGATCGCGATCGCGCGCGTCTTCTCGGAGAGCGCCGCGTCGAGGTCCCGGACGTCCAGTTGGTAGGTCGGAACGCTGGCATCCAAAAACACCGGGACCAGACCGTTCTGGAAAATCGGATTGACCGTGGTAGGGAACCNNCGAGGAACCGGAATTGACCAGCGACGCCCCACGAACCCCAAAGTAGCGCGCGAAAGTCCGCTCGAATTCCTCGGCGAAGCGTCCGGTAGTCAGCCAGAAGTCCAGGCTAGCATCGACCAGGTAACGGAGGTCTTCGGCGTCAAACACCTTGCCCGAGACCGGCACCGGAGACTGGCCCGCAATGAAGGATGCCGGGCCGAATTCCTCAGCGTGGAATTC
>PMEV01000464.1 GCA_003154855.1 Bryobacterales bacterium
CGGCTGGCCGTGCCGCCCAGGTACATGATGTGGTAGTGCGAGGCGCCGGAGGTGTTGGGCTGATTGGTGAAGGTGGTGTCGTACAGCGGAGTCGCGCCGATGTTCGCTCCGCCCATGGTGATGCACAACGGCACGACACCGGCGCCACTCAGTCCGTCGATGAAGGACTGGGCGACGCTCATTCCTTGATTGTTGAAATCGTCCCAGATGTGGTTCACGTTGCCGGAGTGGCAGTAGGCCAGAGTGGAAACGCCGCAAGCCATGCGCAGGTCGGAGGTGAGAGCGGGCCCCCAACGCTCAAAGACGTTGCGCATCGCGTCGGAGTCCGCACCGCCGGTGAAGCTGCCTGGGCAGGCGTAGTCCAGACTGCTGCCAGAGCAAGCCTTGGGCCCGTGCGCGAAGACTTCGCAGGAACACTGCCAGTAGTAGCGCGACAAGCCCAGGCTGTCGGTGACATTGGAGAGCTTCATTTTGGACTGCGTCGCCGTGTCGCCGAGGCTGCACCATTCCGTCGGATTCCCGTGGCCGGCGTAGAAGAACAGCATGGCGGTGTCGATTCCGTTGGCGACGTTGTAATCGTCGCCGGTGGCGACGCGGGTCTTGTCGTAGTAGTAGTTGGACGTGTTGGTGAGGCCGACGTGGATGTGGCGCTTGTTCCAACTGTCGGGCGCATGGTTGGGGGCGGTGGGATTGCCACTCATGTCCACGCCGAAGAGGAACTCGTTGGCCGTATTGAGGTGCCAGTCGGTGTTGCCGTGGGCGGCGATGGCGCTGTTGAGCGGCGGATTGCAGCGCACGGTGAAGTCCGCCTGGTTAGACAGGATCGCGGGCCTGCCGAGCACCTTGATGGCTTCCCAGCCCTTGTAATACGGAAGCGGCTCGCCGCCCAGAGTCCAGGTCTCGCCGACGGACTTGGTCCCGGCAACGGTGAACGACAGGGTTTTAGTGATGGTGTCGGTGGCGCCATCGCTGCGCGTGAAGATGTACTTCACGATGGTTGGCCCATTCACCGTGATGGAACCGGTGAAATGGATGACGGCGGGGCAGCCGCCGCGGTAATCGGTTGGCGCCGCGTTGAGTGCGGCTTTGGTTACTTTGGCCTGCGCCTGGGTGGCGTTGAGAAGAATCGCCGCGCAGAGCAGTAGCAAACGCGTTTTGTTGAATCGCATACAGCCTCCTTGTGATGTGGGTGATCCGCGCCGGCTACCTGGTAACTCGCCTGAGCACGGGCACGCGGGCCAGCGAGGCGCCGTCGCGCGAATCCACGGTGGCGCGCGCGCCGGGGCGGTCGAAACGGTAACTGGTCCGCGAAGTGGGACCGACGACGCTCAGTCCCGTGCGGCCGACGTATTCGAATTCCAAAGTGTGGCGCGGAGCGGGCCGGGCCGCGGCCGCGTCGTTCGGGACGGCCGTCCGATTCTTGGTTTGTCCGCAACAACTCATTTTTCACCTCCGGGAGATTCGATTGGATCCTCGGTGTAATCGGGCATGGGGGGAGCCGTGGCGCGCTCGAGCAAGATCGCGGCGCCGGAAAGCGCGGGCCACAAGATGAGCCTTTGGGTCCAGACGCCGCCGAGGAACCAGGCGAGCGGCGCGGCAATCCAGAGGCTCAGACAGTAAAAGCAGTTGAAAAGCTCGCCCCAAGAGCCGCCGAACGAGGCGCGCGTCACGGTGCGCCAGCGGAGGAAGAGCCGGAACGGACCCTCTTCGGCAACCAGCAGATGCGTGATCCGCCAGACGGCGAGGACGGCCAGGACGAGCCAGTAGAACTTAGTCATAGCAGTGCCAAAGGGCCGGTCCGGCACGAGCGATCGGCCGGACCGGCCGCCCAACATCGGAGTTACTTCGGCGACAGGCAGAAGCCCACCGCGGTTTCGTTCCAGTGGGCGTAGCAGTGGCTGTCGCAAAGAGCGCGGTCTTGCGCGTACAGCCGGATGTTATAGCCGCAGGGAGTCATCCCCGTGGTATCGAGCGTGAACGTGCCGTTCGAGCCGCCGGTGTTCGCGCCGTTGTAAGCGGTCGCGTTGGCGGGCGTGTTCGGCACGGGCGTAATGACGGCCGCATTCTCCGGCTGGGGAACGCCACCGACCGTGATGGGAACCAGGGCGATGGTCAGGTAGCCGAAGAAGTTGTCGACCACGCTGTAGCTGCCGGTGATGGTGTCGCCGACCTTCACGTTGCCGCAGTCGGCAACCGAGGTGAGCGCGATGGCCACCTGCGGACGGCGCACGGTGGAGCCGAGTTCCAGGTGCGGGTAGCCGTTGTAGACGTGGATGAGCTGGCCTTGGGAGGTCATCGGCACATAGGCGGAGCCGTTCCAATACCAGCCGCGGACTTCGACGTAGTAGTTGCCCTCGGTGAGGCCGCCGGCTTCGAACGCCGCGAGTGTGCGCGGATTAACGGCCTGATAGTCCGACTCCATGTACTGGTAATACAGGGTGCCGGGCACGCCGGTGGGAACCGGTCCGGGCGCCGGCTGCACGCTCTGCGCGAAGATGACGGGCGGGAAGACCGCATCCGGCGGGAAGAGGGCGATCCCGAAGGCGTTGGTGAGCTGGAAGGGCGCGCTGGGAACATCCGTGCGCGTCACCCACACCTGGTAGACGATGGGTTTCGTGCCCGGCTTCACGAGGCCGGTGGTGTGATTGAACACGTCGATCTTGGGCAGGAAGTCGCCCTCGACGATGACTTCGCCGCCGAAGGGGCTGTCGTGGCCCGCGCAGTCGCCGGCGACACCGGTGGGATTGGCGAGCCCGGTGGTGCTGCCGATCCCGTTGACGGTGACATCGCCCAGACGCATGAGCCGGATGTGTTCGCCGGGCTCCACGGCTCCGATCATGGGCTGGATGTGCGTGTTGACGACGTTGCCCCAGACCGGGACGTAATCCGGGCCGGTGGGCTGCGCCTGCCAGGACAGGATGGCGCGCAGAGGGACGCCGGTGAGGTCCTTGCAGGGCGCCTCGGGGAATCCCTGGATGCGGTAGACGCCGTACATGAGCGGGTGGCCGGGAGTCACGGCGGCCAGGTCGTGCACCTTGACGGCGGCGGTCCCCAGCGACTGCCAGGCGCCACCGATGTAGACGAAGAAGCGGACGTACTCGGTGCTGCCGGCGCTGCACAGGCCGCCGGAATAGCCGGCGTTGCGCTTGATCTCGACGACGGCTTCCAGCTCGCGCGTCCCGGGGTTGAATCCGGCGCACAGCAATTCTTCATAGGAAGTGTCGCCGGACTGCTTCTGGATGGCGGCAAGGATGGCGCCCAGTTCGGCGCCCGCGGCTAGCGTGGCGGTCTTGGCCGGTGTCAGCGTGCCGAGCGCGGGTTTCTGCATCAGCGTCTGCGCCTCGGCAAACCCGAAGCGGTGGCCGGGCACGTTGGCGCTGGCGTAGAGCGTCTTCAGTTCGGCGTAGCTCAGTGGTTGAGGCTCCTGGCTGGCGAGCTTCTGGGCCGAATCGACCGCCGCCAGCGCCTCGGGCTTGAGGGTGAGGGTGCCTTCGGCGAGGAGGTGCGCGATGGGAATCTCGTGGAGCAACAGGGGAGCAACCTGGACCCGCGCGTCCAGCACGTTGCCGAAAGGCGGCGTGAAGTTGGGGTCGCCGGCGGGAGGTTCGAGATTCCAGGATAGAATGGCGCGGACGTTGACGATGTTCTCGGTGTTGCAGAACTTGCGCGCTTCGTTGAAATCCACGGCCACGCAGTAGCTCAGTGGCAGAGGGGTGGTGGCCAGATCGTAGACCTGGGCGGCCACGCTGCCGAGGTCCTGCCAGGCGCCGTTGCGTTCGACGAAGAAGCGCACGTATTCATGCGAGCCCTGGCTGCATGCGTCTCCGTTGTAGCCGGCGTGCTGCTTAATGTTGACGACGGCTTCCAGGCGTTCCTGACTCGGCTCGAGGCCGAGACAGGTCAGCTCTTCCCAGGCGACGTCGTACTTCTTGGGGAGGACGACGATTCCGCCCAGCTTGGGAAAACTGCCGAAGTAGTTGGGATTGCCGAGCAGGAGCGACTTGAATTGCGCCCGCTCGGTGGGAACTGCGGTGGTTGCGGCCGGTGTGAGAGCGGAGATCTCCGCTTGCGCCGGCGCCTTGTCATCGGGTGTCTTTCCAGATGGCATATGTTTCGATTTACTCTTTGAGTAATCGCCTCCATGAAATCGAATTGAGATTGCCGGCCTCGGTACCGCCGGACAGTGAGTAGTGATCGGGATGCCGGAAGCGTTTCACGGATGGCCACGAAAGTTCTGGGACGGGTTAGGCCGGTTGCGGCGCGGGAGGCGCGGGTGGGATGATTGCGGTGCGGAGGATCTCACCATGGAGTTGCTGCGAATGGCAATGATTGGCGTCTTGGGCGCGATGGTGGCGGGAACGCTGGGGGCGCAGCCGCCGGCGAAGAAGAGACTGCTGTTCATCGGGCAGAGCAAGGGCTTTCACCACGACTCGGTCTCACAGGCGGCGGGCACTCTCTGGAAGCTGGGACAGGAGACCGGGCTGTGGGATACCTACATCCAGACCGACTGCCAGCTCGTGACCAAGAAGAAGCTGGAGCTCAACGCGAAAAACCTGAACTTCTTCGATGCGGTGGCCTTTTTCACCTCCGGCGAACTGGACATGGACGAATCGCAGAAGGCCGACCTGCTCTCGTTCGTCAAGGAGGACGGCAAGGGCTTCATCGCGATCCACTCGGGTACGGACACCTTCTACCAGTGGCCGGAATACGGCGAGATGGTGGGCGGCTACTTCGACCAGCACCCCTGGGGCACTTTTGATGCGCCGCTGGTTGTGGAAGACCCGAACTTTCCCGGGATGCAATTCCTCCCGAAAGCCTTCGTTATGAAGGACGAGATTTACCAGAGCAAGAGCTTCTCCCGCGAGAAGGTTCGCGTGCTGCTGAAGCTGGATGCCGGCAAGCTGGATCTGACCAACCCCAGAGTGCACCGCACGGACCAGGATTTCGCGGTGATCTGGGCGCGCACCTACGGCAAGGGACGGGTGATGTACGATGGGCTGGGCCACGTGGAAGCCGTCTGGGACCGCCCCGACATCCAGAAGATGTACGTCGAGCACATCAAGTGGCTGATGGGAACGATTCCGGGCGACGCGACCCCCCGGCCTAAGCCGGAGAACTGATCTTGCGCAATTGGCCGCAGGCTGCGAAGATGTCGAGGCCGCGCGGCTTGCGGATGAAACAGGGGACGGCGCGCTTCAGGATGCGCTGAAAGGCGAGCACGCGGTCCGGCTCCGGCGTCCGGAAGGGAATCTCCGGCCCGGGATTCAGTGCGATCAGGTTCACTTTGCATTTGAGGCGAGCCAGGAGCTTCACCACGCGGTGCGCGTCGGCGTCGCTATCGTTGACGCCCTGGAGCAGCACGTATTCGAACGTCAGCCGCTCCCAGGGACGAAGCGGGTAGGCGCGGCAGACTTCGAGCAGTTCCCGCAGCGGATATTTCCGGGCGATGGGCATCAGCTCGCGGCGGGCCTCATCGGTAGAGGCATTGAGCGAGATGGCGAGTTTGGGACGGACCGGCTCGCGGCCCAGCTCTTCGATGCCGGGGATGATGCCGGCGGTCGAGAGCGTGATGCGGCGCGGGCTGAGGCCGCAACCGGCGGGGTCCAGCAGGATGCGCGTGGCCTTGAGGACGTTCGGCAAGTTGAGCAGCGGCTCGCCCTGGCCCATCATCACCACGTTGAGGCGTTGGCCCTCCGCCGCCAGTTGGTTGCCGGCGGCGAGGAGCAGAACCTGGCCCACAATCTCCCCGGCCGTGAGGTTGCGCTCGAGGCCCAGCAGCGCGGTCAGGCAGAACTTGCAGTTGACCGCGCAGCCCACCTGCGTCGAGATACAGATGGTCTGCCGCTGCTCTTCCGGCATGAAGACGGCTTCGACCGTCCGGCCGTCGGCAAGCTCGAGGAGATAGCGGCGCGTGCCGTCGGCGGAGTCGAAACGGCGCTGGACGACGGGCAGCCCGACGGCGTGGGTGGCGGCCAGCTCGCGGCGCAGCGGGAGCGGCAGGTTCGAGAGCCGCAGCAGGTCGGAGTGCCGCTCGCGGTACAGGGCGCTGTAGATCTGCCTGGCCCGGAAGCGCGGCTGGCCGGGGCCGAGAAGTTGTTCGATCTCTGGGATCTCCAGACCCAGCAGGGCAGGCATATCTGCCCTCAGTGTAGCAGCCGGGCGTCGCCGATTACCCTCCCAGGAGGTCTTCGCCGAAGCCCTGCTCCGAGTACACCTGCAACTTCAGCGGCCCGGCCGGTTCCGGGTCCTCGGGGCAGTAAAGGACCTCGAGAGGATGTAGCAGGAAGAAATGGAGCTTCTCGCACAGCGCCGGAATCGCCTCGGGATCGCTGGCGGCCAGGCACACGCCCCCGGTCTGGGCCGCGACCTCGGCCAGGATGCCCGGCGAGCCGCCGGGATCCGTGAGGGCCACGGCGTGGACCGCCACCTTGGCCGCCCGTGCATCCCGTATGAGGGTTTGCGCGCCCGCGGAATCGAGTTTCGGCATATCGGAGGCGGCGGTGCGGTCCTCGAGCAGCAACGCGTGGCTGCCGCCCGGGACATGGGTGAGCGTGTTCAGGAGAGTGCGCAGCACCTGTGCGTAGGAGGGCAGCTTCTTCAGTTCCTCCACTTCCGGATCGAGAGCCGACACGTCCTCTCCCAGAAAAGAGGCGCCGGGGTGGAGGGAACCGGGGTCCGCTTCGGGCGGAGTCTGGCCGAACCTGACGATGGCCAGACGGTCGGGCGGGCGTTGGAGCTCCAGGCAGGCTTGAGCGCCCTGTTCGAGCGCTACGCAACTCGGCTGGGTGAAGGCACGCAGTGCCGGAAGGGCCACTGCCAGCGCCAGGCGGGCGGGGGAACGGGGCCGGCGCACGCTGTATTCCGCAATCATTCGCGGGCCTTGCCAGAGCACGATCCCGGTGGGCCGCAGCTCTTCTACTTCGCCACCGCCGGGGAGCGATACCGCGGCTCGCACCAACCGCACCCCTTCCGGCTGGCAATACGTCTGGCCAAGAGCGACCCGCAACGGCGGAGCTTCGGCGAGGCTGGAGACGGCTTTGTTGAGTATGGAAATCGCCCGGAACACATGCCGGCGGGCGATGGCATCGGGTTCCCCGACCAAGGGCGCCAGAATGGACAGAAAGCGCGGGTCGCCGGTTTCCGCCATCGCCCAGGCGGCGGTGGCCCGGAACAGGGGCTCGGCATGCGCCGACATTCTCACCAGGGGTCCGATCGAGGCGGCGTCTCCCAGGCGGTAGAGCCCCAGCAGCGCGTTGCCCTGCACCCGATTGCTGGGATCGTTGGAGGCCGCCCAGAGCGCGGCGCGCGCCGCCTCGGTGTCCACGCCCCACAGCGCCTCGACGCAGTTGGCCCGCACGCGCGCATCGGGCTCCCAGGCGGCCTGTGCCACCCCTTGCGTGCTGCGGTTGGTGCGCCCGATCAGCAGCGCGGCTTTCGAGCGCAGCCGCGGGTCCGGTTGCCGCAAGCACTGTATCAGGATGGGCAGTATCCGGCTGCCATCCGCGACCGTCCCGATCACTTCCAGGATTCTCAGCGCGACCGCCGTCTCGATGGGCTGGCCTTCCCGCGCTTGGGAGTTGCCAATCCGCTTGGCGAGCTTCACCTCCAGCAGCGGATCTTTCCTCATCACCTGACGGGCGATGGCTATGTCGTCCTCCAGGCTGCAGAGAGCGGGGTTGCAGAGGGGCAGCAGGTCCGGCAGCAGCGCGTGCAGAAAGCGCACGCCGGTTCCGCCGTGCTCTTGCTTCAGCAGGGGCAGAGCGGCCTGGCAGAAGGCCGCGGGGTCGGGGCTCAGCAGGCCGCGCAGAGTTTCGCGCGCCCGCGGAGAGTCCCGCCCAAAGGCCGCCACTTCCGCCGCAATGCGATCCGCCAGAGTTTGCACGTCACCTGGAACCGGCACTAGACTGGCACCTGTACAGCAATCGTCACGAGCGGGAAAACCTTTAGCCGGCATCGAGGAGTCCCGAAGCTACAAGCCCAAGACATCCTCGCCGCGGCCCTGTGGGGAATAGACCTGCAACTTCAGCGGCCCGTCCGGTTCGGGTTCCCCGGGGCGATAGAGCAGCTCACAGGGATGGAGCAGGACGAAATACAGCCTCTCGCAAAGCGCGGCGAACTTGGCGGGCTCGCTGGTAGTGAGGCACAGGCCCCCAGTCAGCGCCGCGACTTCGGCCAGGATGCCGGACGAGCCGCCGGGCTCGATGAGAGCGACGGCGTGGATCGCGACCTCGGCGGCCTTGGCATCGGCAATCACAAGCTGCCAGCGTTCGGGGGGCAGTTCGTGGCGGACGCTTCCGGCGGAGCAGTCCTCGAGGAGCAGCAAGTGGCGGCTCCCGCCGGCCTGGGCTACCGTGCCCAGCAGCGCCTGAATCCCATCGGCGAGAGTGAAACGGTTCTCGGCGGCGTTCAGCGCCTCGATCAAAGCCGGGTTGCACTGGAGCAAGGCACAGGCGGGTGGGGCGGCGGGTTCGGGCTCCTCGCCGGGGGCGCCCTCCGGCGGCTGGCAGCTCCGCAGGATGGCCCAGCGATCGGCTTCGCGTTTCGTGGCCAGGCAAGTCAGGACGCCGCTCTCGAGGATTGCGACCTGGGCATCGGAACCACTCTGTCTGGCCGGAAGCGCCACTCCCAGCGACAACCAATCGGCCGGTTGGAGCTTTCGCAAAGCGTAATCCGCGATCAGCCGCTGGCCTTGCCAGAGCGCCACTTCGGTCGGCCGCAGCCCCTGCAGGTCGCTGCCGTCCAACTGCGCTACGCCGGCCCGGACTAACCGCATCCCGTCCGGCAGCGAAGAGGTCTGGCCCAGCGCGACCCGCAACGCGGGCGCCTGGGCGCGGCGGGAGACGGCTTTGTTGAGTCGCGCGAGCGCCCGGAACACGTTGCGGCGGGCTACGGAATTGGTTTCTCCGATCATCTGCGCCAGGCAGGGGAGGAATCGCGGATCGCCGGTTTGCCCCATCGTCCAGGCCGCCGTGGCCCGGAACGCGGACACCGCGTGCGTCGCCATCTTCAGGATCGAGTGGATCGCGGAGGCGTCCCCCAGCCGGTACAGCCCCAACAGGGCATTGCCCAGCACCCGGTTGTTCCGGTCCTTCATGGCCGCGAGAAACACGGCGTGCACCGCCCCCGTTTCCTCGCCCCACAACGCCTCGAGGCTGTTGGCGCGCACGCGCGCATCCGGCTCCCGCAGGAACTGCTCCACCCATGGCGCGCTCTTATTGGTGCGCCCCACCAGCAAGGCGGCCTTCGAGCGCAGCCGCGGGTCCGGTTGCCGCAATACCTGAATAAGCACGGGCAGAATCCGGCTTCCATCGGCGATAGCTGCGAGCACCTCCAGGATGCGGAGGGTCACGGCGTTTTCGAGCGGCTGGTTTCCCAGCGCCATCGAGTTCGAGATCCGCCGTGCCAGTTTCACGTCCAGCAGCGGCTCCTTCTCCATCAGCGCGCGGGCGATGGCCACATCGTCTTCCAGCGAGGCCAGCGCGGGATTGCAAAGCGGCAGAACGCCCGTCAGGAGCGTATAGAGGAACTGCACGCCGACTCTTGCAAGGCCTTCCTTGAGCAGAGGCACCGCAGCCCGGCAGAACCCCGGCGCGTCGGCGGCCAGCAGTTCGCCCAACACGGTCCGCACCCGTAGGGGATCCTCCCCATAAGCCGCCACTTCCGCCGCGAGGCGATCCGCAAGAGTCTGGATGGAGATGGAAACCGGCACTCTACTGGTCCCTGTATAGGCATCGACCCGAGCGCCAAAAGCTTTAAGCCGGATTGGGCTTGAGACCCACCCGTCAGGGGACCGCTACAGCTCCGCGGCGCGGGCTCGAAACTGGCGGAAAAGCGAGAACTTGGACTCGCGCCGCTCCGGGGCGGGCTGGCCGGAGACCTTGAAGGCGAGCTGCGTCAGCCGCCGGCCCAGGTCCGAGCTGGGGGAAACCAGCCGGCCCTCGGAGTGAGCCTCGACGACCGCGTCGTAGTCCTCGGGCAGGTAGGCCTCGACCGGCAAGGAGAAGAGTCTCTCCATGTCCTTGGAATCGGGAGCGTGTTCCGCCCGGACGCGATTCACCACCAGCCGCGGCCGTTCCGCCGTGAGCTGGCTCGATACCAGCTTCTGAATCGCCCGGCGCGCCTGGTACAGAGCCGCGACCTCGGGAGTGGTCACGATGTACAGGGTGTCGAGTTCCGGAATCAGAGCCATGGAAAGCGGCGAGAGGCCCTGGCCCAGATCGGCCACCACCCAGTCGTAATTCGCGCGGGCGAATCGCAGCACGGTGCTGAAGCTGTTGGAGGAGGGCAACTCGCCCAGACAGATTTCGACCGGAGCGGTGAGCGCGTCCAGGCGCGGCTGCACGGCGTGCACCATGCCTTTCCAAAGGCTCAAGTCCAGTCGCGACAGGTTTTTGGCGACATCCAGCACGGAACGGGAGGGGTCGGCTCTCAGCCAGAAACCCAACATGCCGGAGGTTGGGTCGAAGTCGGCGGCCAGAACGCTGGCGGTGGTGATCCGGCGCAACTCGGCGGCCAGGTGGCAGGCTATCATGGTGGCGCCACAGCCGCCCTGCGCGGAGAGCAGCCCGATGGTCTTGCCGCTGCGATTCGCGGGCGCCGTCAAGAGCCGTTCGGCGGCGATCTTATCCAGTGCGCCCTGGAAAGTCTGGCTGCTGATGGGCGGGCTTACGAATTCGCGCGCCCCGGCGCGTACCGCAGCCAGAATCACGTCGGGATCGGCGGTGACATGGGCCGCAATCACCGGCGGAGGAGAAGGCATGGTCTTGAGCGTCGCCATGATCTCGAAGGCGCTGCGGTGTCCGAAGTCCAGCACCAGCACCTCGGGATTCGAGTACTCCGGGGCGGAGGTGTCGGCGCCGATGGGGGAGATGGCGAAAGCGACGCGGACCTTCAAATGGTTCAGGCAATCCACAATGGTGTGCCGAAGGTTGGGATCGGCGACGATGATTCCCACGTTGAGAGCGCGGGTCATTCGGCCGCCTCCAGCTCCCCGGCGGGAGCCAGCGGAAGGCTGAGGACGAAGGTCGTCCCCTCCTGCCGGGTGGAGCGGAAAGAGACCGTTCCACCCAGGAACCGCTCCGCGATCAGCTTCATGAGGTAGGCGCCAAAACCACGGCCGGGGCCCTTGGTCGAGAAGCCGCGCTGGAAGATCTGGAGCTGGACATCGCGCGGCATCTCGCCATCGTTGTGCACCCACAGTTCGGCGCGCTGGCCGGAGACGCGACAGCCCAGCGTCACGGCCGACGGCGGCGGGGAGCCCTCCAGCGCATTCAGCAGCATGCGCCGCAAGATTCCGCGGAGATGCCCTTGATCGGTGACCACCTCAACCTCTTCCGCGGCGGAGGAGATGAGGATCTGGCGGCCCTGGGCGGCCTCGTCGAACTGAAACTCGGCCGCCCCCTGGCGAAGGGCCCCGAGCGCGGAGGTCTGGCGGGGCGCGATGCGCAGTTCGCCCGCCTCCGCCAGCGTGAGTTCGGTGTAAGTGTGTAGCGTGGAAGCCAACTGAAACGCGGTGGCCGCCAGCGCCAGAGCGGTCCGCTCGCGAAGTTCCGGCGCATTTGCGGCGCTCAGACCGGCCGCCAGCGCCTCGATCTCGGAGGTCCGGGCCAGCAGCTTCGGCAGAAGCGCATGCTCGAGGAACTCCCCTCGAACGCGGTCCCCGATATCGGCCGTGAACAGGATGGTAAACTGCTCCCCGCCAATCGCCAGCGGCGTCGCGCTCACTTCCAGGTCGATGCACTCCTCGCCCTGGCCGGATAGCCGGCGCATGCGGCAGATCTGGGTGTTGGCCCGTCCCGCCTGGGAACTCAGAATTCCACCCAGCGCACCACATAGCCCGCAGGCCTGGTTGGTTCCGCAACCGTTCGCGGCGTCCTCCGCGTTCCGGCACTCGAAGACTTCACCCGGACGGAGGCCCAGAACTTCCTCCAGCGCCGTCGCGCCCACGAACTCCAGCACGTGATGGTTGGCGGCGACGACCTGCCGCTGCCGGTTCAACACCATCGCCATCACGGGCGCGGCGTTCAGGATCTTCAGCACCGGCGCGGCGGACTCGATGAGCCTGGACTGGTCCAGGATGGCATCGGCGCCCACCCGGTCGGCTGGGGAGGGGGACATCGGTAAGCTACTCATAATGAAAATATCCTAATGAAGGTATCCTACTACGTATTCGATCCGGCTGGTTGGATTTCGGATACGAGAATTTGGCCGGCGTCACCAGAGTTGGTACCACTTCCGCGGGGCAGGCGGCTCCGCCGGGGGCGCCGGGGGGAGCGGATCCCCAGTCAGCACCGCGCCGGGGTTGGCGACGAACAGCCGTTCGGCGAGCGCGCCTCCGAAGCGCTTGGCGACCTCCCGGTAGGCCAGGTCCAGCCGGGGAGGACGATCCTGGCTGTCGTGAGCGTCGCTGGCCACGAAATGCACCAGCCCCCGCTTCAGCAGTTCCCGGGAGATGTCCCGCGCTCCCGATCCGAACCGGCCCAGCAGCGACTGCCCGGTCACCTGCACCAGGCAACCCCGTTCCGCCCAGCTCTGGATCTGATCCAGGCGGCGGTGCAGCAGGTAGTTGCGCTCCGGATGCGTGATGATGGGGACGATGCCCGCCTCGAGCAGGCGCACGAACACGTCGTCGGTGGACTTGGCAATCAACAGGTCGGAGAACTCCACCAGCAGGTACTTTTTGTGGTTGATGGTGAACTTCTCCGGATGGGCCAGGGCGTCCTGAATGTTGTCGTAGTAGAAATGAAAATCGCAGCCGCAATGCAGGCGGACGGCGCTCCCGAAAGCCTCCGCCAGTTCGGCCAGTTTCTCTGCGACGACGTCGGGGTCGAAGCGGAACTGGAGGTTGGCATGCGGCGTGGCCACCAGGTCGGTGGTGCCCGTTTCGGCCGCCACGGCGAGCATCTTCAGGCTTTCCTCGAGGCTGGGCGACCCATCGTCCAGGCCCGGAAGCACGTGCGAATGGATGTCGATCATTCGAGACCTGCCCCCCCCTTCGGCCCCGAGCCCTCGCCAGCCTGCATCGCCAGCGTCTCGCGACGATACCGCGCCGGGGAAGCGGGCTAGATGAACATCTCCTCGTCGTGAGTGGCCTGCTCGACCGTGGTCCGGCGCCCGCCCAGCAGGACCGACAGCCCGGCCCGGATGCCCGCCGAAAGGGCGTTGATCTGCCGGATCGGCTTCAGAATGCTGTTCTGGAGCAGGCTGGTGGTTTCCTGGAAGCGGTTCACCGTGTCGTCGACGACCATCTCGATCCGGTCCATCTGCGCGCGGGTGCGGGCGGCGGCTTCCCCCATCAACTCGTCCACCACGACCAACTGCTTCCGGCCGAGCGCCAGCACCTGGCGGGCCTCCTCGGAGATCTCCGCCACCTGGGCGCGGCTTTCCTCAAACAGACGCTGCCCGGATTCGGCCATCGGCTCGATCTTGGCGCTCAGAGCGGAGAGCTGCTCCCGCATGGCGCTCGAGGTGCGGTACATCGCGAACATGAGGCAGGCTTGAACCACGATGGCGACTGCCGCCACCAGGAAGGCGCCCACCATAATCCATTGAGTGTGTGGGTCCATGAAGCTGACCGATTCCTTCGCGCTAGCCGGGCCCGTCCATTCCCGCGAACGGGCCCCGCCGCGATGAGCGCATGTCTAGGATTCCGTCTCCGGCGCGCGCCGCGCATCGGCCTCTCGATAGGCCTGCTTGCCGGCCTCGACCGCCGCCGCCAGGTTATCGCGCTGCCGGCCCACCTCGGTCTTGCCGCGGTCCACCAGATCGGAGGCCTGATCGCGCAACTCGTCGCTGCGCCGCTTCAGGTATTCCTTTCCTTCCCCCGTCTTAGCGCGAATGAACTCGCGAGTCTCTTCGCCGGATTTCGGCGCGAAAAGCACGCCAATTGCCAGTCCGAGGCCCAGGCCAAATGCAAAATAAGAAACCTTGCTGCCTTCTTCCGCCATTTTGCTCCCTCCTGCTATCCTTTCGTTTTCACCTGCATACTAACATACTAGCTGAGTAGCACCCGCAACGCCATGCGAAAAACTCGTGCCCCATCCGCAAAAGACGAATCGGCCCGACCGGAGAGCACTCCCCGCCGTCTGGCCGCCGACGCGCTGTGGAACTACGCCTTGCGCATCCTGGCCGGGAGCGCCCGCTCGGCCGACGAGCTGCGCGAGAAATTGCTGCGCCGCGCCGAGCGCGCCGAGGACGTCGCCCCCATCCTGGCCCGCCTCAAAGAATACGGGTACCTCGACGACCGGCGCTTCGCCGAGAACTTCTCCGCCGCCCGGCTCGAGAACCAGGGACTGGGCAAGGCGCGCGTGCTCAGCGACTTGCGGAAGCGGCGCGTGGCCCCGGCGCTGGCCGAGAAGACCGTCGGAGAAGTCTATCGGGAGACCGACGAAACCAGGCTTATCGAGGATTACCTGGGCCGCAAGTATCGCAACACGCCGCTGGCGGCCTGGCTCGCCGAGCCGAAACACCTCGCCGCAGCCTACCGCCGGCTGCGCACCGCCGGTTTCAGCGCCGCCAACTCGATCCTGGTCCTGAAACGTTTTGCCGCCAACGCGGAACTGCTGGACGGGCTCGAAGAGGCGGAGAGCTGACTAGTGCACCACGGCGACCGGGTTCGAGAGTTCCCCGATCTCCGGCAGGCGGACCAGCACCGTGTCCCCGGGCGCCAGTGCGGCGTCCTCCGTGATTCGTACGCCCGTTCCGGTCATTAGCACCGAGCCCGCGGGCACCGGATTGGCGCGCAGCAGGTATTCGACCAGCACGGCGATGGTCCGCGCCAGCCGCGCCAGGGGCACATTGTCGAAAAACTGACGCCGGCCCTCGCGCTGGACGGTACAGCTCAGCTCTAGCACGCTAAGCTCGGGCAGTTCGTCCGGCGTCACAATGACCGGCCCCAGCGCGCAGCTCCCCGTGTAATACTTCGCCTGCGCCAGGTAGAGCGGGTTCTCGCGCTCGAGGTCGCAGGCCGAAACGTCGTTGCCCAGCGTGTAGCCCAGAATGCTGCCCTGGCGGCCCAACACCACGGCCAGACCGGGTTCGGCGGCAGTGAACCGGGAGTCGAAGCGGACACCGACCGGCTGGCCCGGGCCCACGCACACCCGTGCGGTGCCCTTGAAGAAGATCACGGGCCGCGCCTGGGCGTGAACCTGCGCGTAGGCGCTGGCCTCGGCGCGCGCGCCGAGGCATTCCCCACTCTCCTGGTAGGTGCACCCGCAGCCCCAGACCTCCACGGGGTTGATCGGAATCAGCGGCACGAACGGTTCCGAGTGCCGGCTGGCCATCTGGGCCGCCAGGACCGTGAGCGGAATCGACTCCGCTTCCGCCTTGCGGATCAGCGCCACCATGGAATAGCCGGGAACCGGCCTCGCCCGATCGCCTTCGAACAGCGCGGCGGTAATCTTGTTGTCGAATCGTATCTGTCCAAGGCGCATGATGTCTGAGACCGGGTCCCCCTCCAGTATTTCAGATAATCGGCGCTTTGTACGAACGGCAGGAGGGGGCGGCCGGAGCTTGGTCCCTGGCGACGGCCCGGCGCCGGATCAGGCGCCGCCCGATTCTTCCTCCGCCGGGTGCGCTCTGCTCGCAACGGCATGAATCCCGTCCAGAACCGCGACGACCTCCGGCGAGATCATCGCCGCTTGCATGTGGCGCACCAATTCGTGGTAATCGGCCTTCCGCAAGTCGGGCCTGAGGCCCAGCTCGCGGAAGAACGCGGGGAAGACCCGATCGAGAAACTCATCGCTGGCTTTGACGTTGCTCCACCAGGGATCGTTGCGGTCCCGGAGGGCGGCTGGGATGACGCTGTCCTCGACGGCCTTCCGCATGCTCTCAAGCGCACGGTCCGAAAAGGATTCCGCGAATAGCGGCCCTCCAGCCGCCGACCTGCCGAATTCCCTAGCAAACGACTCCAGCGTCTCCGGCTGGCAAATGTAGTTCTCGATTTCGCGCCGCTCCCACTTCTTCTCGACAAGGTTCGAGCGCGATTGCAGATCCGGCACATCGCGGTCGACCAGCAGATAGCCCTGGAGATCCGGCTTGGCCTCGGCCAGGGCGGAGAAGTGCCGGCGCCCCCGGTTGGGTTGGTTGCCGATGGGATACAGGACCGGGAACTCCAGGGCCTTGCGCGCGGGATGTTCTAACCTCTCCGCGAAAGCCCTCAGGATGCTCAGGTCCGTGCGGTCCTCCAGGTAGAGGATCCAGCCTTTCTGTTCGGCCAGGTAGTATTCGTCGAAGCGGAATTCGTTCAGCGCGCGCCGGACGGCAGTGGTCCTGTTCGCCGGAATCCGGTGGGGCTTCCCGAGAAAGGCCACTACGCTGTCCTCACTCGTACCCGCCGCTTGGTTCAGGACTTCTTCGGAATGGCTGGCGATGATCAACTGACTGCTGCGGGCGCGCGCGGAGCCGGTGAGGATCTGGTAAATCTCGCGCTGCCGAAGCAGTTCGAGATGTGCGTCCGGCTCGTCGAGCAGCAGGACCGATCCCGGATGAAGGGCCAGGTAGGAAAGCAGGAGCAGCGTTTGCTGCAAGCCCCGGCCGGAGCTGGAGAGATCCAGGCGGACGCCCGAGGGGTCTCGGTAACTCATCCGGACCTCGCCCCGCTCCTGCACATATTCCGGGCGCTCCAGTTCAACCCGGAACAACTGGCGCACCTGTTCGACGACGTCTTCCCATTGCGGCGCGTTGTCCGGGGTGGGTGCCAGGGAGTAGCAGAGATTCCGGAGCACCTCGGCGGTGCGCCCTTCACCCATCCGGACATCGATGGCGCCACTGTCCAGCCGCGTCTCGTTCGAAGCGAGGCCGGACATCGGAGGAAGGAAGGCAACCCGGACGTCGTAGGCCTGCTCGGGCACGGGCATTCTTTCCGGTGACTTCCCTTCGGCTAGCCGCAGAGGACGACAGAAGAACGACTCCTCGTTGGCAAAGTCGAATTCTAGGCCGCAGCGCCAGTCCTTCCCCACGGTGTTGCCCTCCACCAGGACGTCAATGCGGATGTTCTGCGTCTGCTGCTTGCCATTCTCCTTCTGCACATTGCGCGTGTGCAGGTCCCGCCACAGGAGGTTGGCCGAGGGCATGGGGACCGATAACAGATCGCGGCGGTTAATCGCCACGCCGGGGCGCTTTTCGGGCGTACCTCTCTCGCTCCTCTTCTCCTTCCACCGCCGCAAGCCCAGCTCCCACAGCGCCAAGGCCTGAAGAGCCGTGGTCTTTCCGGAGTTGTTCGGCCCGATGAAGACGACCGGGCTGGCCAGCGGGATCTCCACGTTGTCGAATCGTTTGAAGTTTCGAATGACCAACTTGGTGAGCATTGGATTCCGGGACCGGTCTCCAGCCATCATATTACTTTGCGGGGCTGTGAGCGGGGGCGCCCGGGCCGCCCGCAGCCGGCGGTCGCCACGGGGAACGCAAAAATCCCGTTCGGAAACACGGCTCTGGTTGCATAATGGGGTGAGCCTATGAGGTATCTGCCGCTGTCGATTGCGCTCGCTTCCGTCGCGCTGCTGAGCGGTTGCGGGCCCACGCTTTCCCTGCACCCCGTCTACACCGACAAGGACCTGGTCTCCGACCTGCCGCTGGAAGGCCAGTGGAAAGAGACCGACGACCAGGAGGTCTGGACCATCAGCAAGTTCGGCAACGGCTTCGAGGCTTCCGCCCCGTCCAGCAGCGACCCCGAGAAGGTGCTGCTCCACGAGGTACGCCTGGGCGATATCCGCTTTCTGGACATCACTTCCAAGGACACCCCGTCGCTGGCCCTCCCGGCGCACATGATCGCCCGGGTGTGGATGGAAAAAGAGGAGCTGCGCATTCAGGTGCTGGACTCCGAGTGGCTCCGCCAGAAGATCCGGGATACCGGCGTGCCGCATCTTGAGGTGGAGGACGAACAGGTGATCCTGACGGCCCCCACGCAGGACTTGCAGAAGTTCGTTCTGCTCTACGCCGCCGAGCCGAAAGCCTACGAAAGCGATATTGGCAAGTTCCGGCGGGTACGGCCGGGGCCGGAGCGGTAAACTGGATAGCAGACATGCCTCTCTACGAATACCGATGCTCGAGTTGCGGCGCGCAGTTTGAACAGTTGCGGCGCATGCAGGATGCCGGCGCGCCAGTGACCTGCCCGAAGTGCCAGGCGCCGGGCGCGGAGCGGCTGCTGTCCACGATCTCGAGCCACAGCGGCGCTTCGGCGGGCCAGGCGGAATCGCCGTGCGGAGCGCCGGGCGGGGCCTGCGGCTCGGGGCGCTGTCCGTACCAGGGCTGAGGCCGGGGGCGGCATCCATTTTTTTCGTTTAGGTTGAGCGGGATAGATGTGTCTGGAGGAACGGGTCGCGGGCGGGGGCTTGACAGACATTGCAATATGCGATATCGTTATCACAAATGGCTATAAATCGGACGAAGCCGCTCCGGGAGCCCGGCCGAGGGCCGCTCTTGCTGGCGGCCCTGGTGGCCCTGGCAGTTGGCGCGGCGCAGTGGGCGGACCAGGGCTGGCGGGCCGGTTTGCGCGTGGACGCCGGCGAGGGGAGGCGGATGGCGGTGGTGGCGCCGGCCACGCTCCAGGATCGCATCGAGGACCTGGAGGAGCGCGGCTGGGAGGGCCTGATCGAAGCGGGCGGGGTGCGGGTGCGCGTGCAGTTGACGTGGCCCGCGAATCGTGATAAATAGATTGCAAAGTGCGATATGAACCTTGGAAAAAAGCTCCGCTACCTCCGGGAAGTCGAGGGCGCGCTGCGCGGCTTCGACCGCGCGCTCACCCAGCAGGAGCTGGTGCGGCTGCTTAAGAAGGAGATGGGCAAGGCCATCAGCCAGTCCTATCTCTCGCAAATCGAGAGTGGGGCGCGGCCGCACCTCACCAACCCGACCCGCATGCTGCTGGCGAAGTTCTTCAAGGTGCAGCCGGGCTACCTGGTGGACGATACCGAGGGTTACTCGACCGAACTGCTCTCGGAGCTGGGGGGAGTGGAGAACCGGTTGGACCGCTGGCTGCTGGACGGGGCGGAGCAGTTCCACGGCGATCCGGAGCTGCGCGAGGCGCTGCTCGGGGTGGCCCGGCACGAGGATTCGCGGCAGTGCATGGTGCTGCTGGGCGCGATCCTGGACAACCCGGGGCTGGCGGAGCGCCTCTTGCAGGTGCTGACGCCGGCCGGAGGAGGGAGGCATTCCCGATGACGTGGGAGAACTTCTATCTGCTGTGCTTTTCGGTGGGTTTTTTCCTGAGCCTGATTTCGTTCCTGGCCGGGGGCCTGCACGCGGTGCACCTGCCGCACTTCCCGCACGTGCATATCGGCCATGGCGCGCACCTCGGCCATGGGCACGGCGGGAATGGCGAGGTATCGTGGTTCAACCCTGGAACCATCGCCGCGTTCCTGGCCTGGTTCGGCCTCTCGGGGTTTCTGTTGACGCGGCACTCCAGCATTTGGTTTCTGCTGGCGCTCGGGATCGCGACCGTTTGCGGCCTGGCCGGGGCCGCCTGTGTGTTCGCGTTCCTGGCCAAACTGGTGGCTGAAGAGGACAAGGAAGAGGATCTTGTCGATTACGAGATGGTGGGCGTGCTGGGCAAGATCTGCAGCGTGATCCGGGCCGGCGGCACCGGCGAGATTGTGTATTCCCAGGGCGGAACGCGCCATTGCGCGGGCGCCCGCAGCGAGGATGGGACGGCGATTCCCAAAGGCACCGAAGTGATCGTCACGCGTTACGAAAAAGGGATCGCCTACGTCCGGCGCTGGGAGGAGATGACCAACTCGGAGCTGGACTGAGGCGCCGCCTCGCCGCTCCGCCGTGGCACAAGGAGATGGCATGAACTTGAGTACGAGTCAGGTGGAAATACTGCTACTAACGGGTTTGGGGGTCTTGGCCCTCATATTCATTTTTGGAATGCTGGCCAGTCTGTACCGGAAGGTGGGACCGCACGAAGCCCTGATTATCTATGGCATGGGCGGTACCCGCATTGTCAAGGGCCGCGGCGCAGTAATCGCTCCGGTGATCGTGAACTGCCGGGTCCTGTCGCTGGAGCTGATGTCGTTCGACGTGGCGCCCAAGCAGGACATGTACACCAAGCAGGGCGTGGCGGTGACGGTGGAAGCGGTGGCGCAGATCAAGGTGAAGTCCGACAACGAATCCATCGAGACCGCGGCCGAGCAGTTCCTGACCAAGAGCCCGCAGGAACGGGAAGGGCTGATCCGGCTGGTGATGGAAGGCCACTTGCGGGGCATCATCGGCCAGCTCACGGTGGAAGAAATCGTCAAGCAGCCGGAAATGGTGAGCGACAAGATGCGGGCCACTTGCGCGGACGATATCAGCAAAATGGGGCTGGAAGTGATCTCGTTCACCATTAAGGAAGTGCGGGATCAGAACGAGTACATCGCCAACATGGGGAAGCCGGACGTGGCACGCATCAAGCGGGACGCCGACGTAGCCACGGCGGAGGCCGAGCGCGACACGGCCATGCGGCGCGCGGTGGCGCAGCGCGATGCGGCGGTGGCCAGGGCGGAAGCCGATAAGCAGCGGGTTCTGGCGGAGACGCTTTCGCAGGCCGCGCAGGCCGAGGCGCAACGGGACCTGGAAGTCAAGAAGGCCACCTACCTGGAGACGGTGAAGAGGCAGCAGGCGCAGGCCGACAAGGCCTACGACATACAGACCAACGTCATGCAGCAGCAGTTGGTGGCCGAGCAGGTGAAAGTGCAGCAGGTGGAGAAGGAACAGCAGGTGCTGGTGCAGGACGCCGAAATCCAGCGCCGCGAACGGGAGTTGATCGCCACCGTGCTGAAGCCGGCCGAGATCGAGCGGCAGCGGATCGAGACGCTGGCCGAGGCCGAGAAGCAGCGGCTGATCGCGGAGGCCGAGGGCCATGCGGCGTCGACGCGCGCTACCGGCGAGGCCGAAGCCGAAATCATCTTCAAGAAGGGCGAAGCCGAAGCCAAGGCCCTCAACGTGAAGGCGGGAGCCTACCAGGAGTGGAACCAGGCGGCGGTGGTCGACCGGCTGATCGGCAGTCTGCCGGAGGTGGCGCGGGCGCTGGCGGCGCCGCTGGCCAACGTGGACAAGATTACGATCGTCTCGACGGGAGACGGCCAGGCGGCTGGGATGCACAAGATCACGGGCGACATGACGCAGATGGCGGCGCAGATCCCGGCGCTGTTCGAGACGCTCTCGGGGATGAAGGTTTCCGAGCTGCTCTCGAAAGTAAAAACGATCGGACAGCCAGAGAAAGGGGCCTGACATGGC
>PMEV01000007.1 GCA_003154855.1 Bryobacterales bacterium
GAACCGGGCGTGCCGTCGTTGGATGCCGCGTACGGCAATCTGCCGCTCAGCTTCGAGGCCAATATGGGCCAGACCGACCCGTCGGTAGGATTCGTCGCGCGTGGAAGGGGATATGGCATCTTGCTCACCCGAGCGGAAGCTGTGTTGGTGTTGCGGCGCCCCATCTCTGCGGCAGACGGCAAGCGGCGGGCGGCCATCCGTAGCAAATTCGGCGCCGGGACTGCCGAGGTCGAACGAACCACTGTGCGCGTGCGAGTGGTGGGGTCGAATGCGGACGCCGGGCTGCGCGGCGCCCAGTTGCTTCCCGGGAAGGCGAACTACTTTCACGGCAAGGACCCGGCCAAGTGGCTGACGGACATCTCCACCTATGCACGGGTCGAGCAGGCGGGAGTATATCCCGGAATCGACTTGGTCTATTACGGAGACCAGCGGGAACTGGAGTCGGACTTCGTGGTGGCGCCCGGGGCGGACCTGAGCCAGATCCGGCTGGCCTACGACGGCGTGGACGGGATTGCGGTGGACGCGGGCGGCGATTTGGTGTTGCAGACCAAGCTGGGCGAGATTCGCCAGCATAGCCCGGTGGTTTACCAGGAGATCAATGGCGCGATCCGGAAGGTGCCGGCGGCCCAGGTGGTCAGCGGGCAGAATGAAGTCGGGTTTCAAGTGCAGGATTACGACGCCAGTCGGCCGCTGATCATCGATCCCACCCTGAGCTACGGAACGCTGCTCGGCGGGTCGAACAACGAAGAGGGATTGTCTATCGCCGTGGATTCGTCCGGCAGCGCCTACGTGTGTGGTTGGACCCAATCCTTCGCCGATTTCCCAGTCACGCCGGGCGCGGTCCAGCCCATTTCGCGGAATCTGCTGAACACGAACACCCCCGAGGACGCCTTCGTCACCAAGCTGAACCCGACCGGAACCGCGCTGGTGTATTCGAGATACCTGGGCGGGGACGATGGCGACTCCGAGGCGGCAACCATCGCGGTGGACAGAGCCGGCAATGCTTATCTGGGGGGCTGGACGACAACCTACCATTTCCCGGTGACTGCAAACGCGTTCCAGACGACGACCGCGGACACCTGCTGCGCGGACGCCTGGGTCTCCAAGCTGAATCCTGCCGGCTCCTATCTGTCGTACTCGACCTATCTGTATGGGAGCGACCAGGATCAAGTCAACGGCCTGGCCGTCGACTCATCGGGAAACATCTACGCCACCGGATTCACTCAATCGACCGACTTTCCCATCACAGCGGGCGCCTTCCAAACCAGCAATCACGGCAGCTCGGACGCTTTCGTCGCGAAATTGAACCCCAACCTATCCGGGGCCGCCAGCCTGGTTTACTCGACCTACGTGGGCGGGACCGGCCAGGATGAAGGCAAATTCCTGGCGTTGGATGCTTCCGGCAGCGCTTACTTGACCGGCGTCGAGGCATCGGCGGACTTCCCGGTAACGGCCGGAGGCTTCCAAAGCCCCAACACCGGAGGCACGGACGCCTTTCTCGTCAAAGTCAACCCGGCGGGCTCCGCGCTCGCCTACTCGGCCCGGTTGGGCGGCAGCGGCGATGAGGTTGGGTGGGGAGTAGCTGTGGATTCGCAGGGCAACGCCTACGTTGCAGGCGTGACTATGTCGTCGGATTTCCCGGTGACAGCGGGGGCTTACCAGACCACGACGCACCCGGGCAACAACGAGGTGTTCGTAACTAAAGTGAATCCCGCCGGCTCCAGCCTGGTCTATTCGACGTTTCTGGGAGGCAGCGGCTCGGACATTCCCTATGGCATTGCGCTGGATTCCAAAGGCTATGTGTATCTTACCGGGATAACTTATTCGACGGATTTCCCCACGACGCCAGGTGCGCTGAGCGCGTCCTTATCGGGCGCGAGCGATGGCTTCGTGTCCCAGTTGAACGATACAGGCGCCTCGCTCCTGTATTCGACGTATCTGGGCGGCGCCGGTACAGCAGAGGGAGACATGATCGCCCTGGACTCGAACGGAGGCGCATACATCACCGGCATCACAAGTTCGTCCAACTTCCCGGTCAGCGCGGGAGCCTTTCAGACCGCGCTCAAGGGAACTTTCGATGCTTTCATCGTGAAGATGAACTTCAACAGTCCGGTCACTCCCCCGGTCCTTTCGATCGTTTCGGGCAACAACCAAAGCGCGCCGGCGAATACGGCTCTGCCGAACCCGCTGGTGGTGGCGGTCACGCAAGGCGGCAGCCCGTTGGCGGGCGTAACGGTGACATTCAGCCCGGCCAACGCGTCGGCGAATCCAAGTTCCGTCCGAACCGACGCCTCGGGCCGCGCCCAGACGACGGTCACGTTGGGAGCGACCGTGGGGACGGCGACCATCGGCGTGAGCGTGGCGGGCGCGACTTCGGTGGTGTTTACGGCCACGGTTCAGGCCCCGGGGCCGGGCACGGTCGCGGTGACCTCGGCGGCCAGTTACGCCGCTCCGCCGGTTGCCCCCGGCATGATCGCCGTGATCTGGTGGGTCTCAGGCTCCGACTTCACGACGGTTTCGGTACTGGCGCCCCCCTACGTGTTGCCTCTGCCGACCTCGCTGGGGGGCGTATCGGTCACCATCAAAGACAGCAGCGGCGCGCAGAACTCAATGCCGCTCTTCTACGCTTTCCCGCGCCAAGTCTGCGTCGAGATTCCGGACACAACCCAGGGCGGAACGGCAACCATCACCGTCACTGGGGCCGACGGCCTGCTGCACACGGGCACGGTGGCGATTGCGAGTGTCGCTCCCGGCCTGTTCTCGGCCAGCGCCAACGGCCAGGGATACGCGGTCGGGCAAGCCTGGAACGTGCCGGCGAACGGCAAATCCACCATCACCAGCCTGTGTTGCACCACCAACGGTCAGGGTCAGCAAGTCGGCATCCCCATCGACATGGGAGCGGCCACGGACACGACTCTGGTGGTTTTGTATGGCACGGGTTTGCGCGGCCTGACGAATCTGGCAAACGCGAGCGCCACGGTCGGCGGTCAGACCGCGGTGGTGGATTATGCGGGTCAGGTAACGGGCCTGGTGGGGCTTGACCAAGTCAACCTGACCTTGCCGCAAAGCCTGCGGGGCCAGGGGACGGTGCCCATCTCNNTGCGGGGCCAGGGGACCGTACCCATCTCGTTGACGCTGGACGGCAAGACGGCTAACACGCTGAACATCGTCATGGCCGGGGCAGTTTCGGCGCCCGCACTCACCTCGATCTCGCCCACCTCGGGCCAGGCGGGACAAACCATCAACAATTTCACCATCAACGGCAGCAATCTGACCGGCGGGCAGGTAGTTTGGAGTAACTCGGCTGGGCTGACCTTGTCGAATGTCTCCGTAGGGGCCAGCTCAATCACCGGCACGCTGGCCATCGCCTCGAATGCGGCCACCGGCGCCCGTTCGGTCTGGGTCACCACCGCGGGCGGGCAATCGAATCAAGAAACGTTCACCATCACGGCGCCCGCGCTTGCGCCCAGCATCACGTCGATCAGTCCCAATTCGGGAAATCAGGGGCAGCTCCTCAGCAGGTTCACGGTGAACGGCACAAACCTCAGCGGGGTGACGACGGTCGAGTTTACGCCGTCGACCGGCATCACGGTGTACGGTCTAGTGGCAAACTCAACGTCTCTGACGGTGCAAGTCGAGATCGCGGCGGCCGCGGCCACGGGCAGCCGTACCGTGGATGTCGTATCTCCCGCCGGCAAATCGAACACCGCCACCTTCACCGTCAACCCGGCTGCGAGCATGGCCGGCTACTGGCAGATCACTACCACCTCATCGGAAGGCAATGGCCAGACCATAATCGAGGGCCGGATTAACCAGACTGGGACGACCTTGTCGGGCACAATGAC
>PMEV01000201.1 GCA_003154855.1 Bryobacterales bacterium
GCGGCCTGGCAGCAGAGCAGCGTGGAGAGCAGAAGCAGCGACTTGGGGAAGAGGCTAGTGGTCATAGGAAACCTTTCACATTAAAAGCGACGCCGGGAGGGAAAATGACTCACGCCGGGCGCAGAAAGCCCGTTTTTTTGCGGACAGCGGCGTTCGAGGAATCGGTTGGCGCCGAACGCCAGGCGGATCAGACGCCGCGGCAGGGCTCCGCGCCGGAGCGAATCGAGATCTCATATGCCGTCCTACAGCCCCTTCAGTGGCACGGTGAGCGACCCGATCATCCCCGATCCGGCGTCGCGCGCCACGATTCTCAGCGAATCGGCTCGCGGCGACAGCGGCAGGGTTCTCCGCAGGGGCAGCCCGGATGCCGTGAACTTCCGGTAGGTTTCGGGGAGCATCTTCAGTTCGATGGTGTCGAGAGGCGAGTTGATCTGGTTTCCCTGGGAATCGCGTTGGACCATCAACAGGTCGATGCGGCCGTCGTAGCGGTCGCCATCCTGCTTCAACTGCACACCGTCGGGTTGGATGGTCACGAGCAGGTCGAGAGTTGGCGCACCGGCGGGCATTCCGGCGGAGGAGTTCGGCGGCGCGGTCGACCGTGCGGCGTGCACGGTCAGGCCGAGTTCCGTGGCGTCGAGCGGGCTCCACAGCGCGTCGTGCAATTGCAGCAGGCGGCGCCGTTCGTCCGGCGCGGCGGGCGGGACGTCGAGGTAGCCGCTGCGGTAGTGCAGGCTCACGTGCCCCCGCACAGCTTCGATCTTGATCTTGTGGAACTCGCGGTCGTTCTTCTCATCCGCCGGATAGAATCCGATGGTGTAAGTCAGCGTGGAATCCGCGACCGCTTCATGAATCGCCCGGGCGAGGTCGTTGGTGTTGTAGAAGGCGTGGCCGCCGGTACGGTGCGCGAGATCGTCCATGGTGGCGTGGGCGGCGTTCTGTCCACCGCCGGCGCCCGCCCGGGGAGCGGTGGGGATCCTGCCGGGTGCGCCTGGACCGGTCGGGCGACTGGCATCGAAACCGGGCGAAGGCGTCAACCCGCGCGCATCGATCGGATACACGGCGACGTTGGCTTGACTCAGAGCGCGCACGGTGGAGTCCACTTCGTCCATAAAATCCTCTCCCATGCCGTTCGTGTGTTGGTAGCCGAAGATCTCCGGGAACGCGCCCGACACCCATATCAGGTTCTTCCGGCCCGGCACGCGCTCCAAATGATTGGCAATGAACTTGAACACCGCGAGCGTGCCCAGGATACGGTTCCGCAGGTAGAACTGGCGCTCCTGCGGTGGGCCTCCCCGGCCCTGGAGCGCCATGTCGAATTCGCTCTGTTCCCGATCCAGGGCGCCGGGCGTCTCGGTGGCACTAACTCCGATCAGCCGGCTCTTCGCATCGGCGAGTTTCTTCTGGAAATCCGACATATCCGCCGTGTAATCGTGCAAGACGCGCAAGCGGCCGCTAAAGACGTAGACGCCGATTCGATCCTGCGGCTGGATCTCTTCGAGGTACTTGATGAGCTGTTGCCGCGCATACATCCGATCGGCCATGCGCGTATTCACCAGATCGAGCAGGACCACGGTGATCCCGTTAATCGCCTGCCCGCGCGCCCCCAGGATGTTTGTGTATGTATTGGGCGGAAGCGGCGCGCTGGTGGCGGGCGACACTCCGGTGGATTCCGACGAGAAGAAGCTGATCTTTTGCGGCCGTCCGTCCACCAGGACGCGGAAGTCCTCGGCCTTCATGGCGGCGGCAGGCTCGCCGCCCTTTTCCTTGGCGATCACGCTGACCTGCACCAGGCGCGTGGTTGCGGTGATGACCGGCGGCGCCGCGGGCGCCTGGTCGGGCGCCGTCTGCGATTGCGCAACCCCGGCCGCGATGGTCAGGGCGAAGAGTACGCGAGCTAGCCGAGCTGAACGATGCATGCCGTCCTCCCGCTAAATGGTCAAGTTTTCGCCGATCGGGCGTTACGGCGGATCGGCGGAACTTCTATTTTGCCAGAGAAACCTCTCGCCGCGGCGCCACCGGCCATCCGTCCAGGAGTATAATTCGCGTGGGAACGCAGATTCAAGCGGGAAGACCCGGGCCGCGGGCCGTGGACCACACGGCGCCGACCGGCAATGACGTAGAGTGGAACGTCTTCTTCGGACAGACGGAAATGGGAAAGCACTTTAGGAGGAGCCGATATGAGAACGGTAGCGATATGGTTGGGCGCCTTATGGCTGTGGACGACTCCCGCCATGGCCCAGACGCCCGGCCAAAACCAGTACCAGTATCCATTTCAGAATCCCAACCTCCCCATCGAGGAAAGGGTGAGCAACATCATCTCTTTGTTGACCCCGGAGGAGAAGGTCGATGTGCTGGGCGCCAACTACTACTTGCGCAAGAATCCTCCTCCGTCGCTCGGGCGCCTGGGAATCCGGGGTTACAACCAGGCGGAAGGTCTGCATGGACTGGCGCGAGGCAAATCCGGCAGCCCTAATGCGATTCCGACCACGACGTTCATTCAGTCCATCGGACTCGGAGAGACCTGGGACCCGGAGATTCTCGAGAAAGCCGCGGCTGTGGAGGGCTACGAAGCGCGCTGGCTCAACCAGACCGAGAGATACAGGCGCGGCGGCGCCGCGTCGCTGGTTATCCGCGCGCCGAACGCCGACCTCGGCCGGGACATACGCTGGGGCAGAACGGAGGAATGCTACGGAGAGGACGCTTTCCTGAACGGCACGCTGGCCGCCGCTTTCGTCCGGGGCCTACAGGGCAACGATCCGAAGTACTGGCAGACCGCGGCGCTATTGAAGCACTTCCTGGCCAACAGCAACGAGAACGGCCGGATGAAAACGTCCTCCGACTTTGACGAGCGGCTTATGCGCGAGTATTACTCGGCGCCATTCCGCATGGGCGTCGAGGCAGGGGCCAGATGTTACATGGCCGCTTACAACGCCACGAACGGCATCCCCATGACCGTACAACCGATCTTGAAGGAGATCACCATTAAGGAGTGGGGCGTGGACGGCATTGTGGTCACGGACGCAGGCGCTCTCGAGGGCATGGTGAAGGGGCACAAATACTTCCCCGATTTGCCGACGGCGGCGGGAACCGCGGTACAGGCGGGGATCAACCAGTTCCTCGACAACATCTATGAAGACGCCATTACACGGGCGCTCCAGAAGAACCTGGTGACCATGGCCGAGATCGAGGAAGTCATAAGAGGCAGCTTTCGGGTAATGATCAAGCTCGGACTGCTGGATCCTCCCGAGATGGTCCCCTACGCCAAGATCAAAGAGGGTCCGGCGCCCTGGACGCGGGACGAGAACAAGCGGCTGGCCCGCCAGGTAACCCTCGAGGCGGTNNTATGCGGTTACTCCGCTCGATGGAATCAGGAACAAGGTCGGCCCGGGCGTCAAGGTAAACTTCGCCCTCGATAACAAAAACAACGCGGCGGTCGAAGCGGCCAAGGTCTCCGATGTGGCTATCGTGGTGGTCGGCAACCACCCGACGTGCGATGCCGGCTGGGCCAAGTGCGAGCCGCTCAGCGACGGCAAGGAAAGCATCGACCGCCGGTCCATCGACCTGCAGCCCGCGCAAGAGCAGTTGATCAGGGACGTCTTGCAGGCCAATCCGCGCACCATCGTGGCGCTCAAAGCCAGTTTCCCGTTCGCCATCAACTGGGCCCAGGAGAATGTGCCCGCCATCGTTCACATGGCCCACAACAGCCAGGAGGAAGGCAACGCTCTGGCCGACGTTCTGTTCGGAGACTACAACCCGGCCGGGCGTTTGGTCCAGACCTGGGTGAAGTCGATCGACGATCTGCCTCCGATGATGGACTACAACATCCGCAACAACCGGACTTACATGTACTTCAGAGGCCGGCCGCTGTATCCGTTCGGCTATGGGCTAAGTTACTCGACGTTCGCCTATTCCAACCTGCGCACCAGTGCGGCGCGACTGGCCAAGGACGGCGAAGTGGCTGTCGGCGTGAAAGTCCGAAATACGGGCCGGCGCGACGGCCAGGAGGTGGTGCAGTTGTATGTGAAGCACATGGGTTCCAAGGTCGAGCGGCCGATCGAGGAGCTCAAGGGCTTCCAGCGGGTCGCCCTGAAGGCGGGGGAGACAAAGATCGTCCAGATCGCGCTGAAGGCGAAGGACCTCGCCTACTGGGATTCGCAGAAGAAACAGTGGGTGGTCGAGGACGAGAGGGTCAATCTGATGGTGGGCGCCAGCTCGGCCGACGTCAGGCTGCAAC
>PMEV01000029.1:0-18463 GCA_003154855.1 Bryobacterales bacterium
TCGATCTCATCGTTCGCTCCTCGACGCTATACTTTTCTCGCCGATTGGGCCAGTCGCGGCGGAACTATGGGCCGGCCCGAGAAGATCGACCCAACATTGCGCCGCAAGTTGGGTCTCCTCCGATCCGAAGTCCTCTGTAGTATACACCAGAACCCAACGCCTATCGCAGGTTGTTCGGTTCATTCGGCAAAGGAGCGACTTGCGCCTGGACAACGCCGCTTGCGGAAGCTGACGGGCTTCCAGAATCGATCCTCCCGTTCGTCGTAGAGTTCACCAGCGCCCGCCCACTTGGCGTGATGTGGGCTTCTCGTACACTGGCCAGGAACAGCATTCCGGGCGATGGGTC
This sequence comes from Bryobacterales bacterium, assembly GCA_003154855.1. Classification (GTDB taxonomy): domain Bacteria; phylum Acidobacteriota; class Terriglobia; order Bryobacterales; family Bryobacteraceae; genus Fen-330. Next base: position 347 of record PMEV01000029.1, read on the forward strand.
CTCCCTGGGGAGCCAGTTGTCCTTGTGCCAGATCCCCGCTATCGAGAGACCCCATGAAAGGCTCGAACCCTTCCGACGCGTGCGGTGGAAACCCGCCGAGCGGCTGTCCCATAAATATGGGATACTGGCGTTGTGAAGACCACGCTGGAAATCCCGGACCCCACCTTCCGCAAGGCCAAGGCCACCGCCAGTGCATTGGGAATTCCTTTGCGCGANNTTTGAACAAATCGAACCTGAGGACTGGACTTGATTCTGGACACGAACGCCCTTTCCGCCTACCTGGACAGAACGCCGGAAGCAGTTGAGATTGTGTCCGAGGCGCGCGAGATTGCGATCCCCGTAATCGTAGCCGGGGAGTTTGCTTGTGGAATCGCGCAGTCCCGCCACCGCGAGGCTTACGAAAGATCCCTGCAGCGAATGCTGGACCGATGCACGGTCCTCGATATTGGCATTGAGACCGCGCGGCACTACGCGGCCATCCGGCTGGAACTGAAGGGCGCGGGTAAGCCGATTCCGGCTAATGACCTGTGGATCGCGGCTCTTAGTCGGCAGCATGCAATTCCAGTCATGAGCCGCGACTCCCATTTCGACTTTGTGGGCGGCTTGAGACGGCAAACCTGGTAGCCATACGGGCGGGTGGTTTTCTCCGGAAATCAGGCACCGCTGTTCTTCGTTGTGCTACACTGTAGCACATGAGGAAGACCTCGGTCCGTGAACTCCACATTCATACTTCGGAGCTTGTTCGCGAGGTTGCGGAAGGTGGCACTATCGTGATCGAGCGCCGCGGCGAACCCGTGGCGGAGCTGCGTCCTATTACCGCTCCGTCGCGAATGCCCGACGCCATGAAGGCGCGGATTTTCGACTCCATGCGAGAGATCTGGGCTCGCATGCCGCAGCTTGCCGACAGTACGGGAATCGTCGAAGAAGATCGCGATCGATAGAGCGCCGTGTATCTTGACACCCCGTATATCGTCAAGTTCTATTTCAACGAACCCGAATCGCCTCGGGTTCGAGAACTTGTGCGGACAGCCGACACGATCCACTCGTCGGTGTGGGCATTGGCCGAGTTCCACGGGGTAATTCATCGCCGCCTGCGCGAAGGATCGTTGTCTCCCCTTGACGCCCGCGCACTGTCCTCCCGTTTCTACGAGCATGTGCAGGAGGGCTTGTGGAAGCTCGTACCAATTTCGGAAGCTCTGCTGCGGAGAACCAGCGCCCTGGTCCTTTCCGCACCGCCCGGCCTCTTCATACGCACGGCCGATGCGGTGCATCTGACCACCGCACAGGAGGCCGGAGAACGCGACCTATGGACTAGCGACCGCCACATGCTCGCATCCGCNNATCCGGTCCCCTGAGCGCTGCCGTGCGAGGCGCAGATCATAGTCGATCTGCAGCCCGAGCCAGGTTTCCGGAGAAACACGGAAGTACGCTCCCAGCCTCAATGCCGTATCGGCCGTGATCGAGCGAACGCCGTTCACGATGGCGCCGACGCGATTGGGCGGGACGTCGAGATCGCGAGCCAATTGATTGATGCTGATCCCCAGAGGTTTCATGAACTCTTCCAGGAGAATCTCCCCGGGATGGATTGGATCGAGTTGTCTTGACGGCCTCATTGTCGTCTCCCCGGCGTCTTAGTGGTAGTCCACAATCTCAACGTCATACGCATGGCCATTGCGCCACGCGAAGCAAATGCGCCATCGGTCGTTGATGCGAATGCTGTAGGAGCCCGCGCGGTCGCCCCTTAGCAGTTCAAGCTGGTTTCCAGGAGGCGCGCGAAGATCCTCCAGCCGCCGTGCCTGATGCAAGTACAGAAGCTTCCGCCGCGCAGGGCGCTCGATGGATTGAAATCGCCGGACCACGCGGTCTGCGAAGAGCGAAGCGGTGTCCGCGCACTGGAACGACCGGATCAAACTCCAGTCTATGACGTGTCAGGCATTATGTCAAACGTCATAGACGGCGAACCCGGAGCGGTAGAGCGTCCCGCCGTCCGGGTCAATCGACAGGCTACGCCGCCGTCCGGCGCAGGGTGCTATCCTGCTGGCGGAGGCACTCCTCCAGCACCCGACAGGCGAAGTCGGCTTGCTGGGTGGTGATGACCAAAGGCGGGCTGAGGCGCAGGGTGCTCTCGCCGGTGACCGGCACGAATTGCTCCGTGCCCGCGGCCAAATCGTCTTATGGCGCTGCCTTCGGCACTGCAGGCCGCTCCCGACCGTGCGTCAGCTCGAGGACGCCTTCCACCTGGACGGTGATGCCATTCGCCATCGCGGGCTGGAACCGCCATGAACTGAGCTCGCCCAGGGCCTTCTTAGCCCAATCTTCATCCGTCGATTCCAGGACCGTGGAGTTCCGCAGTTTGCCCTCCTCGTCCACCTGGATCCGAATGCGGAGGAACTGGTCGCCTGGCGTGGCGGGGTTTCCTGGAAGTTCGCCGCGCGTGAGCTCGGGCCGCGTCGTGCCCGGCTGCAGAGTGAAGTTCAGGCGCGCGATCTGGCCATCGCGGTTCGCGAACAACAGACGGAAGTTGACTTCGACGGCGGCCTGTACAACGACCGGCTTGCCGTTGAGCTCGGCAGGGCTGAACCGCCACTGCTGGACCGCCTCAATGGCCTTCTCATCGAGGCCCACACCGAGGGGCTTGACGACCTTTAAGTTCTTGGGCAGCCCCTGTTCATCCACCTCCATGGACAAGCCAACCGTACCCTGGAACCCCGCCTTTCGCGCTTCTTGGCTGTAATCCGGCTCGACATGGTAGGCCGCCACCGGCGCCGAAACGCCTCTGCCGACGCGGTAGACCTCGCCGGCCGACCGCGGCGCCTCGGATGGAGGCTGCATCTGAGCCGGGAGGATCGTGACCGGGGTGAGCCAGAAGGCTATGAGCAAGACTCCTGTCTTCGCCATGCGATCAACCCCCTACACAAAGGTCAGTCTACTCGGAATCCACCTGAGTATACTACCGCCCCGCCATCACTTGAGAATGGTCTCTATGGGGATTGTCTTACTACGCCGCCGTCTGGCACAGGGTGCGATCCTGCTGGCGCAGGCACTCCTCCAGGACCCGGCAGGCGAAGTCGGCTTGCTGGGTGGTGATGACCAGGGGCGGGCTGAGGCGCAGAGTGCTATCGCCGGCGCCCAGCACCAGCAGGCCGCGCTCGAACGCCATTTGCACCAATTGGTCGCGCAGGTCGTGGGCGCTCTCGCGGACGCCCAGGCGCTCCACGAACTGGATGCCGATCATCAGACCCAGCCCGCGCACCTCGCCCACCTGGGGGAAGCGCTGGGGCCAGTCGCTCATGCGGCTCATGAGATACGCTCCCACCCGCGCGGCGTTCTCGATGAGTCCGCCCTCCAGCAGGTCCAGGGTCGCGAGCGCCGCGGCCACCGCCACCGGGTTGCCTCCGAAGGTGGAGGCGTGCGCTCCAGCAGGCCAGTCCATCAGCTCGGAGCGGGCGATCATGGCGCCCAGGGGCAGGCCGCTGGCGATCCCCTTGGCGGTGGTCAGAATGTCCGGAACGAGGTCGAAGTGCTCCGAAGCCCACATCTTCCCCGTGCGCCCCATGCCCGACTGCACTTCGTCGGCCATCAGCAGGATGCCGTGAGCCCTCGCCAGGCTCTGCAATTGGGCGAAGAACTGTTTGGGGGGAACGATGTAGCCGCCTTCCCCTTGCACGGGTTCGAAGACCATGGCGGCCACCTCCTCGGGAGGCGCCACAGTATGGAAGAGCCGCTCAATGGCCTCGACGGAAGCTTCGGCGCCCGCCTGGTCGTGCGGGAAGGGTACGTGGAACACGCCCGACAGAAGCGACCCGAAACCGCGGCGCTGCACCACCTTGCTGGCAGTGAGGGAGAGCGACCCCATCGTTCGCCCGTGGAACCCGCCCAGGAAGGCAATGAACTTGTCGCGCCTCGTATGGTAACGGGCCAGTTTGAGCGCGGCCTCGACGGCTTCGGTGCCGGAATTGCCGAAATAAACCCGCCGCGGCAGGTTGCCGGGAGCAGCCGCGGCGAGGCGCTCGGCCAACTCAACCATGTTCTCGTAATAGAAGTCGGTGCCCGACATGTGGATCAGCCGGGCGGATTGCCGGCGGATGGCCTGGACTACGCGCGGATGGCAGTGGCCGGTCGAGGCCACCCCGATGCCGGCGTTGAAATCGAGAAAACGGTTGCCGTCCACGTCCTCGACCATGGCGCCCTCTCCGCGCTCGGCCACCAGCGGGTAGCCCCGCGTATAAGAGGGGGACAGCACCTGGCTGTCCCGCTCGATGATGGCGCGCGCGCGCGGACCGGGCAAAGGGGTGACAATGTGCGGCAGACTCGGGCGGGCGGCTGCATTCCTGGCTGGCATGGAAACCCTCCTGTGGGAACTCGAACGGACGGAACAACCAGGCAGGAACTAGTCGGAGCCAAACAACCCAGGCCGGGATGCGGCAGGCAGGCTCACCCTCATACTTCTAATCTAACGCTGTTTGCCCGGAATTCCAAGGGAAAACGGAGGGGCGACGGCCGGGCGGCCGCGGGCTGGTATGCTGGCAGGGTGAAGGAACTGCGCTTCACCTGCCTCCGCGGGTGCACCAACTGTTGCAGGCAACGGGGCTTCGTCTACCTTTCCGAGGGGGACTTGCGGCGAGCGGCGGCGTTTCTGGGCCTGAGCCCGCGAGCCTTCGAGCGGGGCTATGTATATCGGACCAAACACCTTTTGCGGCTGCGCAAACCCCACGGAGCCCAGTGCCCGTTCCTTCGGGAAGACGGCTGCGGCATACATCCCGCCAANNAGCAGATTCTGCACGCCGCCCGAGAAATGCGGAAAAGCTATCCGAGCATGTACTGACTGGTGTAATCTGGAGAGTACTCAAATTCCGTGGGAGGTAGGGAGTGGCATGGTAAAGTGGATTTGCTTGTCGTGGATGGTCTTTGCGATGGTGGCCGGCGCCCAGCCGGCGATTACCACGAATGGCATTGTCAATGCCGCCAGTTCGGCGCCGGTGGGATTGCCGAACTCAAGCATCGCCCAGGGGTCGATGTTCTCGATCTATGGCACAGCCATGGGTCCGGCTTCGAGCCCGCCCCTCTTGTCTTTTCCGCTCCAGAAGACCCTGGGTGGTGTGACTGTTCAGATCCAGGACGCTTCGGGCGCCACACGGCAGGCCATCCCGCTGTACGTCGGCCCCACACAGATCAACGCCATCCTGCCCTCGGCGACGGCGGTGGGCACGGCGACGGCGACGGTGACATATAGCGGCGCGACCAGCGCTCCGGCGTCCTTTACGGTGGTCAAGAGCAGCTTCGGCATCCTCGCGCTGAGCCAGGGGGGCAGCGGTCCGGGCATAGTGCTCAACTACGTGGCGAATTCAACCACCTGGCCGGTGAACACGATCATCACCTCTGCCCAGCCGGGCCAGTCGGTAGTCCTCTGGGGCACTGGGCTGGGACCGGTCACGGGCGACGAGACCGTGGCGCCGGTGCAGAGCGACCTGCGCAGCGGCCTCGACCCGATGACGCTATGGGTAGGCGGGCAGCAGGTAAAGATCGACTATGCGGGACGCTCAACCTCGGCCGGCCAGGATCAGATCAACTTCGTGGCACCCAATATCCCAGGCTGCTGGGTGCCGGTGATGCTGCAGATCGGCAACGTGGTGAGCAATACCGTCACGATCTCCATTGCGCCCTCCGGTGGGATGTGCCAGGACCCGACCGTACCCACCCTGAATCCCGTCGTCGTGGAGGCCAACGGTCTAAAGGAGGGTAGCCTGCTACTCGAGCAATACACGATCCACCAGCCCCCCCCCACCGGCGATTCCAAGCCAACGCTAGTCGCCTCCGCCGAATTCGGGATGTATGCCTGGCCGAGCCCCTTGTTTCCTTCGAGCCAGGCGGGCATGGGCATTGACACCTACGGCGCCTGCACGGTGAATGCGCTCGCCATAGGCCCCACTTCCCTGCTAGATGCCGGCTCTCCGATGACCCTGACGGGCCCGGACGGCGCCACCACAACGCTCACGCAACCAAGGCTCTACCCGCAGGGATTCTACGATGCCGTCCCCAATGCCCTCCCAGCGGGTGTGTATACCTTGAAGAATGGGTCGGGAGGCAAGGATGTGGGCTCCTTCACCGCCTCGCTCACCCTGCCCGCGCCGTTCACCTGGACCAACCCGGACCCCCTTACCGTAATAGACCGCACGCTCCCCCAAACGTTTACCTGGGCCGGCGGCAGCGGGGACGTTTTCATAATCGGATCGTCCTCGGCGCTCGTGAACCGGGCCTACGTGGGAGCAACGTTCACTTGCCTGGCCAAGGCGTCGGACGGAAAGTTCACGGTTCCCACGTATGTGCTGGCGGCGCTCCCGGCCTCGTATACCAACGCGGCGGGGCTCGAGCTCCTCAACTATGCGGTAACGACGACCTTTTCCGCCAACGGCCTGGATCTTGGCCTGTTCCAGGCGCTGTTCGCCACCCAGGAGCAGAACGTGAACGTGTATTAGCGCGGTCAGGTTCCTGGCGGGCGGACGGAATTTTGGCGTTCCGGACGGCGCCGCCCGCTTTAAGTGATTGGTTCCAAACGCCACGCCCTCTGGCAAGGCGCATGCTACTGGAGGGGTGGCCATGCTGGATCCAATTGCGGGGAGCCTCGAACATTACATGGACCTGCTGAGCGCCCGGCAGAAGCTGGTCGCCTCGAATATCGCCAACGCCGACACGCCGGGATACCAGACCAAAGACCTCGACTTTCAAGCGGAGTTCCGGAACCAGCTAGCGGGCGGCAGCCCGGGCGTCACGGAAGTGACGGGGCTGGAAACCAAGCACGACGGCAACAACGTAAGCCTGGACCGGGAGGCGCGGCTGCTGGCGGAGAACGCGATACGGTTCAGCGTCGCCTCAAACCTGATGCGGGCGGAGATCCGCCAGGTGCGCAGCGCCATTAACGGAGGTAGCGGCGGATGAGCCTGTTTTCGCTGCTTTCTGTGAGCGCCTCGGGAATGGCCGCGCAACGCGAGCGGGCGGCCCTGCTGGTCGAGAATCTGGCCAACGCCGAGACTACGCGCACGCCCGAAGGAGGGCCTTACCGCCGCAAGGATGCCGTTTTCTCGAGCGAAGCGGCCGACGAGCCCTTCGCCTCGGTGTTCCAAACGGAGGTCGGCGCCACCGGGACGGGAGTGAAGATCTCGGACGTGATCGAGGATACGCGCCCGCCCGAGCAACGCTACCTGCCCGGCCATCCGGATGCCGACGCTAACGGATACGTGTCGTTTCCGCGGGTCAACCCCGCCGAGGATATGGTGGACCTGCTGGGAGCGTCGCGCGGCTACCAGGCCAATGTGGCCGCCATGTCGGCGGTGAAGAGCATGATTAACAGCTCAATCGATCTGCTGCGCTAGGAGCGACGCCTATGTCTAGCCCGATTAGTCCGATTTCCCTGGCTACGCCGAGCCCCATTGCCATCCAGGTCCCTGGAGCGGCCAGCCAGCCCGGGGCCTTTCAGAACGCACTCCAGAACGCCATCGGCCAGGTGGAGGACCTGCGCACCACCTCCGATCAAACCGTGCAGCGGTTCCTGAGCGGAGAGAACGAGGAACTGCACACTACGGTGATGGCCACGCAGCGCGCGGAACTGGCCTTCGAGATGTTCATGCAAGTGCGCAACAAGGTAGTGCAGGCGTATCAGGAAGTCATGCGCATGCAAATGTAACCTGGCCCCCTCATGGCTCAGTTCAAAAACCTCCTGGCCAGCCTCGGCATCCGGCAGCGGATCTACATTCTGGCCACCATTGTGCTGGTGGCGGGTTCGCTGTATTGGCTGGTGAACTGGAAAAAGGAACAGGACTTCCGCCCGCTGTACAGCGGCTTGGCGGCGGAGGACGGCAATGCGGTGCTTCAGAAGTTGCGGGAGACGGGAACCGAATTCCGACTGAGCGAAAACGGAACCACGGTGCTGGTGCCCTCGGCGCGGGTGGCGGAACTGCGCTTGCTGATGGCCGGCGCGGGCGTGCCCCGCAGCGGCCGGGTGGGGTTCGAACTGTTCGACAAATCCAACTTCGGGGTCACCGACTTCACCGAGCACATCAACTACCGCCGGGCCATCGAAGGGGAGCTGGAGCGCTCGGTGATGTCCCTGTCGGATGTCGAGCAGGCGCGCGTTCACGTGACCTTCCCGAAGGATTCGGTGTTCCTGGATGCCCGGCAGCCGGCCAAGGCCAGCGTCATGGTGAAGCTGAGGCCCGGAGCCAGGCTGTCGCCAGCCAACGTCCTGGCCGTTTGTCACCTGGTGGCGAGCGCGGTGGAAGGCCTGGGTCCGGAGGCGGTGTCGGTTCTGGATATGAATGGCAACCTGCTGAGCCGGCCGCGCAGGGCTTCCACCAACGAGGGCGAAGAGCCTTCCGAGGCGGTGCTGGACTACCGCCGCCAGATCGAGAAGGACCTGGTGGCCAAGATCACCTCGACGCTGGACCCGTTGCTGGGCAGCGAGAAGTTCCGCGCGGGGGCGACGGTAGAGTGCGACTTCACGGGGGGCGAGCAGAGCGAAGAAACCTACGATCCGACGCGCTCGGTGATGGTCAGCGCGCAAAAAACCGAAGACGTGAGTGGGACCAACCTGGCTTCCGGAGTCCCCGGCACGGCTTCCAGTCTGCCACGGCCGACCTCGCGGCCGGGGTCCTCCGGAGCCGGCACCACGCGGCGCACCGAGAATATCGCCTACCAGAGCAGCCGGCTGGTGCGGCGCACGCGTTTGCCGCAGGGAACGGTAAAGCGGATGTCGCTCGCGGTGCTCCTGGACCAGGACAGCCGCTGGGAAGGCAGCGGGGCCAAGGCCAAGCACGTCATCGAGCCGCCGACTCCCGAGAAGGTAAAGGTGATTCGCGACCTGGTGGCGGCCGCCACCGGGCTCAATCCCGAGCGCGGAGACCAGCTCATCGTGGAAAGCCTGCCCTTCGAGGCGACTTTGTCGAGCGAACAGCCGGGGCTTATGCCGCCCAGCGCTAAAGTGCCCGCCGCGCCGGTCACCTGGCTGGATCAACTGTTGCGGCAGAAGACCTCCGTGCTGATAGGCGTGGTGGGCGGGGTGGTTCTCCTGCTGCTCCTGATCATTGTGTTCCTGTTCGCGGTGGTGAGGAAGAAGCGCCATGCCGTCCAAATGGCAGGCGCCATCGAGGCGGGCAGAGAAGCGTCGGCGGAGCTCGGTTCCGGCGATGCCATCGAGCGACAAATGGAGAACAGACTGGCTGAGCAGGAGGACCAGAAGCGCAGGTTGGATGCGGCGGCGCTGAATTCGCTGAAACTGCCGCCAGTCTCCACTAAGAAGTCCGAGGTGCTGACCAGGCACCTGGTGGAAACGGCCAAGAANNTCCGATGAGAGCAGTTCGAGGCGCCACCATGCAAGCCCGCTCAACCGCTGCGGCAGACAGAGTCGTCCAGGCCGTGAAAACCGACCCGCGGGCGGGCAAATACCTGACCTTCGAACTGGGGCCCGAGGAGTTCGGCATCCAAGTCCTCAAAGTGCGCGAGATCATGGGCGTCCAGGACCTTACGGCGGCGCCGCAGACGCCGCCCTGCGTGAAGGGCGTGATCAACCTGCGTGGGAGGGCGATCCCGGTGGTGGATCTGAGGCTGAAATTTGGCCTGAACGAAATCCCGTATACGCAACGCACTTGCATCATCGTGGTCCAGGTGACCGGGGATGCCGGCCCCACGTTGATGGGAATCGTCGTGGATGGGGTCTCGGAGGTGCTGAACGTGGCCGGCGGGGACGTGGAGGACACACCGGATTACGGGCCAGGGGCGGCCACTCCCTACATTCTGGGAATGGCCAAGGTCAAAGGGAAGGTCAGAATCCTTCTGGAAATCGACCAGGTGCTGAGCAGCCGGGACCTGCAGGGCATCGGCCGCATCATCCACTGAGCGCCGGCGCCACCGGGCGCTGCGGGTCGTCAAACAGCGTGGATTTCTCCCACCTCCCGCAGGCGGGCGGCCGCGGCTTCGGGAGTGATGTCGCGCTGAGGCATGGCCAGCATCTCGTAGCCCACCAGAAACTTGCGCACCGTGGCCGAACGCAGCAGCGGCGGGTAAAAATGCGCGTGGAAGTGCATGGAATCGTGCGCCGCGCCGTCGCTGGGCCGCTGGTGGAAGCCCAGGCTGTAGGGAAAGCTGGTCTGAAAGAGATTGTCGTAGCGCGTGGTCACGGCCTTCAGAATCGCGGCGAGGCTGGTGCGTTCGGCGACGGTAAAGTCGGTAAAGCTGCCCATGTGGCGGCGCGGCAGCACCAGCGTCTCGAACGGCCATGTGGCCCAGTAGGGGACCACCGCGACAAAATGACCGTTCTCGGCCACCATGCGCTCCGCCTGCGCCAGCTCGGTCGCTACATAGTCGCAGAGCAGGCAGGAGTGGTGTTCCTCCCTGTACTGCTGCTGCGCGGCCATCTCGCGCAACGGCTCGTCCGGAACGTGTTCCGTGGCCCATATCTGGCAGTGCGGATGGGGATTGCTGGAACCCATCATGGCGCCGCGGTTCTCGAATATCTGCACATGGTTGATATACGGCAGTTCGCCAAGCGCGGCCGTCTCATCGGCCCACGCGTCCACCACGGCGGCAATGGCAGGCACTTCCATGCGCGCCAGCGTCAACGAGTGGTTGGGATGGAAGCAGAGCACGCGGCAGCGTCCGCGTTCCGGCTGGGAGACAAGCAGCGGAGAGGCGTTCGGCTGCGCCTCCGGCTGAAGGCCGCTGAACAGCGCAGGAAAGTCGTTGTCGAAGGCGANNCGCTCGGTGCGCTGCGGCGAAACCAGAATCCACTGGCGCAGAAGTGGGTTGTAGCGGCGGTGCGGAACGAGACCGAGCGGGCGGGACGGGACGGGCAAAGGGGTTCCTCTTGGGAGAAAACTGCAACGCATTCCAGTGTAAGCGAGAATCGGCGCGGAATCCCGCTTTGCTTAAGGGCACGGGTTCACTGGCTGCGGCATCGCCCCGTTTTGCTTAATGGCACGGGTTCACAGGCTGCGGCATCGTCCTGTTTTGCTTAATGGCACGGGTTCACAGGCTCCGGCATCGTCCTGTTTTACATAAGGGCACGCGTTTACCCGTGCCGTGTGTGTTGCGCTTTGATGCGGCTTTAGCCGCCGAGGTCAGAGTTTGAGGTTGAAGCAGGTTCGACGCCACCGCTCTCATCCGCGATCTTCTTCAGGCTGACATGGTTAATCCGCGCAAACACAAGCCCGGTGGGAATGATGCAGAGGAAGGTGACGACCAGCAGCAACGCTCCGCACGCAGTCGCCGCCTCGATCGGCGCGCCATAGAACTCATGCATCGCAGCCGCGGTGACGGCAATCTGCGTGAACCAGCCGATGACGGGCAGTTGCAGCAGCGAGCCGCCGATGCTGGCGCCCATCAGCAGCATGGTGCGCGAGAACGAAATCGTCGCAAGCTCCGGCGTATCGACGAAGGCGTGCAGCGTCTCGACGTACGCGCAGCCGATCATTCCCCACATTGCCAGCGAGATCAGCGAGACAACCACAAAGTCCTGCGCCGAGCTGACCGCGTCCAGCCCGTCGCGGAAGCCGCGAATCTTGCTGGCAACGCTCTCGCCGATGGGCTTCGAGAGCCAGCCGAGCGTCGCTCCGGCAACGCGCGCCACGGCGCCCCCGGCTACGCGGATGACGACCGCGAAGACGGCGATCAACGCCGTTCCCGCCAGCGAAACGAGCCCCGTGCGAACGAATATCTCGTGGTGCGGCAGGTCGCGTGGCGCAAACAGCAGCGCGCCGGAAAAAATCAGCGCCGCCGCGCCCAGATCGAACATACGCTCGATGGTGTACACCGCAACCTGCGAGCTGATGGAAAGCTGCACCCGCCGCGCCACCAGCGCCGGCCGGATCACATCCGCCAACCGCCCGAAGAGCGCAACCGCGGTAAACCCGATGAACTGCGGCCCCACCAGCACAAACGGCGAGACCTTCTTCGTCGCGCTCAGAAACACCGACCAGCGAGCCGAACGCAGCCAGAAGGTGGCATAGATCAGAGCGATGCCCGCCGCGATATGCACCCAGCTTATATGGCGCAACTGCATCCAGAAGACCGCCCAGTCGAAGTGAATCCGCCCTCGATTACAGAAGACAATCAGCGCCAGCACAATCAGAACCGCGAGCCAGACCATCCCCTTGCGACTCTTCATCGGTCCGCTCTCCTGTGCGGCATTTTGGCGTTCCGTCTACTTTGCGGCCGCCATCAGGCTCGCCTGCGCGGCGCGCTTGCGGCGGTTGAACTCGCGGATCACCCGCGCCACATACGCTCGCGTCTCGGCGTAGGGCGGAATGCCGCGGTACCGGTCCACTGCCGCCGGCCCCGCGTTGTATGCCGCAACCGACAGCGCGATGTCGTCGTGGTAGCGCGTCAGCAGAGCGTCCAGATAGGCCGTGCCGCCACCGATGTTCTCCTCCGGCGCGAACGAGTTGCGCACGCCCAGCTCCGTCGCGGTCCCCGGCATCAGCTGCATCAGGCCCTCGGCCCCGGCGCGGGAGACGGCGCGGGCATTGCCGTTGCTCTCCGCCTGCACCACACTGGCCAGCAGATCGGCGTCGATGTTGTGCCGCGCCCCGGCCCGCGCCAGCATCTCGCCCATCTCAGCCGGTGTGAGCGGAGAAGAGCCAGTCCGCGCGGGTTCCAGCAAGACCAGAGGTAGAGCGAGTGGCGCGGCGGCTGGAGTTGGTGGCGCGGGAGGATCGGGAATCTGCTCCACCCGCAACACGGAGCTGGCCGCAACCTCGATGTAGTTCGCATCCTGCGCCGCGCCCTGGCCGGCAGCACTGTCGCGCGCGGCAGGGAATAGATAAAGCCGCACCCGATCGCCCGCCACCTCGCGCCGCGCGCAGTCCAGTTCGAAGCCATTGCGCAGCGTAATGTGTTCCGCCCCATATGTACGCAGCCACGGCCCGGCGACGACAGCCAGCAGTGTCAGGGTCAGGGTCAGGCCGGAGCGGAGTGACCCGCCGCGAACTAGGGAGCGCAGTCTCATCACAGTTTCGTTTCTACCTTCATCCTACGACTCTGAAGCGCCGCATGGATAGCCTTCCGCGGATTGCCTTCGAGTCCATCCACCGCGCTCGCCCCATCATTCAGGAAGCGCAACGCGATGTTTCTCCATGACCTTTAGACGTTGCAGAACCTTGCGCGTAAGCCCGGTGAGCGGAAGGCTGGCCAGGCGCGTGGTGCGCGTCCAGTGGAGATCGTGGGCGACCGAGGGAATGGCACCGCGCAGCACCTGGGCTGCGGCCCCGCTGCGCTTGCCAGTGCTGGCGCGGCTGCCGGAGCTGGCGGGCGCGGTGTGGCGCGCGCTGAAGACCTGCACATAGAAGTTCGTATTCGTGATGGCGTGGCGTATCCGCAGCGCGGGCTCCAGCCCCTCCACCGCCTCCAGCGGCAGCGGCGGCAGCTCGTACATCGCGGGCATCACACTGGCGTCCGAGGGCCGGCGTTCCAGCAGGACCTCGGTGGCCGGGCCGCGCTTGCGCAGGTCCAGCAGGCAGGCGGCGGGCTGGCTGCGCTGCGGCGCGCGCGCGGGCGCCAGATGCTCGCCGCGTGTGCGGCACAGCTCGCGCACAGGGCACTCGCTACAGCGCGGCGCGCGCGGCAGGCAGACCGTCGCGCCCAGCTCCATCATCGCCTGATTGTGGTCTCCCGCAGGATTGTCGGAGTGCGACGGGCCCGCGCCGCCGCCGGATTGCCCCTCCCGCCGCGAGGCCGTCCCGCGTCCCTGCGGCAGCAGGGCCTGGGCCTGGGCGCGCACGAACCCCCGCGCGGCGGCGGTGTTCTCGCTGGCGCGGCCGGTGAGCCGCAGGACCACCCGCTCCACGTTGCCATCCACCACCGCAACGCCCTCCCCAAACGCAATGCTTGCGATCGCCGCCGCCGTGTACTCGCCGATCCCAGGCAGCGTGTGCAGCTCCGCCGCCGTCGCCGGCAGCCGTCCCTTGCGCTCGCCCACGATGAACTGCGCCGCCTTGTGCAACAGCCGCGCGCGGTTGTAGTAGCCCAGCCCCGACCACGCCACCAGCACCTCCAGCTCAGTTGCCAGAGCCAGCGACACCAGCGTGGGAAACCGCCGCATAAACTCGTTGTAGGTTTCGACCACCGCAGCCACCCGCGTCTGCTGCAGCATGACCTCCGCGACCCAGATGCGGTACGGGCCGCACGTCTCGCGCCAGGGCAGCGCGCGTGCGTTCTCGCGGTACCAGGCCATCAGCCGCCGGCGAAATACAGCGGGGTTGATCTCGCATCGAGCGCCGCCCGCAACCTCGTCGCCGCTCCCGGAACGCTTCATCGTTTCAGTCTATTCCGCGGCCCCCGCCTGCTCTATGGTTTATTGCGGCCGCGCCTGAGAATCGCTATCCAACAGCGGCCTTCGCGCCTTACACTGTTGCGCATGATTAAGAACCAGCCCCGCCGCGATTTCCTCAAGCAGACCGCGCTCGCCGCCGCCTCTGTCGCGCTTCCCGTCTCGTTCGCCTCATTCGCCCAGTCGCAGCAGTCTCCCGCGCCAGCCGTTGTACAGCGCCCGGCAGCCGCTGCGAAGAGTGTTCCTCCGCCCTCCGCGCCCCGCCCTCACTTCCCCACCGCCGACCCCGCATGGGCCGTCACCTGGGACGCCGCGCTCGCCGTCGTCGCAGGCAACGTGCGCACCCTGCCGCGCTACGACCATCCCGTCCTGGTCGAGGGCAGCACCTACGCCGGCATCTGGCAGGAGTGCGCCCCGCAGGAGGGCCTCGTCTATGGCACGCTACAGAAGTTCGTCGCAGCGCAGCCCGGTGCGCCCACGCCGCTCCAGGTCGCTCGCGCCAACCACATGGCCTTCTTCGCGCAACAGAAAGAAGACGGCCAGCTCCCCGCCTCCATCAAGCTCGCCGACAAGGTCGGCACCACCGCAGGCTACGGACAGATCCAGATGGTCGTCCCCATCGCCGCCACCGCCTGGGACCTCTTCCAGCTCACACACGACCAGGAACTCCTGGAAACCGCCTACGCCTCGTGCAGCCGCTGGGACGCGTGGCTGCGCCAGTATCGCGACACGCGCAAGACCGGCCTGATCGAGGGCTTCTGCACCTACGACACCGGCATGGACTACAGCCCCCGCTGGAACGGCATCCCCAGGCAATGCCCCGACGCCGACGCGCGCAAGTGCCCGCCGGACCCCACCATGCCGCGCCTCTGCCCGGACTTGTCCGCCACGGTCTATGGCGGACGAATCGCCCTTGCCGCCATGGCCCGCGCCCTCGGCAAGCGCGATGACCACGCCCACTGGCTCGCCGACGCCGAGCAGATCCGCAAGCTGATCCTGTCCAAGCTCTACTCACCCGAGGACGCCGCCTTCTACGACCTCGACGCCCAGAACAACTTCGTCCGCGTCCGCTCCGTCGTCACAATCCGCGTCCTCGGCGAACACGTCCTCGATCCCGTCAAAGATAAAGCCATCTTCGACGCCGTCTGGACCAAACAGGTCCACAACCCCGCCGCCTTCTGGGCGCCCTTCCCATTCCCTTCCTCGGCCCTCAACGAGCCCACCTTCGTCCGTCCCATCCCGCGCAACNNCCGCTCACCGGCGACTTCACCCAGCCCGACCCCGGAGGCTACTCCCCCGCCGCCCTCGTCTTCCTCGACTTCGCGCGCCGCCTCAGCCACGCATAGTCACCATCCAGGTTCCATGCCCCCTTCAGGGGATGGAATTCGCCCATGTGCGCCATTACTCTGGTATGGTTCCCGCATTCCTAAATTGACACATTGGCTGTGTGCGTCATGTCGGACGCGAGCATCTGATNNCGCTCCGGCCCTGTACTTCAGAAAGGACCTCCATGAACCTCCTTATCCTCGCCGTCCTTGCCCTCTCGCCCATCGCTCTCTCGGCCCAGGCTCCAGCCGTCTCGCCTCAGACGCCAGCCGCCTCGCCCGCCCTCTACGCGGAGACGGCAGCCCCCGTCTCGTTTTCCAGCTCCATCGCCGCCGACGCCCTCGCGGAATCCGCCGCAGCAGCCCCTTCCGCCGCCACGCCGTCCAAGGGCAGTTCGCTCCCCTTCTCAGGCCTCGCCATCGGCGTCAAGGTCGGCCTGGCCGGCATCGGTTTCGATGTCGCCACGCCCCTGGTGCCCCAGTGGCTCAACCTGCGCGGAGGGGCCTCCTTCCTCTCCTACACGCCCAGCACCATCACCACGGACAACCTCAATATCAACGGGACCATCAAGTTCCAGAACGCCGCCGCCATGGTCGACTGGTTCCCCTTCCACGGCAGTTTCCGCCTCAGCGGCGGCGCAACCCTCTACAACGACACCGGCCTCACCGCCACCCTCTCCGTCCCCACCGGGCAGAGCTTCACGGTTGGCGGCACCACCTACTACAGCGAGCCCTATAACGCCGTCACCAACCCCGCCGGCCCCATCCTTGGCACCGGCATCTTCACCTTCGGCGGCAACAAGATCGTCCCGCGCGTCACCATCGGCACGGGCAACATGATCCCTAAAAAAGGCCACTTCACCTTCGAGTCCGAGATCGGCTTCCAGTACTTCTCCGCGCCCACGGTGAAATATACCTTCACCGGAACCGGCTGCCAGAGCTTACTCTTAGGTGCCTACCTAAACTGCGGCCCCATCCCTCAGGCCAACATCACCACGGAGCAGAACAAACTACAGAACGATCTCATCGACCTGCGCTTCTTCCCCATCCTCTCCTTCGGCCTCAGCTACAAAATCCACTAAGCAGCCGCAGAGCAAGTAGGCGAGTCGAAGGAAACGCGAATAGTATTGGGAGAAGCGTTCTGTGTCTTCTCCAAAAAAAATCACGCGTGCAGCAGACAATCCGGCCGGTCCGCGCAACGATGAGGCCGAGGACGAGCGGAACCTTGCCGCAGCGCGCGAGCACATTGCCGAGCGCAAGCTCCCATCGCTCTACGACTTCTTCTCGCCCTCGGGGCTGCTCTCGCGCTCCGGCCTTGAGTTCGAGCATCGCAAGGGCCAGTACGAGATGGCCCGCGCCATCGAGAAGACCTTCGCCGACAAACGCCACCTGATCGTCGAGGCAGGCACCGGGACCGGCAAGACGCTCGCCTATCTGCTGCCTGCCCTGCGCCTGGCCCGCGAACGCCAACAGCGCGTCATCATCTCGACAGGCACGAAAAATCTGCAGGAGCAGCTCTTCTTCAAGGACGTTCCCTTNNTCGCCGCTGCTGACGGGGCTCGACGAGATCGGCCAGTTCCACGCCATCGCCGCCTGGGAGAAGACCACCGCAACCGGCGACCGCGCGGAGATCGACGCGCTGCCGGAGAACTCCGCGCTCTGGCCCAGGCTGGACGCGCGCGGCGAGGCCTGCCTCGGCCAATCCTGCCCCGACTGGGAGAACTGCTTCATCACCGCCATGCGCCGCAAGGCGCTCGAGTCGGAGATCATCATCGTCAACCACCACCTCTTCTTCGCCGACATGGCGATCAAGCTGCAAGCCGGCGCGGCGCCCGACGCAGGCGTTCTGCCCGCCGCCGGGGCCGTCATCTTCGACGAGGCGCACGAGCTGGAGGACGTCGCGAGCAACTTCTTCGGCATAAGCCTCAGCACGCAGCGCTTCGACGAACTGGCCCGCGATGTGGAGACGATGCTGCGCGCCAGGCGGGCCTCCACCCCCGCCATCGAGAGCGCAACCGCAACCCTGCGCGAGCGCGCCCGCCTCTTCTTCGCCGCGCTTCCGTACGATCCATCGAGGCTGGCCGCGGACTCCACCGCGAACTCCATCGCCTCACTCGACGCGCCCGCCAACATCAGCCCCTACGCCGGCCTCGGACGCATGCCCTTCGACGAGCGCGCCGAGTTCCTGGAAGAGCGTGGCGACACCTACACCGGCGCGCTCAACGCCCTCGCCCGCCTGGAGGGCGAACTCGACCGCCTGAAGAACATCGACGAGGCCCCCGGCCTGCGCAAGCGCACCGCCGACATCGCCACCCATCTCAAGTTTCTGCTCGAATCGCAGGACCCCAACACCGTCTTCTGGATCGAGCGCCGCGCCGCCGGCGGAGTCCGCGCGCTTGCGCAAAAGGGGGCGCGCGGAGCCGGCCATCTGAGTCACCACACGCATCTCCAGGCCACGCCCATCGACGTCTCCCAGCT
>PMEV01000029.1:18507-18654 GCA_003154855.1 Bryobacterales bacterium
CGCACTTCGACTATCCGCGCCAAGCGCTGCTCTATCTGCCGCCCGGAATGCCCGACCCGCGCGATCCCGACTACTTCCCGCAGGCCGCCGAACGCACCCGCCGCGTGCTGGAGATCACCCACGGCCGCGCCTTCTGCCTCTTCACCA
>PMEV01000443.1 GCA_003154855.1 Bryobacterales bacterium
ACCAGACTGCCGGTGCGGAGCTGGGCCAGATCGAGAATGAGGACCTGCTCCTGGGGCCCGTCGAGGATGGACAAGGTGGCCTTCTTCGCCGTCGCGAAGGCGGAGGCAGAGTGGTTCCAATTCAGGCGCAACTGGCCGGCATAGCGCTCGACCTTCAAGGCCAGTGCGCCAGCCGAGGGATCGAGGGCGGGAATGCCGGGCCCGGCCACGCGGTAGCCGAAGAAGGAGCTTCCGCCAATCAGCCCGGCCAGCAGGGGCAGCCATAACCAGCCTTTCCGGCGGCGCACAGGAGGTGGCGAAAGCTGCGCCTGTTTGAGGAGGCGCGGGTCCGGCACGGCGGGTGCAGCGAGCGGGGCGGGGGACGGGACGGGCAGCAGGAGCTGAGCCCGGCTCAGGAGACGCAGGTCGGCCACGACCGGTTCCACCGCGGGCGGGTCGAGCGGCGGAGCTGGCGGCGGGGTGGGTGCCTTGGGCGGCAAGGCCAGGGCACGGTCCTCGACGAGCGCGCCGCGCCGGAAGGTGAATTCGATGGGGGCGGAGGCGAACCCGTCCTCGCCGAGGAACCAGCCGCCGAGGCTGGGCTTCATCGAGAACGGCTTGACCAGGAGAACCAGCGAGTCCGGCCCGGGGAAGTACTTTTCGACTAGAGCGAGGTCGTTGGAGGACAGAGCCAGTTCCTTGCGGGTGTTGCTGCGGAAGAAGCCGACCACCGCGAGCGGCGGGCGTGGCCGGGCGATGGCCGCCTCGAGCCGTGCCTCGTCCGCCTCCGAGAGCAGGTACAAGGGGCCGCGGCTGTAATCGCAGACGACCGCCTCGACCTCGTCGACCACAATGGCGTGCGGGTCGCGCGATACGTGGCCGAGCAGCAGTCCGCCGATCTCCGAACCGCGCTTGGTGAGGGCGCGGAAGCTCTCCAGGGACTCCCGTTCCAGGCGCTCGACCACCTCCGGCCGCATCCGGATTGAAAGCGCTTTCGCGGGGACTTCCCAGAGGCAGAAATCCGTGCCGCTTCCCAAGGTTCTCTCCGGTGTGAGCGTAGTGTCCACGATCGAAACCTGCCCTGTGAGTACTTATCGGCCCGGTTTGCCGAGAATTACGCATGGTTGTCCGGAGGCAGCCGGATAATGCGACGGGAGACGAAGAATCAGGTTTTCTCTAAGTCCGGTCGAGGGTTTTAAAACTGGTTGGCGCCACCGTGCCGCTTACGGCGATTCCAACCAGGGATACTTGGTCGTTTTGCCGCGGCATCTACCAGAAGCTGTGAAGAGTTAAGAGAACCGGAGCAAGTCTGCCGGGGGTGCCTGGGGGGAATCCGGTGGGCGGGGCCGCACCGGCAGCTTGCACGTTCTGAGGGCGGGTTGGTGGGTCACCAAACAGGGGGCAGACGCAACCGCCTGCCCCCGATCTTACCGCTGCTGGCCGCCGGCTACTTTGCCGTGCCGGTGATAATGCCCATCACCCGCCGTTGGTAGGCCTCGATGACGTCGGTGTTCACGTTGGCTGCGGCGGCAAAGCCCTTAAAGCCGGCGCGCAACTGACCTACACCCTTGGTTACACTGGACGCAGTCAGGAGGCTGGCCACGGTGCTGTCTTCCGCAGCCATCAGCGCGCCTTCCAACTCCGCGATATGCTTGTCCGCGAAGTACGCGGCGACCTTGTCCTCAAGCATCTGCCAGTAGCCGACGGCGCCGTTGAGAAAACCGGTCAGTCCCTGGCAGGACGTGGTGGTGCGAGGCGGACGGCAATCGAATTCGACCACGCCGTTCCAGCCGCGCCGGTTGAGGGTGAGCACGATCATGAAGTCCGTGTAGACGTTCGAGCCGAAGCCGGGAGGCAGGTCGCAGTCCATGCGGCCGGCGATTTGCCCGCCGAAATGGATGAACGGCGCCAGCATTCCCTCTTCCAGCAACTGACCCAGCTCGAATACGGGATCCAGGTTCACCATCATGACATGCTGCGGATATTCCGGATTCACGAGCACGCGGCCGGCGAACGCCGGTTCGTGGAAGTAATGGCGAATGGCGCTGGCGGCGCTGGCCCCGGTGCCGGCGTACAGGGCCAGGAGCCGCGGCTCGTAGACCTTGGGTTCAATCGTGTGGATGAGCTTGTAGCCCTTCTCGATCCCATAGCGCACGCAGATCTTCAGGCCCAGCATGTAGCGTGCGAGTCCGAGCCCGGGATCCTGCTCATAGGCGCCGTCGCTGCCTTCGCGGCCGCCCCACCAGATCACATGCTTGGCGCCGAACTCGTGGGCGTGATCGGCGGCGTTGCATCCCTTTACAATGGCCGCGGCGCGAACCTGGGGAAATGGACTGGAGAAGGCGCCCGACCGGAAACAGGGGTTGGAGAAGTTGTTGGACGTGAAGTTGTAGATTTCCACTCCGGCCGCGGAGCAGCGTTCCTTGGTGTGGCCGATGACCTCGGTCACCAAGCCTGGCGCGGCGTCGTCCGGCCAGAGATCGCGATCGTGAAAGGATACCCGCTTGATGGCGGTCTTTCCGAGCACGTCGAGGAATTCGTCCATGCCGATGTTACGAACAGCGTCCCCGAAAGGGTCGCCGCCCGGGTTGATTCCACACCAACCGCCTATCGAGAAGCCGGCCGGTGTTACACTCTTGCTCATAGCGATACTGCCTCCTGATATCTCATGATGCGTACTCCTTTCAACGGGCGGCCCCGGTGACTAGCCCGCCTTGCCGAATATCGAGCTCACAAAAGAGCGTAGCGCCGGAGTGCCGACCTTCGCGACGCCGGTCCGCTCCTGTGTCTCTTTGACGAACTGCATGACCAACTGCGTCAGGACGGCGCCCGGCCTGGGATAGGCCGCCACGATGTAGTGCGGCCCCTCGACGGTCTCTCCCTGTTCCTGCTCCAGCTCGGCCCTGAGGTTGTCCGGGCTGATCAGGGAGTTGCCGTGTTCGAAGATGACCTTGTCCATGGCCTTGTAGACTTCCTTGCTCTCCTTGACCAGGCCATAGTAGTCGAGCAGTTGAGCGAACACGTAGTTGGAGGTCGTGTAGACGTCCTGGCCCTGCTCCGATTCGACCTTCTCGCCGTCTTCCGTCCGGGTCATGGCCCAACCCATCGTGGTGCGGTTCACCTTGTAGATGGTCTTGAGGACCTGCTTGGCCCGCTGGGCGGGGATGAACGGCTCCTCGCCCATCGCGATCATGGCCCACAACGCGTCGAGCTGGTTGGTCCAGACGTCCGTGTTGGTCTTCTTGGTCTCGGTGTCGTAGCAGGTCACGTAGTACTGGAGCTCGACGCCTTTGCGGTTCTTCTTCTCGCGCCAGAGCTTCTCGAGGACCGCAGTCGCCCGGTCAAAGGCCGCCTGGTACTGCTGGCGCGCCGACTCGTCGCCCATCGTCTGCGCCATGATCTTCATGGACTCGCAGCAGGCCATGTAGTTAGTCGTGTCGTACGCGTCCGCGCCGAAGAGCACCAGATTGTCGAACGTGTTCTTGACCTCGTGAGGGTTGCCTTCGGGGATGCCGTCGCCGTCGATGTCGTAGGTCTTTAGGAAGTCGAAGCCGAACTTGAGCGTTGGCCAGTTCCGCTTCAGGAAGCCGGTGTCGCCGAGGAACTTGACGTCGCGCAGCACTCGGGTGGCGAGCTTGGGAAACAGATCGACCCAATAATTGTCGTTGTACCAGGCGTAGTCGCTCGTGCCGCGCAGGGGATGGCCCTTGGGCATGGCGCCGACATCGTGTGACACGCTGCCCTTGATCTTGACGTAATCCCAGATCTGGGTCAGAGAGATGTCCTCGTATTGTTCCGGGTGTTCCTTGAAATGCTGGCGCGCCTCCACGAACGAGCCATGCAGGTGGTAGAAGCGCTTGGTGAGGTTCTCCGCCAGGATCGAATCGATGAAACGCTGGCACAGCTCCAGCTCGACCTGCGGGAACAGCATGAGCAGCACCATCGAGTACCAGTCGACGTCCGAAGGGTCGATGTAGGCGTAGTCGAAGCACTCCAGGAATCGCGCGACGTCCTTGCCGTCCTTTTCCACCCAGATGCAGGCGTTCGACAGGGGAAAGCTGAACTCGTTGAGGATCAGGCGGGTGAGTCTCAGGGCGCCTGTCTGGTCCTTCTTGTACGAGGGGCTCTGGCTAATGTGGCCGAAGATCCGGTTGTGGATCGTCGTGGTGCGTTCGAGCCAGGCAGGGTAGTTGTCCAGGGCGATCCTGGCCAGGTCCACCGCCCGGGTCTCCTTGTCCTTGAAGCGCTTGACGTACTTGCGTTCGAAGGTCTTTCCGTCGATGTAACTCTGCTTTGGAAAATCCAGAGCGATGGCGACCGGCAGCTTCCGGCTGGCCTTCGGCTGGAGCGTGAACGTGAGGCTGATCGCGGCCCCGTAGTCCTGTTTCGGAATCACGGCGCGCTTCTCGTAGAAGGTGCCGTCGCCGTTCAGCAGTAAATCTTGCTTGAGATAGTTGAGGCAGAAAGAAGGATGCACGTCGACGCCGACGCCCTCCGTCTCCGGCACTGCCAGAACCATTCGGTCCGCGCATTCCCGGCTGGCCATGACCACGCCCGTCATGCCCGGCGAGGCAAACGCTTTGTGCAACTGGCCCTTCACCGCCGTCGAAGAAGCGTAGACCGTGTCCTGGTCCGTCGGCTTGAGTTCCTTTTCTTGCAGGTTGACCAGCGACGGCCGTGGGATCACCAGGACGACCTGCTGCTCTTCCCTGGATGTGTTCGTGACCTCGAACTCCTCGACGCCGATCGGCATCAGCGCGTGATCGGTCCCCGACAGGAACGGCGAGATCANNAGACTGGTCTGCTTCTCGGTAACCGGAGGATGGTAGTAGTTCTTGAGGGCCGGCACGTCATCCGGCCCTTCCACCGATTGCGGATTCCTGGTCGTGAGCATGAAAGTCTTGCCGGCGACCCGCACGAACGGCGCGGAACCAAGCTGAACGCCGTTATGATTCAGCAGGATGAGTCTGCCGGCGTCGTTCAGGCGGTTGTAGAGACCCTCGGGCGAGATGCCGACTGAGCAAGTCGGGGCGCCCATGAGCGCGATTGTGTGGGGGACTTGAAGGGTCTTGGACATCCCCTGAAAATGCACCGACATCTTGTTGTCGACGTAACGCTTCCGGATCTCCGGGCCGGTGATGGTGTAGATGTCGGTCGTCGCCACACGATTCGCTTTCGGCATGTGCTTTTCCTCGGATCGAGGCCGCGCTAACAGTATGACAGGTCCAAGGTATTCTTGGCCTTCGCGGGCTTCTTCACAGCGGACTCCTGCTGCACGCCCAACTTGATCGGCAGCTTGGTTTTCGCCGACGGCTTGAGCTTGCCCCACAGCACGTCCACCGCCGCCCTGATCGAGTCGGGCGTACCGCTGAAGTTGCAGACCACGGCGTCCGCCTCGTTGGTTGTGCCCTCGACGTACGGGTAGTTCGTCATGACGACGATCTTCTTGCCCGCCTCCTTGAGCTTCTTAACCAGCAAACGGTTATTGCCGGTCTTGACGATGCGGGCGTAGTAGTTCGTCATGACCACCGTGTCCACCTGCTTGGCCAGCTCCATGCACTCCGCGAGCTCGTCCTCGGTCGCGGCGAAGTCCGTGTCCACCAGGATCAGGTTCGAGGAGTAGTTGACCATCGCCTCGGCGAACATGTGCTGGTGCATGTACGGGTCCTTGCCGCAGAACTCGTACGGGATGCGCTGCTCGATCACCAGCATCTTTTCGCCGGCCTTGAGCGGCAGCGCCTGGTTGTCGCGCATGACGATCAAAGCCTTTTTGGCGACGTCCCAGGACAAGTCGACGACCGGCTTGCTCATGGCGTAGGCCTGGGCCTTCTTGGGGTCCTTCTTGCCGGCGGACTGGAACAGGCCCTGGTCGTGCTTCATGCGCAACAGGCGCGTCACGGCTTGGTCGACGCGCTCCTCGGAGAGTTCGCCGGACTCGACGGCCATCTTGATGCCGAAGAAGCACTGCGACCGCGAGTCGTCGTCGGCCTTGAGCAGGATCGTGTCGCAGCCCGCCTTGATCGCCAGCGCGCAAGCGCGCGGCAGCGGCCACTGCTTGAGGATGGCGGCCATGCCGATGGCGTCCGAGACGATGACGCCCTCGAAGCCGAGCTCCTCTCTGAGCAGCCCCGTCAGGATCTTCTCCGAGAGGGTCGTGGGAAACTTGTCGTCGAACGCCGGGTAGATCGAGTGCCCGGTCATGATGGCCTTCACGCCCGCGGCGATAGCGGCTTTGAAGGGCACCAGCTCGACCTCGTACATCCTCTTCTTGTCGGCCGGGATGACCTCGAGCACGTCGTGGGCGTCCGTCCCCGAGTCGCCGCGTCCGGGGAAGTGCTTCGCCGTGGCCGCGATCCCGCCATCCTGAAAACCCTTGAGCAGCGCCACGGCGTGCTTGGCGCAGGTCTCGGGATCGTCGCTGAAGGACCGGACTCCGATCTCCGGATTCTTCGGATTGATGTTCACGTCGCAGACCGGCGAGTACATCTGCGTGACGCCGATATTGGCGAGCTGCTTCGCGATCGTGAGACCGATCTTGTACGTGAGCTTCACGTCGCCGATGGCCGCCATGCCCATGGGTGACGGGAACTGGCGGATGCCGCCGGCCATGTAATCGTTCTTGAAATCGCCTTCGAAGTCGATGGTCATGTGCAGAGGAATGCCCGAGGGCCGGGCCAGGGCGATCTTCTGCAGCCGGTTCAGGTCCTTGGTGTAGTCCTCCGGAGTGATGCTGATGCCGAAAGCCTTGCCGATATAGTAGGTCTTCGCAATCGTGAAGAAGTCCGGGGGCGCCTTGAAATTCTTGTCGAGCTGCGAGTTGCCCCAGTACAGGTTCTTGCAGGTCTCGACCGCGTATGGCTCGAGACACAGGCCGCCGCACTCCAGCTTCGTGATCTGTTCGATCGCGCTCGGGGTGAGCATCGCGCCGCGCCGGGTGAACGTCAGGAGCTGGCCGATCTTCTCCGCCAAACTCATCTTCGCCAGTTTCTTGGCGACGAAAGCATCTCGCGCAACTTGCTTCGGATTGCCCTTTTTGGCCATGTTCAGTCTCCTGTTCCTTATCTCGCCTACGATTCCCACTTGCCGCGGTCTTCCGGTCCCACCCAGAACTGGCGTTCCTTCTTCCAGCCGGGCTCGTCGATGCGGAGGTCTTTCGTCTTCCACCCCGCCTGGATGCGTTTGGTCAGATCGTCAAATCCCTTGTTCCAGGTAAGACCATCCGGAACGGTGACGTTCATGCTGCCGGCGGCGTTGGCGTACCTCAGGCAGGATTCGACACTGTGGTTCCGAACGAACGCCGAGAGGAATCCGGCGATCGCCGAATCGCCGGAACCGAGCGCGCCCACGAAGCGCTCTTCCTGGTAGACCGGGAACCAGAGCTCGCGCTCGGCCCAGTTGTCGAGGTCGGCGCAGCCGGCCGCGCCCATCTTCAGCAGGCGTGCCTTGCCGGCGGTGCGGACGTATAGACCCCGGTGGCCGCACTTGACCATGGCGATCGCCGCGCCCATTTTCAAGAGGTCGGCTCCCAGGCCGGCGATCTCACCCACGGTGATGCGATCCAACGGGCTCTCCTTGGGGCCGAGCCTGGCTTTCTTCTCGAGGAACTCGTCCTTGTGGAGGAAGTAGAAGAGCTCCTCCGCGCTGGGGACCATGATGTCCGACAGCGGAACCCAGTCCTCGAGGATCGCGCGCCAGTCGCAATCGACCGGCGGCCAGGAGAGGTCCAGGGCCGTCGTGGTGCCGAGTTCCTTGGTCTTCTTGAGGATCTTGGTCAGCTCGCGCCCGGTGTTCGCGTAAAGCTTGGCCATCCAGGGTGGGTAACCGAAGAGCATCAGTTTGGCGCGGCCCACGAGGTCGAAGTCCACGTCGTCGTAGCCGAAGGTGTCGTTCGCGCCGCAATGGTGGAGGTAGAAGCGATCAACCCCGGGAATGCAGATGGCGATGGTGTACGAGGTAGACTCGCCCTTCACCGTCTTGATCCCCTGAAAATGACCTTCGTGCTCCTCGTACCAGCGCAGGATCTGCTTGCCGAAGTCGTCGTCGCCGATCTTGCCGATGAGCTCGGTCTTCACGCCGAGCCGCCTGATGGACACCCCCGCGTTGGTGACCGGCCCGCCTCCGACGACCACGCACTTGCCCATGTTGATCATCTTCCCGGGCACCAGCACGTCGGTCATCTTGTCGACCTTTTCGTCGATCAGGAAGGCGGGGATGAGGTCCAGGCAGGTGTGCCCGGCGGCAACGATCTCTAGATCTCGTTTGATGGCCATTCTAGGTTCCTTGTCCCTTATAACCAACTGTGAGATGAGTGGCGCGGATACCCGAGGCCTTGGATGGGTGGAGGGTTGCTGCAGCTCGATGGTCGCAGCTCCCCAACCGTATCAACCCGGCTTGAAGGGTTTAGCGCCTGAGCGTGAGCTGCAACTGCTTTACTAGATGGACCGGACTTCGTACGCTCTAGGGACGCTCGAGCCCTTCCCGGCCCACAAGTCAGTTAGGCTACCCTATCAGACGTGCCGCTGTCAATTGGGGGGCGGGGGGCCCAGCCGCTCAGCCTGCCGGTTGACAGCGAGCGGCGCTGGACGGTAGGATTTCGGCAGATCATGAAGTCACCCCTCATACCCACTGGCGGCGCCGACTGGCGCAGCGAAGCCGACAGCCGGATCGAGCGTCTCCGCAAAGGCGACCTGGTGGTCGAAGTCCGCGGCCACGACGGGGCGCCATTGAAAGACGCCCGCGTCGCGTACCGGCTCAAGCGCCACAGTTTCCTGTTCGGCACGGCCGTCGCGCACGCTCCCTTTGCCGATACCGGCGACAACGGCCGGCACTACCGGCAGTTCATCCTCGACCATTTCAGCGCCCTGGTCTGCGAGAACGAGATGAAGTGGTATGCCACCGAGGTCGAGCGCGGCTGCGAGGACTACGCGCCCGCCGACGCGTTGCTCGCCTTTGCCGAGCAGAACGGCCTGGCGATGCGTGGCCACTGCCTCTTCTGGGAGCAGGAGGGGTGGGTCCAGCCCTGGATCAGGGCACTCGACCAGAGCGGCCTGCGTGCCGTCATGGAGCGCCGCCTCACGGCCACAGTGAGCCGCTATCGCGGCCGGCTGGTGTCGTGGGACGTGAACAACGAGTTGCTCGACAATGCGTTCTATCGCGAGCGGATCGGGCCGGACGCCACCGCGTGGATGTTCCGAGAGGCGGCGCGGCTCGATCCCCAGACGCCGCTTTTCGTGAACGAGTACGCGATCCTCGGCGAGCGGGAGAAGACCGAACGGTACCTGGAGTTGATTCGCGATCTCCGGGCGCGTGGCGCCCAAGTTGGCGGAATCGGTATCCAGTCGCACGACAGCGATCGCCTCGCTGTGGATGGCCATACGGTGCTCCACCCCGGGGAACGGCCTCATTGGGAGCTCAGCACTCCGCTCACAGCGGAGGCGTTTCTCGCGACGCTCGATCGGCTCCACGCCGAGACCGGGCTGCCCATCCATCTCACGGAGATCAGCGCGAAGTTCCCGGACGCCACCCGGCGCGGGGACCTGCTGGAGATGCTCTTCCGGCTCGGGTTCAGCCACCAGGCGGTTGAGTCGGTCATGCTGTGGGGCTTTGGCGCAAAGACGCACTGGATGGGGCCCGAGGCGGCGCTCATGAACGCGGATGGAACGTTGAATCCCGCCGGCGACCGGATCAGCCGTCTTCTGCGCGACGAATGGTCGACCCGGGGAGACGGCGCGACCGGCGCCGACGGCCGCCTCGCCTTTCGCGGCTTCTACGGCAGCTACGAGATGGTCGTCCGCGCCCCCGGCCGCCCCGAGATCGTGCAGGAAGTCCGCCTGACGAAATCCGCGCCGGCCGCCGCCGTGCAACTCACCGAGTAGTTAGAGGCGCCTGCCGCGCGTCAGGCGCGTTGCGCCGCCCTGAAAGGCGAGGCGTACCGGTCCAGTCGGCCCATTGAGGCTGCCCGCGCGGTCCATAACGACTCTGCCGCTGAGTCGCGGAGGTGCCCGACCGGTCATCGGCGCCGTCCCCGCCAAGGGCTAGACGGCTCGGTCTATCCGGCGGATCGCGCATCGGCGTTAAGATTAGCGGCTCTCCCGCTCTCATGGCCCCAGGCTTCTGCCGAGGGCGATACCCGACAAGACGAACTTGGCCAGACCAATTCCTGGACAACGGCGCGTTTCCTGGAAGCAATCCGTGGCTTGGGATGGGGTCGTGCGATCCCCGGTCTCCAAAGCGAGATTTCCACCTCACGGACCTGTCCGTGGGGGCCCCGAACCCGGGGCACCCGGAGTTAATGTTACAGATGGGGCATCCGGCGGCCCGAGCGGGTGGTTCGGCGACCCCGGTCCTCTCGATCCCGCGCTTCGCGCTGCCCGAGGTGCGTGCAGCCCGCCCGTCAGGTTGAGGCGGTTTCGGCACGGCGAAACGCATGCCCTGATACAAGGCGCCCTGCCGCCAGGCTTTTTCATAAGAGCCAATTCTCCGCTTGACCCTGACCCTGCGTCAGGCCCGACAATAGTCGGAGAGCGATGAACGGCAGCTTCCGGATTGGCGAATTCGCGAAATTGGCAGGAGTAACCGTTCGAGCGCTGCACCACTACGATCGCATTGGTTTGCTCAAACCGCAGCGCGGAAGCTCCGGTTTTCGCCTCTACCGTCTGGAAGATCTGGAGCGCTTGGAACAGATTGCCGCACTGAAGTTCCTGGGTATCCCGCTTCGGGAGATCAAGCTGCTCCTGAAACGCGGACCGCTGACGCTCGTCGACTCCCTGCGTGTGCAACGTGAAGCTTTAGCCGAAAAGCGAAGGCTGATCGATCGCGCCGTCGTTGCCATTGAAGCGGCGGAAAAGGTCATTCGATCGGGGCAAACAACCGACGCATCCATCCTTCGAAAGATTATTGAGGCGATCGACATGCAACCACAAGAGAACTTCATGCGGAAGTATTACACGGATCAAGCCTGGCTGGATAAGGAACGTATCGTCCACGAAACGCCTCTTGAAGTCTGGCAGAAGAATGTAAAGGCGTGGCGGCAACTCTTCGCCGAGATCGAAGCGGCCATTGATCTGGACCCCGCGAGCGAGTCTGCTCAGGCTCTCACGAAGCGGTGGCTGCAACTAGCGGAAACCGCCCATGGCGGCAACGAGGCGGTCAGGGCCGGCAATATCGAGGCATGGAACGATCGCCCCAACTGGCCGCGGGAGCAACAAGACAAGCTTCTGGCCAGCTTCGGTCTCGATCTACACGACAGAGCCGCCTCCATGGAGCGCTTCGAATCCGTAGCAAAATTCTTAAGGCGGGCAATTAGCCACAAAATGCGCTCGCATCTTCCGAGTCTTCGAGCCCTGTACGGACTCGAGCCAACTTCTTCCGTTGCCTTGGGAGATAAGCAATGCGATTGAGAGCGTTTCCCGTCTCGCCCTTCGCCCAGATTCTCGTGGCGATCGCATGCTTCACGCAAGTTTCCGCGAGTGCCGCCCAGACCGGGACGCAGCCCGACGGGTTCCTGGTGCGGGCAACCAGCGGCCCACTGCGGGGCATCGCGCGGCCGGATGGCGGCGCTGAGTTTCTCGGGATTCCCTACGCTCAGCCGCCGGTGGGCGACCTGCGCTGGCATGAGCCCCTGCCCGCCAAGCCGTGGACCGAAGTTCGCACGGCCAACAGCTTCGGCGCTCCCTGTGCGCAGCCGTTCATGGCGGACTGGAACCGGCGCGATGCCGCGGCAGGCAAGGAAGATTGCCTCTTTCTCAATGTAATCACCTCGGTTTGGCCCGCCAGGCAGCCCCTTCCCGTCATGCTCTGGCTTCATGGTGGCGGCAATGAGGGCGGCTCGGCCTCGAGCGCGTTCTACAATGACGGAACGCTGGTCAATCACGGCGTCCTGCTGGTCACCGTCAACTACCGGCTGGGCATCTTCGGCTTCTTTGCCCATCCCGCATTGAGCGCCGAATCCGCTCACCATGGCTCGGGAAACTACGGCCTCATGGATCAGATTCTGGCCCTGCGCTGGGTGCGTGACAACATCGCGAACTTCGGCGGAGATCCGAACAACATCACCATGTTTGGCAACTCNNGCCATTGCCGAAAGCGGCACATCGTTCAGCCATCCGCTGTCACCGCTGGCCGCTGCCGAAAAGGCCGGCGAGGCATTTGCCGCCAATCTCAAGGTTGCAACCGGCGAGGAGGGCTTGAAGCAACTGCGTCAACTGACCGCGCAGCAACTGCTGGCGTTCAAGTCCAGCCAGAGTCCGTACTCGCACTTCGGTCCGG
The DNA here is from genome assembly GCA_003154855.1 of Bryobacterales bacterium. Taxonomy (GTDB): domain Bacteria; phylum Acidobacteriota; class Terriglobia; order Bryobacterales; family Bryobacteraceae; genus Fen-330. The sequence continues at coordinate 12,247 of PMEV01000443.1, forward strand.
ATATCGACGGCTGGGTCATCGTCCGCCAGCCGGCTTCGGTCTTTGCCGCGGGTGAAGAGGCCGCGATTCCCTTGCTCTTCGGCACTACGTCGCGCGAGCTCGGGGCCGCAATCTATCGTACTCCCACGGCGCAAGATGCCTTGCGCAAGACCATCGCGGATTACTTCGGCGGCCTTGCTCCTCAGGCGCTGGCGGCATACGGATTGTCCGAGGGCGCGCAAGCCAGCGACGACCCGCTCTACGGATCGCCGGCCGACCAGTGGGCCGTCGATCTTAGATTTCGCTGCCCGGCCACGGCCCAGGGAGGCTGGCATAACGCCGCCCANNGGCGCCGTCCACGGCTCGGAACTGCCCTATGTCTTCGGGTACTTTCCCAAGTGGGGCAACATCGCCGGCCAGTTTACCGATCTGGACATCCAACTCTCCGGCCTGATGGAGACCTATTGGACCAACTTCGCCAAGACCGGCAACCCCAACTCGGCCGGCCTGCCCGAGTGGCCCCCATTTGGCGTCGAAAGAAAGTTCATTCGATTTCAGCAGGACGGCAAGGTGGTTCCTTTGACGAGCCTGCGCGACGGCCCATGCGGAGTATACAGGGCCTCACTCACATAAAGATCCCGCTAAGTCGGCAACGGTTTGCCGAGCGGTGACGGCCAGTGTCTTGAAAGCGAAAACCAGCCTACTTAGACGCCTATGGGCGGATCGCGCCTCGGCCGCGGCCGTCTACCCACGCCTGAGAGCGTTGACCACCGCGTCGAAGGCGGCCTTGGGCCGTCCCTGCCGATCCCATAGCAGAGGGTGATTCGTGCGGCCCGGGACCGGCCAGTTGTTGAGCCAGGTGTCGGCGTCGGTGACGTTCCAGAAGGTGACGCGGCTTACCGCGCGGTGCTTAACGAACATGTCGAAGACGTCCCCATAGCGCTGCGCTAACCGCTGCTGCACGCCTTCCGGCAGACCGTCCGCATACGGGTCGAGCTCCGCTGTGCGCTCGACTCGCTTCGACACGTCGGCTCCGATCAGCTCCTCGGGCCGGGGCAGTGGATCGATGTCCAACTCCGTGAACATGACCTGCCCGCCGGTCTTGGCGAGTTCGACGACCGCGGGTTCGATCTCTTCGATTCCGGGGCCCGCCAGCACCCAATGCGCCTGCTCGCCCACGCCGTCGATGCGGATTCCGCGCTCGCCCAGCGACTTCACCAGCCGAACCGCCGCTCTGCACTTGGGCATCTTCCAGAGGTTGTAATCGTTGTAGTAGAGCTGCGCATCGGGGTCGGCCTCGTGGGCGAACTCGAACGCCTTGGCCACGAACTCCTCGCCCAGCGTCGTGTACCAGGGCGTCTTCCGCCAGGTCCCGTCGTCTTCGAAGGCCTCGTTGACCACGTCCCAAGCGTGCACCCGTCCGCGGTAGCGGCCCACCACCGTCCGGATATGCGTCCGCAGCCGCGAAAGCAGTAGCTCAGGGTCGAGCGCCGCGCCATGCGCGCCTTCGAAGACCCAGCCGGGCGTCTGCTCGTGCCAGACCAGCGCGTGGCCGACCACGAACAGACCGTGCTTGGCGCCGAGAGCGGCGAATTGGTCCGCTGCCGCGAACTCAAACCGATCGGGCTCCGGATGGATGGCGTCCCACTTCAGGACGTTCTCCGGACTGATCGAGTTGAAGTGGTGCGCGACGATCGCGAGCGCCCGCGGGTCCTGGCCGGCGATCTGCGCGTCGTTCAGCGCGGCGCCGAGGAGGAAACGTCTTTTCAGGATCTCCCGAAGGGAGGTTTGTGGGTTCGTACGGCCCCCTTCAGGCGCGCCTGCGACGCTCTGCCAGCTCGTCCTGGATCTGCAGGTTCAGCTTCTTGGTGATCGAGTAGAAGCACAGGGCCCCGACGATGACGCAGTACAGGATGGCAGGATAGATGCTGATGGTGAGGCGGAGACCCAGCAAGGCATGCTGCGTCTGGGCCAGATTGGGCCGATAGCCATACCACGCAAGCAGCCAGCCGGCCAGGAAGCCGCCCAGGCTCAAGCCGAACTTGAGAGCGAACAGGACGGTCGCGTAGATCACGCCCGTCGTGCGGCGGCCGGTTTTCCATTCGGCATAGTCCGACACATCGGCAAACATGGCCCACAGCAGCGGGATCGTCGGCGCATAGACCAAAGAGCGCAGCCAGACCATCACGAAGGTCGCCCAGATGTTGTCGGACGGCAGGAAGATGAATCCGGCCATGAAGACCGTGGTCAGTGCGAAGCCGGTGAGGGCGACGACCTTCTTGCCGAACTTGATGGACAGGTAGGTCGAAAAGAGCACGCCGATCACTAGCACGAACTGGCCCGACATGTTCCACAGGCTGAATCCCACCGACGAGACGTTCGACTTGGTTGCGTTGATGACCAGGCCGAAGGCGTTCAGCAGCGAGAACCACCAGCCGCTGGCGCTGGCGCCATTCCCGGCGTAGGGCAGACCCGCGCCCCGCAGGAACTCGAACAGGCGGTCCTTGTTCACGTAGTACTGGAAGAAATAGATGACCGTGCCGTCGCGCATGGAGTTCGCCGTGAAGTGGGCCAGCGTGACGATGAACATGGCGATCCAGGGCCCGAGCTTGCCCAGAGTGCCGAAGGATTGTCTGACGGAGACCTTCTCTTGCACCAGAGGCTTAATGCGCTCGCGAGTGGATAAGAACGTGATCACGAAGCAGACCACGCAGATCAACGCCCATAAGCCAATGGTCATCTGCCAACCCTTGGCGTTGTTGCCCTTTCCGAACTTGGCCACCAGCGGCAGCGTGAAGCCGCCCACGATCAACTGCGCGATCATCGCCGCCACGAAGCGGAACGACGATAAGCTCGTGCGCTCATTGACGTCGCCGGTCATGACCGCGGTCATTGCCGAGTAGGGCGTGTTGTTGGCCGAGTAGAGCGTCATCAGCAGGATGTTGGTCACAGCGGCGTAGACCAGCGTGGGGCCGTAGCTCAAGCCCGGCACCGTGTACGCCAGAACCATGACGATGGCCCAGGGCAGCGCGGTCCACAGCACCCAGGGGCGAAACTTGCCCCATCGTGTGTTGGTGCGGTCGGCCATGATGCCCATCATGGGATCGAAGAAGGCGTCCCAGAACCGGCCCACCAGGAGCAGCGTGCCGGCGATGCCGGCCGCAATGCCCATGGTGTCGGTGTAGAAGTTCAACTGGAACAGGATCATCGTCATGAAGACGAAGTTCGCGGCGCCGTCTCCCAGGCTGTAGCCGGCCTTCTCACCGAATGAAAGCTTCTGCGTCTCGTTCTTCATTTCTGGCTCCTTGGGTTGCCTCCTAGAAGCTTCGCCGATCTCACAGAATAGCAAGACCGGGAACCAGGAGCGGGGCCGGCAGTCTGCCGCGGGTGCGCGACACAGAAGTGGATGCCGACGCTATTCCTTCGCAACGCTGGTGGAATCCGCACGTACGTGTACGCAAAACGGGCTGCCGAAGTGGGTCGGGATTTCATATCGGGT
>PMEV01000184.1 GCA_003154855.1 Bryobacterales bacterium
GGGCGGCGTGTTGAACAGCAGGCGCTCGGCGAGGCGGCGTTCCTCGAGGCGGATGGATGGGAAGCGCTCCAGCTTCTCGGCGTTGACGATGGCCAGATCCAGGCCGGCCTTAGTGCAGTAGTACAGAAAGACGGAGTTGATCGCCTCGCGCGCGGCGGGCGGCAGGCCAAAGGAAACGTTCGAAATGCCGAGCAGCGTCTTCACGAACGGAAGGCGCTGCTTGATCAGACGGAGCGCCTCGATGGTTTCGACCGCGCCGCCGATGTAGTTCTCATCGCCGGTGGCGCAGGGGAATACCAGAGGGTCGATAACGATGTCTTCGGGCGGGATGCCGTATTTCCCGGTGAGCAGGCGGTAGGAGCGCTCGGCGATCGCCAGTTTGCGCTCGCGGGTGAAGGCCTGTGCCTGCGCCGGGTCCTCGTCAATCGTGCCGCAGACCAGCGCGGCGCCGTAAGCGCGGGCTAGCGGGCAGACGCGCGCGAACTTCTCCTCGCCGTCCTCGAGGTTCACCGAATTGACGATGCTCTTGCCCTGGCAGTAGGTGAGCGCCAGCTCGATCGAGCGCGGATCGGTGGAATCGATCATGATGGGCGCTTTGATCTTGCGGACCAGGCGGTCGTAGAAGGGCGGAATGTCGGCGATCTCGTCGCGGTCGCTGGATTGCAGACAGACGTCGATGACGTGGGCGCCGTTGCGGACCTGGCGGCGGGCAATCTCGCTGGCCTCCTCCCACTTCTCGGCGGCGATGAGGTTCTTGAAGAGCCGCGAGCCAATGACGTTGGTGCGCTCGCCAACCAGCAGCGGGCGGTTGCTCTCCTCGGCCTCCACCAGCTCGATGCCGGAATAGAATGCGCGGCGGCTGGGCGGAGGGATGGGGCGTGGCGGCCTGCCCTCGATCATCTCGGCGATGGCGCGAATGTGCGCGGGCGTGGTGCCGCAGCAGCCCCCGACGATGTTCAGCCAGCCGCGATCGACGAAGCGCTGGAGCTGGCGAGCCAGCGATTCCGGCGTCTCCAGGTAGGCGCCCTCCTCGTTGGGCAGGCCGGCGTTGGGATAGCAAGACAGGCGCGTCGCAGCGATCTCGTGCAGCGTGCGCAGGTGGTCGGTCATGAATTCCGGGCCGGTGGCGCAGTTCAGGCCGATGGCCAGAAGATCCGCGTGGGCGACCGAGACATAGAAGGCGTCGACGCTCTGGCCGCCGAGCATCGTTCCGGTGCGCTCAATGGTGCCGGAGACGATGACCGGGATCTGCGTGCCCAGCTCTCCGCCGAGTTGCTGGAAGGCTAGCAGGGCTGCCTTGGCGTTGCGCGTATCCAGGCAGGTCTCGAGCAGGAGAATGTCGGCGCCGCCCTCGGCCAGTGCAGCAGCCTGCGCATAGTAGGCGTCGCGCAGCTCGGTGAAGGTGATGCCGCCGGTGGTGCTGATGGACTTGGTGGTCGGTCCCATCGCGCCGGCTACGAAGCGCGGCCGTTGCGGCGTCGAGAATTCATCGGCGGCCTGGCGTGCCAGCTCGGCCGCGCGCCGGTTCAGCTCGTGCGTCTCGCTCGCAAGATTGTACTCGGCCAGCACGATGGGCGTGCCGCCGAAGCTGTTCGTCTCGACAATATCCGCACCCGCCGCCAGGTAGGCGCGATGGACGCCCATGACGATGTCCGGCCGCGTGCGGACCAGCACTTCGTTGCAGCCCTCGAGCGCCGGCCCGCCGAAATCGGCCGCGCCGAGCCGCGCCTGTTGCAACAGGGTGCCCATGGCGCCATCCAGGCACAGAATGCGCCGGTCCAGAGACTCGAACAGCGCCTGCCGGCGTAACTCGCGGGAACCCATGGGGATGACTCCGATTTTAGCAGCCGCGGGCAGTTTGACGCCGGAATTCGGATAGATTCGTGGGCTCGGGCTGCCTTATGCTCAAGCTATGGATGAGGAGCGGCGCTGGAACGCGGTAGCGGCGAGGGACGCGAGCTTCGACGGGCGGTTCGTGTTCGCCGTGCGCTCGACGAAGATCTATTGCCGGCCGAGTTGCCCGGCGCGGCGGCCCCGGCGCGACCAGGTGCGGTACTTCGAGACGCCGCAGGCGGCCGAGCGTGCGGGATTCCGGGCCTGCCGGCGGTGCCAGCCGCAGGAGGCGCGGAGTGCGGAGCTGGGCATTGTCGAGCTGGCTTGCCAGTTGATGCCGCGACCCATCGCGGCGCTNNGGATCCAGCAGCCGGTTGTACGAGCGGGCGGCGGAGCAGCTCGGGATGACGCCGGCCACTTACCGGCGGGGAGGGCGCGGCGTGCGGATCGGCTACTCGATTGCCGGTTGTCCGCTGGGGCGATTGTTGGTGGCGGCGACCCAGCGGGGCATTTGCGCGATTTCGCTGGGCGAGTCGGACGCTCCGCTCGAGGCCGAGTTGCGCGCCGAGTTTCCGCANNGGGGGCGCAGCCGGCGCTCGACCTGCCGCTCGACATTCGTTCGACCGCGTTCCAGCGCCGAGTGTGGGAGGAACTGCGCAAGATTCCCTACGGCGGCACGCGCACCTACAGCCAGGTCGCCCACGCCATCGGCCTGCCCAAGTCGGCGCGCGCCGTGGGCCACGCCTGCGCCTCGAACCCGGTGTCGCTCGCGATTCCTTGCCACCGCGTGGTGCGGGGCGATGGCGGCCTGGGCGGATACCGCTGGGGCCTGGAGCGGAAACGGGCGCTGCTTGAAACGGAGGCCCGCGGCCAGGGCGGAACGGCATGTTCGCGAGAAGACTGAAGCTGACGTTGCGGACGGAAGGCGGGGTGGCGCCGGCGCCGAAGGCCTGGCTGGATCAGTTTTTCCTGCGCGACTTCACCGGGTCGAGCGCGTTCGACGAGACGCTGCCCGCCGGGGACGGCGTGCTCGAGGCCGGCTTCGCAGTGGACGCGCAAGAGGTGAGAAGCCAGTTTGAGAAATGGCTGCGCGGGCGGAAGATGATCCCGCCGGAAACGCAACTGACAGTAGAGTAAGCGTCGATCCAGTGCCGCCCGCTACAATCGAAAGATGAAGCGGATTGCGGAGACGGCGCTGGGGGAGGCGGTCGGGCGCGGGGTTTCCTATGCGGATGTGCGTGTGGTGGAGAACCGCACGCGGCAGGTTGCCACCAAGAACGGGAAGGTGAGCGGCGTCTCGAGCATGGAGAGCCTGGGCGCGGGCGTACGCGTGCTGGTGGGCGGATGCTGGGGCTTCGCCGCCACGGACGATCTGAGCGATCGGGGCTTGGCAGAGGCCGCCGCGCTAGCCCGGAAGATCGCCGGCGCGAGTTCCGCCGCGAAGAGGAAGGACGTGCGCCTGGCCCCCGAAGACCCCTGCGAGGCGGTCTGGGTTTCGCCCTGCCGCATCGACCCGTTCTCCATTCCGATCGAGCAAAACCTCGCCCTGCTGCTCACCGTCGACGCCGAGCTGCGGCGAAATTCCGGCGTGACGCTGGCGGAGACCTCCATGGTGTTTACGCGCGAGCGGCAGGTGTTCGCCTCTTCGGCGGGCAGCCGCATCGATCAGACGCGCACGACCAGCGGCGCCGGTTTTGCCGCCTACAGTTTCCGGGACAACGAGATTCAGAAGCGCTCCTACCCGAACTCCTTCGGAGGGCAGTATCAGCTCAAGGGCTACGAGCTGATCGACGAGCTGCAGTTGCTCGAGAACGCGCCGCGCATGGCCGAGCAGGCGGTGGCGCTCCATTCGGCGGCGCAGTGCCCGGAAGGCGCGTTCGATCTGGTCCTGGACAGCTCGCAGTTGGGATTGCAGATCCACGAGTCGATCGGGCATCCCATCGAGTTGGACCGGGTGCTGGGTTCCGAGGCGAACTACGCCGGCCGGAGCTTCCTGACGCTCGACAAGCTGGGCCATTTGAAATACGGTTCGGAGATCGTCAACGTNNCGTGATTCGGAACGGCTGTTTCGCCGGGTACCTCACTTCGCGCGAGACCGCGGCCGAGATCGGCCAGGCGCGCTCGAGCGGCGCCATGCGTGCCGACGGCTGGGGGCGCCTGCCGCTGATCCGCATGACCAACATCAGCCTGCTCCCCGGCTCGCAACCGCTCGAAGAGGTCTTCGACGGCCATGCCATCTACATGGAGACCAACAAGAGCTGGTCCATCGACGACCAGCGTTACAACTTCCAGTTCGGATGCGAGATCGGCTGGGAGATCCGGAACGGAAAGCGGGGGCGGATGCTGAAGAACCCGAGCTACAGTGGCATCTCGACGGAGTTTTGGAACTCCTGCGCGGC
>PMEV01000435.1:0-5900 GCA_003154855.1 Bryobacterales bacterium
GGCAGCACGGCGATGCGTGTCTGGCTGCCGCCCGCGGCGTTGGGCGTGGACGTCCGCCACCACCAGATTCCGGCGGTGAACAGAACGACGGCCAGCGCGGCGGCTCCGATGAGAAGTTTGAGGCGCGAAGCGCGCGGAGCGGCGGCCAGCGTCTGCGAGGAGACAGCGACGTTGCCGCTGCTGCGCTGCAGGCGCTTCAGGTCGGCCTTCGTCTCCGCGGCCACCTGGTACCGCATGGCGGGATCTTTCTCAAGAGCTTTGGACAGGATCCGCTCGAGCTCCTCGGGCGCGTCCGGGTTCAGGCGTACCACCGGCACCGGCTGGCTGTGGAGAATGGCGTCGATCGTCTCGGTCGTGCTCCTGCCGCGATACGGCAGTACTCCGGTGGCCATTTCGTACAGCACCACACCGAAGGAGAACAGATCGCTGCGGGCATCCACCTCCTCGCCCCGCGCCTGCTCGGGCGACATATACGACACGGTCCCCATAGTCGTGCCCGGGGAGGTGACTTCTTCCCGGCAGGTGAGGGTGGCCATAGCGCCGGCCGCCGACCCGGCACGACGCCCCGTCTTGGCCAGCCCGAAGTCGAGCAGCTTCGCCTCGCCCCGTTCGGTTACGAAGATGTTCGCCGGCTTGATGTCCCGGTGAACGATCCCCTGGCCGTGCGCCGCCTCGAGTGCATCGGCAATCTGCAAGCCCAGCGTGAGCGTCCGCTCCAGGGGCAGCGGCCTGCCGGAGATCGTCTCGCTGAGCGTGCGCCCGTTCATCAGCTCCATGACGATGAACGGCTTGCCCTGCTCCTCGCCAAGATCGTGGATGGTGCAGATGTGAGGATGATTCAGCGCCGAGGCGGCCCGGGCCTCCCTCGCGAACCGCTCGAGCGCATCGCGGTTCGCGGCCAGCTCCTCAGGGAGGAACTTGATCGCGACGTGGCGTCCGAGGCGGACATCCTCAGCCTCCCAGACGACCCCCATGCCGCCGCCTCCCAGCTTCGACAGGATTCTGTAATGCGAGAACGTATCACCGATCTCCGGCATGGTCTCACCGATCGCGCAGCCGTTTCCGGGGTGTTCATCACATCTTACGACAACGGGACGCTTGAGCGTGAGGGGAAAAGCGATCGTGGGGGCACGACATAGAAGTGGGGTCGGGATTTCATACTGCCGCCGGGCTTCGGCCCGGNNGGATGAAATCCTGGCCCCACAGCGGATTCCACCGGTTTTGCGAAGAAATAGCGTCGGTATCCACTTCTTTATCGCGCACCCAGCGATCGCCGGTAACTCGAAAGTTGGCGGCTGCCCGGGACGCCGAACCGCCCGAGTTGCACGCCTCCCCCTACTTCTCGCGGCGGGGGCGGAAGATCAGGATGTAGGTGACGCCCAGGACGATGAGCAGGCCGCCCCACCAGANNAGGCGCGTTCAGCTTCGCCAGGACCAGCGGATGTTCCGGCGGATGGCTCAGCACATAAATCCCCGAGCCCAGGATCAGCAGGCCGTAAACCAGCAGCAGCGAGCCGATGAACAGCCAAATCGAAAGAGAGTGCTTTTGTTCTGACATGGTTTCCGCCTACCAGAAGATCCACTGCAAAACGACGAAGACCAGCGCCACCGCCACGGCCCAGAAAATGGACCGTTTGTAAATGGGCAGATGCCCTTCCGAGGGCACCGGGGTGAGGCCGTAGACCAAGCCGGTCAGCTCCGCCACGGGCTTGGGCTTGGTCAGCAGGCTCACCACAACGGTGACGACGACGCAGATGCACCAACTCCAGAGGGCGCGATACATGTTCTCGGCCATGGGCTTGGCGTGGGTGGAGAGGGCGATGTAGGAGAGTGCGCTGGGGACTTCCTTGACCCAGATGAAGAAGCCGATGGAGGAAAGCGTGCCCGCCAGCAGGCCCCAGAAGCCGCCCTGGCGCGTGCCGCGCTTCCAGAGCATGCCGAGCAAGATGGTGCCGAACAACGGCGCGATGAAGAAGCTGAACAGCGCCTGGACGTAATCCATGATGCTCTTGAACTGCATCACCAGGTAGGCCGTGCCGATGCTTACCAGCACGCCCAGGATGGTGCACCAGCGCCCCATGCTCACGTAGTGGTCGTCCGAGGCGTTCTTCCGCATGAAGGCGCGGTAGATGTCGTAGGTCCAGACGGTGGCGAAGGCGCTCACGTTGCCGGCCATCCCGGACATGAAGCCGGCAATCAGGGCGGTAATGCCGAGCCCCAGCAGGCCGGGCCCGAAATACCGCACCATCATTAGTGGTAAGACCTCGTCGTAGCTATGCCCGCCGGTATTGGCGGCGATGTCGGCGCTGGTGATATGCAGGTCGGCCGGCAGCAGGGCCAGGCCCAGCAAGCCGGGCAGGATCACGATGAACGGCACAGCCATCTTGAAAGCCGAGCCGATGATGGGGGCCAGCTTGGCGCTGCGCAGATCCTTGGCCGCGAGCACGCGCTGCACCACCAGAAAATCCGTGGTCCAATAGCCGAAGGAAATCACCCAGCCCAGGCCCAGGACGATGCCGGTCCAGTGGATGCCCATGGGGTTGTCGGTGAACGATCCCATGGTGCTCCACAGGTGCGTGTAGTCGGCGTGCAGGCGCGCCTGGATCTTGTTCACCATGCCGTTCCAGCCGCCCGCCTCGATCATGCCCAGGATGGGGATCAGCAGGGCGCCCAGCCAGATCAGCACAAATTGCAGCACCTCGTTGAAGATGGCCGAACGCAGTCCGCCGAGGGCGACGTAGATGGCCACCGTGATCGAGGAGACCCAGATGGAGAAGTGCATGTCCCAACCCAGCACCACGCCCATCACCTTGGCCATGGCGTACATGTTGATGCCGGACATGAGCACCGTCATCAACCCGAAGGAGATGGCCCCCAGCGCCCGCGAGGATTCCCCGTAACGAAGCTGCAGGTAACCGGGCACCGAGTGCGTCTTGGAGATGTAGTAGAAGGGCATCATCACGATGCCCAGGAAGAGCATGGCGGGAATGGCGCCCACCCAGTACCAGTGCGCCGCCAGAATGCCGTACTGGTAGGCGGCGCCCGCCCAGCCCATTAGTTCGAGCGAGCCCAGGTTGGCCGCGAGAAAGCTCAGGCCGGCGATCCAGGCGGTCATTTCGCGCCCCGCCAGGAAGAAGTCCTCTCCGGACTTCGAGAAGCGTTTCAGATAATAGCCGATCCCCAGCACGTACAGAAAGTACACCGCGATGATGGCCAGATCGACGGAACCCAACGTCATCAGCCGGCTGCTTGGAGCCGGGGCGATTAGCACAGCGAGGAAATGGTCCACGTTGAAAGATTATATCCGAACTCGGGCGCTGGCATGGGAGGGTGCGGCGTCGCAGGGTGGGGATGAGGTCCTCCAGCCCCCAAACCCGACCTAAGATCCCGGGGCCATGGCCGGCGCCATTCTTAGAGAACCGTGGACCGTGCAATGGTCGTGGTGCGCGAAGTGCGGGGTCAGAGCGCCCTTCAAGTCCTCCCGCTTCATGGAGGAGGGATAGGCGAGCCGGGTGAAGCGCGTGCACGTCTGGCGAGGCGTTGCTCTCGGACAAACGGTCCAGTTGAACCTTGCGTTCTTCGGGTGAACGACCGAGAATGGCTGTGGGTGTCAATCCTGCCTTTGAGCGTGCCCGAGGCCGGGCCTTGGTGGTAGTAGCAGCTACCAGTGGGACCGGCCAATCCTATGGCCTTGGTCAGGCTCGAACCAGCGACTTTCCCCTTAGCAGCGGGAGGCTCTATCCTGATTGAGCTACAGGGGCTAAAATCGTGGGAGGCCAGCGGTTTCGGTCGTGAGACTTGGAGCTGTTTGCCTTTTACTTTCATGTGAATATGCCAACTATCGGGATTTCATGATACAACGTCAATAGAAGACCATTGCTCATATCAGGAATTTCCGATAGAATGAATCCGTGGCTGTTCTACGACTTCCTGGACCGCCGGGGCAACAACCTCATGCGAGCGTGGCTGGATTCATTGCCCGCGAAGGCTGCCGCGAAGATCGATGTCCGCATTCTGTATATGCAGTCGATCGCGCTCTGGCCGGAGAAGTTTGCAAGCGCAGTGCGGGGCTGGCCGGATCTGATAGAGTTGCGGGTGGCTTTCGGTGGGGCGCAGTATCGTCCTCTGGGCTTCTACGGCCCACACCCAACTGCATTCACCCTGGTTCACGGAGTCATCGAGAAGGGGAAACTGCCTAGGAGAGTGTTGGAGGTCGCAGATGGAAACCGCAAGATCGTCCTCGCCGATAGATCCAGAATCCGGAAACACGAGTTTAAGAGACAGCCTGCTCCAGAATCTTGGCGGTAGCGAGGAGTACCGCCATGCATTCGTCGAGGAGAAGATCCGTACGGGACTGGCCGCGCAGATCAAGACGATTCGCGAGAAGTGGCAAGGGGGGATGAAGCAGACAGAATTCGCAGAGCGCCTCGGGAAGTCACAATCGTGGGTGTCCAGATTAGAGGACCCCAACGCTGCCATCCCGACAGTCCCAACTCTGTTGCTTGTGGCCAGCACGTTCGATACCGGCTTGAAGGTCTGCTTCGCTCCCTTCTCCGAGCTCTTGGACGACGTCGTCAACCTCTCGCCCGACGCACTCTATGCTCCGTCGTTCCGGGAAGACCGCAACCTGTTCCCGGGGATGACCGCACCAAGAGTGGCAGCCGGCCGCAAGGTTCGACTTCATCATCCCCTCAATTCACCCGGTTTTCAGAAGGTGCGCAGTCCTAAGCCCTCTTCGGATGTACCGAGGAAGCCACCAAGCCAGGAGATCGCAGGGGGCTTTTCCAGGGCCAGCGCAGGTAGCGAGTCGATGGGTCGGACTCGGGGATCTCCGCCGCTAGAGTTCGCCAGTAATCCCGCCTACCCGGGAAACCTGATCCGCGCTGGCAACGAGGCATCTTTCCAACAACTGAGCGCTGGACACCAAAATGGAAACTGAAGACGAGAAAGCGAAAGCGCAGAACCTACAAAGCGTTGACCTCACAAAGATCCCGCTTGAACAGCCGGAGGACGGGGTCTATAGCGTCTATTCGAATATTGTCAATCTAGACTGGACGCTCTACGACGTCCGGCTACGTTTTGGGGAGTTGTTACAGGTCCCAGACGACGCTAACCCATCCTGGGAGAACCAACATGGCGTAGTGCTGGAGACGGCGGCTGTCAGGCTCCCGTGGCACCAAGCCAAGCTCCTTCGCAATATGCTAGATCAAGTGGTTCGCAACTACGAAGAGGTCAATGGCGAGCTGAAACCGATCACGCTGCCGGCTTCGGGGCCCCCGCCCAGTCTTTGATCCGGTTCATGATGCGGGGGATCCGTCCCATGTCCACGCCATGACTCCACTACCCGGGAACGTACACAAGGACCCGTAGCCCGTCCCCGTTGGTGTGAAGAGACCCGGCGGCCGGCGATCCGCCCCCATCGAGCGCACCGTCAGATCCGGGCTAGACTGATGGGAGGAGGCGGGAATGGAGCGAAGGCAGATCATCGAAGACAGCACGACGGCGAAACTCACTCCCTGCGAGCGGGTGGACCGGGCCCTGCGGGGCGACCCCCTGGACCGGCCGCCCTTTACGTTGTGGCATCACTTCCGGCTACCGACCCCCGAGGCGCACGCCCAGGCGACACTCGATTTCCACCGCGACTACCGCACCGACCTGGTGAAAGTCATGAGCGACTTCCCCTATCCGCGCCCGGCCGGGAAATGGTACGAGCTCAAGGTGGAATCGAACCCGTTCGCGGCGCAGATTCGCGCGCTGGAACTCATTCGGGATGGCCTGGGAGGGCGGAAGTATTTCGTCGAGACCCTGTTCAATCCCTGGAAAGTCGCCGAGAAGCTGTCCTCCGAGGAGGAGTTGCTGCGGCTGAAGGCCGAGAATCCGCAGGCGCTGCTGGACGCGCT
>PMEV01000435.1:5992-9123 GCA_003154855.1 Bryobacterales bacterium
TGCCGAGGTTCGCGGCCAGTTCCCTGCGGCGCCGCTGATGGGCGGCATCGACGAGTTGCAGTATGGCAAGCTGACCCCGCAGGAGATGGCGGCCCAGTGGCACGCCGCCCAGGCCGCCGCCGGCGCGAAGTACCTGCTCGCGCCCGGCTGTTCGGTTCCGGACAACAGCACGCCGGCCGAACTGGCGCGGCTGCCCGAACTGGTCGGGGCCTGACAAGGAGGCGCGCGCATGGATCCGCGGCTGCTGCTCGAAAAGATTTCCGGGGTGTTCGTCCCCATCTCGACCCCCTTCCGCGAGGATGAGGAGGTGGATTTCGACGCGCTCATCTTCAACCTCGGGCACTACGCCCGGAGCGGAGTGCTGGGCTATCTGGCGCTGGGGTCGAATGGCGAGAACCGCAGCCTGACGGAGGAGGAGAAACTGGCGGTGCTCGCGACCATCGTGCGGCACAAGGGACCCGGCCAGGTGGTGATGGCGGGGGCGGCCTACGACGCCCAGCGCGATACCGAGCGCTTCCTCGAGCAGGCGGCCGGAGCGGGCGCCGACTTCGGACTGGTGCTTTCTCCGAGCTATTTCCGCAGGCAGATGACCGACGAGGTGCTGTTCCGGTACTTCGCGACACTGGCCGACCGCGCGCCGCTCCCGCTGCTGATCTACAACGCTCCGGCGTTTTGCGGAGTGACGATCTCCCCGGCGCTGGCCGCCCGGCTGGCGGAGCAAGCCAATATCGTGGGCATGAAGGACAGCGCGCCCAGCGGCGTCGAGGAGTTCCTGAAGCTCACCAGCCCGTCGTTTCACGTTCTGGCGGGCTCCGTCGGTTTCATGTTCCGGGCGATGATGGGCGGCGCGGTGGGCGGCACGGTCTCGCTGGCGAATACCTTCCCCGGGCTGGCCATGGAGCTGTTCCGGCTGGGCCAGGCACGCGACGAGGAGCGCGGCGTCCCCTTCCAGACGCGCGTCACGCGGATCAACAAGGCCATTTCCGGCGGCTTCGGGCCGGCCGGCGTCAAAGCGACGATGAACCTGTTGGGGCTTAAGGGCGGAATTCCGCGCCGGCCACTGCTCCCACTGACCACGGAGCAGCAGGCGGAGATCAAGCGAGTGCTGATGGAGGAAGGGTTGCTGGAATGAACGGCGACATCCTGGCCGTGGACGTGGGGACCAGCGCGTTCAAGCTGGCCGTCTTCTCCGCCGGCCTGGAGCAGAGGTGCGAAGCGGCCCGCCCCGTCGAGGCCCACGTTTACGGCGAGGGCAAGGCGGACGTGGAGCCTGAAAAATGGTGGCAGGCGCTAGGCGAATGCTGCGCGGAAGTGAAAAAGTACCTGGGCCGCGTGGGCGCCATTTCGCTTTCGGTCACTACGCCGGGGCTTACGCCGATGGCTGCCGACGGAAAGGCGCTGGGCCCCGCCATCCTGTTCTTCGACGGGCGGTCGCACCAGCAGGCGCGCTCGATTCGGGAACGGGTGGGCGACGAGACGTTCCTGCGCGAGACCTGCAATCTGCCGGTGGCGGGCGGTTCGTCGCTGTGCTCGATGCTGTGGATTCGCGAGAATCAGCCCGAGGTTTGGGCGGCGGCGGAGAAGTTCGGCCACACCAACACGTATCTGGTGAAGCGGCTCACAGGGAAGTGGGCCATCGACCCGTCGACGGTCTCGATCACCGGGATGTATAACACCGCGGCCAACGACCTCACCTGGAACGCCGGCGTGCTGCGCGCGGCCGGCATCCCGGAGAGCAAGCTGCCGCCCGTAATGCACTCCTATGCGCCGGTGGGGCGGATTCTTCCTTCCATGGCCGGCGAGCTTGGCCTGCCGCTCGAAGCAACCGTTCTGTGCGGGGGCAACGACGCGGTGCTGGCCGCCTTCTCGAGCGGGCAGACGGAGCCGGGCGCGATCGGCAACGTCTGCGGAACTTGCGAGATCACGGCGGTTTCGGTCGATGCGCCGGTGCGCTCGCCGAATTTCAACGTGCGCTGCCACGTGGTTCCCGGCCGGTGGTTCACCTTCTTCGTGCTCAACGCCGGCGGCATCGCCCTGGACTGGTTTCACTCGGTGTTTTGCAGAGAAATGCCGCGCCAGCGCTTCTATGACCAGTACGTTCCATCGGTGCTGGCCGATTTCTTTTCGAGCGGCGACCTGGACCGGCGCGAAGCGGCGCTGCCGCAGTACGTTCCGTTTCTAGGCGGCTCCCGCTATGCAAAGGAGCCGCTGCAGGCCAGCTTTTCCGGCGTCTCGCTGGAGACCACGCGGGAGATGCTGCTGCTGGGCCTGATCCGCGGCAATGCCGCCTACCACGGCGCACACCTGGCCGAGNNGGCGCGGCGATGCTGGCCTGCCATGGCAAATCCGGAGGTGCGTATGCCTGTGGTTCCGATGCAGCAGCTTCTCCAGCACGCCTTTGACAACCGTTACGGCGTGGGGGCGTTCAACATCGTCAACGATCTAACTATGGATGCGGTGCTCGAGGCCGCGGCCCAAACCCGATCGCCGGTTATCGTCCAGGTCTCGGTGAAAACCGTGAAGGCGATGGGGGCCAAGCTGATTCAGTTGATGTTCCAGGAAATGGCGGGGCGCGTGCCCATTCCCGCAACGCTGCATCTGGACCACTGCCCGGACCGCGCGGTGATCGCAGAATGCATCGCGGCCGGCTGGAACTCCGTGCTCTTCGACGCCTCCAAGCTGAGTTACGAGGACAACCTGGCCCAGACCAAAGAGGTGGTCGCGCTGGCGCACCGGCACGGCGTCGCGGTGGAGGGCGAGCTCGAAGCGGTGAAGGGCGTGGAGGACGGCATCGGCGACGAATACGGCTCGCCGGTGGTGGCGCTCGACAAGGCGGTGGCGTTCATTCGCGAGACCGGCATCGACAGTTTCGCGCCGGCCATCGGCACGGCGCATGGACTGTACAAGGGCGCGCCGAAGATCAACTTTCAGCGCGTCTCCGAGATCGTCGCGGCGGAGCCGATTCCTTTGGTCGTCCACGGCGGCACGGGCCTATCCGACGACACTTTTCGCGAGCTGATCCGGCGCGGCGCGCCCAAGGTCAACATCTCGACGCAAATCAAAATCACGATGGCGGACGGCTTCCGCGAGTATCTGGCCGAGAAGCCCTCCGAGTACGACCCGCTCAAGCT
>PMEV01000447.1 GCA_003154855.1 Bryobacterales bacterium
AGTGGACATATCGGATGGTCCCAGGTATCGGGGTGGGAGTGAGAGTACTGTTTATCGATCCCACGATGAGTTCCGTGTACAAGATGGTCCCGCCCCCCGAAGGCGTCGCCGGGAGACGAGCTTCTGAGGCAGTGCGGCAGTTTCATCTGATCCAAGACAGAATCCGCCAGGTCCTTGGGGCCATCGAGAACAAAGGCACGCAGAGGAAAACGAGTCGTCCACCAGAGTAGCTTGCTTGGGCCACATCGTTCCTCGACAACTCTCGCTACCCGGCCGCTCCAAGCCTTGGTTTGCCGCTGGCCCCGAAGAGAGAGAGCGAAGCCTTCCAGGGCCAGATGACCTATTCGGCGGTCGCCGCACCGCGCTTTCCCTTCAGCTCCTCTCGGATGACGCGGCGGACCATGGCCTCGAGCGAGGGAGCCGATAAGGACCGGCGCAGCGCCTCGTTGATAAGCGTCTGGTATCCGACCGAGCCGCCGGACTCGTCGGCGCGCGCCAGGAAGTGATCGACGATGTCGGCGNNCCCCGCTTACCCTTGCTGAAATCGTAGGAGTTTTTCATGGCATTCCTGCCTCGTATTCCAAGCGTTGATGCGCCGCGGTACGTGGAGACCACGACGAGGACGGGCCCCATTCGAAGCACACGTTTCCTTGTGCGTACAAATGTATGGCAAGGCAAGGGGGAGACTCTGTTGCGACGCACGATTTGCCACAGCCCGGGTCGCTGCGCTTGGCCGTTGGCCTCGAGGCGAGCCCTGTGAGCGCCGGTTTGGAAATACACCGGCGGCAAGACCGCCGGCGCTACCGCGCGGGACTTCGGCGAAATGTGGAAGTGGCCAGCCCTGCCGATCGTGCATCGGCAGGGCTGGCCTGAGGTCTTCAGCTCTTGCCGGACTTCAGCTTCTCGCGCTGCTCCTTGAGGATCGCGCGGCGGCTCAGCTTGATCTTGTTGCCTTCGAGCCCCAGAACCTTCACCAGGATCTGGTCGCCTTCGTGCAGCTCGTCCCGCACGTTCTTGATGCGGGTTTCGGAGATCTCGCTGATATGGAGCAGGCCGTCGGTGCCGGGGAAGATCTCGACGAAGGCGCCGAAATCGACCAGCCGGACCACTTTGCCCAGATAGGTCTTGCCCACCTCGGCCACGGCCGCGATGTCGGAAACCATTTGCAGCGCCTTGGCGGCGGAGGCTTCGTCGGCCGAGCAGACGTGAACCGTACCGTCGTCCTCGACGTCGATCTTGCAGCCGGTCTGCTCGACGATGCTGCGGATCATCTTGCCGCCCGGACCGATCAGCTCGCGGATCTTGTCGGTGGGAATGGTCACGGTGTAAATGCGGGGCGCGTAGGGCGAAAGGTTCGGGCGCGACGCCGGGAGCACCTCTTCCATCTTGCCGAGAATGAAGAGGCGGCCCTGGAGCGCCTGGTCAAGCGCCTCGCGCATGACCGCGGTGGTCACGTTGGGCATCTTGATGTCCATCTGGAGGGCGGTAATGCCCTGGCGCGTGCCGGCGACCTTGAAGTCCATGTCGCCGTAGTGGTCCTCGGCGCCGGCGATGTCGGTAAGCACCGCGTAGCGGTCTCCTTCGATCACCAGCCCCATGGCTACGCCGGCCACCGGCGAAGGGAGGGGCACGCCGGCGTCCATCAGCGACAGAGTGGCGCCGCAGACGGTGGCCATCGAACTGGAGCCGTTGGACTCCAGAATGTCGCTCACCACGCGCATGGTGTACGGGAAAGCGGTGTCCGCGGGGACTACCGCGGTGAGAGCGCGCTCGGCGAGTGCGCCGTGGCCGATCTCCCGGCGGCCCGCGCCGCGCATGAATCCAACCTCGCCCACGCTGAAGGGCGGGAAATTGTAGTGCACCATGAAGCGCTTGGAAGTCTCGCCGCCTTCCAGCAGCTCCAGGCGTTGTTCGTCGTCCTTCGTGCCCAAGGTCACCGTGACTAGCGCCTGGGTTTCCCCGCGGGTGAACAGGGCCGAGCCGTGGACCCGGGGCAGCACGCCGACTTCGATCGTAATGGGCCGGATCTCATCGAACTTCCGGCCATCGGGGCGGCGGTGCAGGTCCAAAATCTGTTCGCGGAAGATGCGCTCTTTGAGGGCCTCGAAGACCTTGCCGGCCTCCGCCTTCAGTTCTTCGCCCGCGGCCTCCATCACCTGCTTTTTGAGGGCGTGGACGCTGGCGTGGCTCTCTTCCTTGGAATGCTTCTGGGTGTCCAGCGCATCGGCGAGGGTGGCGCGATGCTCGGTGGAAAGCTGGTCGTAGAGTTCCTGGTTGAGGGCGGGCGGGGTGAACTCCATCTTGGGCTTGCCGGCCTTCGAGACCAGCTCGCGGATTCCGGCCACGATCTTCTTGCAGCANNGCGCCGGCTTCCACCATCACGATGCCGGCATCGGTCCCGGCCACGGTGATGCTCAGCTTGGATGCCCGCACCTGGTCGTAGGTGGGGTTGGCGATGAATTTCCCGTCCACCAGGCCGACCCGCACGGCGGCGAGAGTCTCGGGGAACGGAATGTCGGAGAGCGCCAGGGCCGCGCCCGCTCCCACCATGGCCAGGGTATCCGGATTCACCTGGGGGTCGGCGGAGAGCACCATGGCGATCACCTGGGTCTCGTGGCTAAAGCCCTTGGGGAACAGAGGGCGGATGGGCCGGTCGATCTGCCGGCTGGTGAGGACTTCTTTTTCCGAGGGGCGTCCCTCGCGTTTGATGTAGCCGCCGGGAATCCTCCCGGCCGCGTAAGTGTATTCGCGGTAATCTACCGTGAGCGGGAAAAAGCTCGCGCCTATCTTTGGCTCCGGCGCCATACACGCCGATACCAGCACGACCGAATCGCCGCAGCGAACGACGGCCGCGCCGTTCGCCTGTTTTGCGACCTTGCCTGTCTCAATGGAAATTGTGCAGGAACCCAGGTCAATCTCAGAAGTGTGAACCATTTTGAATTCTCCAATCCCGGCCACCGGGCCGGTTCGTGTAAGGGCTGTTCATCGGAACTGCCTACGCTGGAGATGGAGCGGAACGAGCTTAGCGGGTTTCGAACCAGGGCGATGTCCCCAACAGGTCTCCAACCAATGGACTCTCGCCCGCTGTGCTTGTGAGTATGCTCTAGCGGCGGATGCCTAAATCCTGAATGAGCTTCTTATAGCGCTCCGGCGTCTCGGACTTCATGTAGTTCAGGAGCCGCCGCCGCCGTGCGACCAAGAGCAACAGACCCCTTCGGGAATGGTGGTCTTTCTTATGCGTCTTGAAATGCTCCGTGAGCTCGGCGATACGCCGGCTCAGGAGCGCCACCTGCACTTCCGAGGAACCGGTATCGGTCTTATGCGCCCGGAACTTCCCGACAATCTGCTTCTTAACCTCTGTCGCCAGTGCCATCCTAGAGTCGATACTCCTTCTCTCTCTTTATCTCCGTCTTGTACTTCTGTAGCATAGCACAGAACCGGTGGGGTCAGCCCTTCCGGGCTGCCGCCGGGCTTCGGCCCGGCGTCTGGGGAATACAAGCTCTTGAGAATCTCGGGGCGCTGCCAGCACTACGCTAACCATGAGGCAGTACGAGCGCCGCCTC
Organism: Bryobacterales bacterium; assembly: GCA_003154855.1. Classification (GTDB taxonomy): domain Bacteria; phylum Acidobacteriota; class Terriglobia; order Bryobacterales; family Bryobacteraceae; genus Fen-330. The sequence continues at coordinate 3,564 of PMEV01000447.1, forward strand.
CCGCACTGGGAGCTCGTCGGACAACCCCTGTTCGTCACCTTCCGCCTGGCAGGCAGTTTGCCGGCTAACCGGGTCTTCCCGCCGGCCAGAGTGACCTCCGGCCGAGCCTTCGTAGCTCTGGACCGATTCCTGGACCAGGCCCGCAGCGGCCCCACATTCCTGGGCCAACCCGAGATCGCGCAACTGGTGGTCCAGGCACTGGCTGATGGCGAAGCCCGTTTCCAGAGGTATCGCTTACACTGCTACGTGGTCATGCCCAACCACGTCCATCTGCTGGTGACTCCGCTCGTGAATTCCAGCCAGTGGCTGGGGCCACTGAAGGGATTTACGGGCCATCGGGCCAACCAGATTCTGGGCAGGCGCGGCGTGCCTTTCTGGCAGGACGAGAGCTATGATCGCCTGGTTGGCGACGAAGAGAGTTTCCGGCGGGTGCAGCGAAATATTGAATTCAATCCGGTCACAGCGGGATTGGCCGATTCGCCGCTGGAATTCCGGTGGTCAAGCGCAGCGGGATGCGCCGGGCAGAAGCCCGGCGGCAGCCCGGAAGGGCTGACCCCACAAACCCGGTAGATTCTGCGGAAGTCAAGAAATCTCGTCAGGCCCCGGCATCCGCTGGAGGCGAGGCTCGTTTATGATAGGACTCGTGGGGGAAAACGTTTGAACCTCTTTCTGCTGCTGCAACAGTACAACAGCGTTTGGGACATGGTGCTCCAGTTCAAGCCGTTGCCGCTGGCGGTGCTGGGGATACTGCTGATGTTCTCGGTCACCTCCTGGGCGATCATCTTCTCCAAGTGGATGGCGTTGCGGCGGGCGCGCGCGTCGAATGCGCGGTTCCTGCGGGCGTTCCGCAAGTCGAACGGCCTGGAGGCGGTGGCGGTGGTGGCGGAGCAGTTCCGGCCCTGCCCGCTGGCCACGGTGTTCGACTTCGGTTACGAGGAGGTCACGCGGCAGATCAAAGTGCGCGGCACGGTGGCCAACATGGTGGCGTTGGAGCGCACGCTGCAACTGGGCATCAGCGAGGAGCTGGCCAAGCTGGAACGGAGCATGAACTGGCTGGCCACCACCGCGACGGTGACGCCGTTCATCGGCCTGTTCGGAACCGTTTGGGGCATCATCGCATCGTTTCAGGGGCTGGGGCAGGCGGGCAGCGCCAGTTTGCGCGCGGTAGCGCCGGGCATCTCGGAAGCGCTGGTGGCCACCGCCATGGGGCTGGCCGCCGCCATTCCGGCCGCCATCTTCTATAACCATTACGGCTACGTCATTCGGGAGATCGGCGCGCGGATGGAGGACTTCGTGCTCGAGTTTCTGAACGTCTCCGAGAGGAGCTTCGAGGAATAGCGCGATGGCCTTCTCGATTGGCAGCGGGGGCGCGGGCGGGCGGAGCCGGTTCCGGGGCACGCGGACGCTGGCGGAGATCAACATCGTGCCGCTGGTGGACGTGGTGCTGGTGCTGCTGGTGATCTTCATGCTCACCGCGCACGTGATGGAATTCGGCATGGAAGTGGACGTGCCCAAGGTCAAGCAGGTCAAGGATACGGCGCAGGAGTTGCCGGTGGTCACCATCACCCGGAGCGGCAACTTGTACCTGAACGACCAGATGATCAACATCAACGATCTGGGAACGCAGGTGCGGAAGAAGTTCCACGGCGCGTCGTCGGTGTACTTGCGGGCGGACAAGGACGCCATTTGGGATGTGATCGCCCAGGTGGTTAGCGCCTTGAGCGAGGAGAAGCTGGGGATCAACATGGTGACCCAGCCGGAGGACGAGGCGGACAAGAAGAAGGGCCGCTGAGGCCCGGGGTTTCGGATGCCAGCGCAGATGTCCGGCCATGTCGACGTTCTGGAACAGCGGGATCCGGTGCGCATCTCCGTGCTGGCGTCGGTGGGCTTGCACGCGCTGATCTTTTCGGGCATCGTTTTGTCCGCGTCGCTGGGAGGGCATGGGGTGCAGTGGGGCGATCCTCACGCCGTGGGTGGCGGCTCGGTGGGCGTGACGGCGGTGAAGCAGATTCCGCTGCGGGCCCGCCCGGGGGCTGCCAACCCGCTGGCGAACGATACCGAATCCAGGGTGCCGCTGCCGCCCAAGTCCAAGCCCAGAGCGGCGCGTGCGCCCGCGCCCGACGCCATTCCGATTCGCGGCAAAGCGCATGAGCGCGCTTCGAGAGTCCAGCAGACGCCGTCCTACAGGCCTCAGCCGGAGCAGCCGAACCAGCTCTATAGCAGCTCCGGGCAGGCCATCAGCTCCAATATGTACGGAGGGCGCGCAGGTTCCCTGGGCGGCATGGTGGGGGTGGGGCCGCGCGGGTCGTTCGGCCAGGGATTCGGCTGGTACCGCGACCTGCTGGAGCAGCGCGTCGGCCAGAAGTGGCGCACCGACGACGTGGAGGCCCGTTTACAAAGCGCGCCGCCGGTGGTGGTGACTTTCGATATCGTCGGGAACGGCCAGATCCGCAATGTGCGGGTCTTGCAGGGCAGCGGGAACCGTACACTGGATTACTCGGCGCAGCGGGCCATCTACGACGCGGCTCCGTTCCCGCCACTGCCCCCGGGCTATCAGCGCGACAGCGCGCAGATCGAATTCTGGTTTCAACTAAAGCGATGACCAAGAGAACCGTTTGGATCGGATTCTGTGGGCTGGCGGCCGTAGTCCTTCTGGCCGCGCAGCAGAGCGACGTGGTGATCACGCTGACCTCGAGCCAGAGGTCCGCGATCGCGGTCCCGGACTTCCGCGGGGCCGGCGACGCCCAAGCGTTCATGGGTGTCTTCAATCAGACCCTGTGGAAGGATCTGGAAAGCTCCGGCATGTACGCCATGGCGCCCAAGAGCATGTATCCTTTGCAAACGCCCCAGCGGCCCGAGGACTTCCGGCGGCCGCTGCCTGCGCCTCCCGCGCGCCGGGGCGCGCCGCCGCCCAAGCCTATCTCGCAGGGCCCCTGGCTGACGGATTGGAGCGAGCCGCCGGTGAAGGCGGGCTACCTGGCCTTCGGCTACACGGCGTCGCAGGGCGATCAGATCGTATTGCGCGCCTGGCTCTATAACGTCCTCCAGGCCGACCTGGCCAACGCCCAGGTGTTTGGCAAGACCTACCTCGGGCCGCTGGGCGAGGCGGGCGCGCGCAAGGTGGCCCACGATTTCGCCGCCGACATCCTGAAGCAGTTCGGCGGGGTCAGCCTGGTGGGCTCGAAGATATACTTCGTATCCAACCGCAGCGGGCGTGGCATCAAAGAGATATGGTCCATGGACCCCGACGGGGCCAACCAAAAGCAGGTCACCCAGTACAAGTCCATCACGTTTACGCCAGCCGTTTCTCCGGACGGTACGCGGCTGGCGTTCACTACCTTCCAGCCGGGCAATCCTGCTATATTTGTATTCTCTTTGGAGACAGGAAGGCGACTGCCTTTTTACAGTCCGGCGTCGTCGGTGGCCACTACCCCCGAGTTCACTCCGGACGGACAGCACGTCCTGTTGGCGTCTTCAATCGGCGGATGGACTCAGATCTTCATGGCTAATCTGGAGGGCAGCGGCTTGCGTCGTATTGGCTTCTCTTCCGCCATCGACATCGAGCCCAAGGTGAACCCGAAATCGGGCTCCGAGATGGTGTTCGTCTCGGGGCGCTCCGGCCTGCCGCAGATCTACCGCATGAACCTGGATGGCGCCGACGTCTCGCGCCTGACCACCGGCGAGGGAGAGGCGGTGAATCCGGCCTGGCACCCGGATGGGCAGCACATCGCATTCGCCTGGACGCGAGGGTACGCGCCGGGCAACTACAACATTTTCGTGATGGACGTAGCGTCCCGGCAGGTCAACCAGTTGACGCATGGCGCGGGATGCAACCAGAATCCGAGTTGGGCGCCGGACGGAGTACACATCGTCTTCGCGTCGAATCGCAGCGGCTCGACGCAGATCTGGACGATGCTGGCGGATGGCACCCAACTCCAGCAACTTACCACACAGGGTCTGAATACGATGCCCGTGTGGAGCAAGCAGAGAGCAGAATGACATGTTGGAATCTCAGGAGGCGAACTTCAGAATGAGCAAGCGAAATGTCAGTCTCGTGTTGTTGGCGCTGTCTTTGTTCTTGATCGCGACGGGCTGCAAGAAACCGGTGCCTGCACCCCCGCCGCCACCACCCCCGCCACCGGTAGTGCAACCGCCCCCGCCGCCCAAGCCCAGCGTTCAGTTTTCGGCTGAGCCGGCGACGGTGGAGCGCGGCCAGGCGTCCACCCTCAACTGGACCGTCGGCGATGCCACCGACATCGACATCGCGCCGGCCGTGGGCACAATCGCCGCGCGGGGCAGCCGCCAGGTTTTCCCGAGCGACACGACGACCTATACGCTGACGGCCAAGGGGCCGGGAGGGAGCGAATCGGCTACGGCAACCGTAACGGTGACCGTACCGCCGCCACCACCGCCGCCGCCACCGCCGCCGCCCAAGAAGAACCTAAGCGAACTGTTGGAAACCGGGGTCCTGGACGCTTACTTCGACTACGACAAGAGCGACATCCGCGAGGATGCCCGAGCCGTGCTCACCCGGGATGCCGACGGGTTGAAACAGATCTTTACGGACATGCCCGATGCCGTAGTGAAGGTGGAAGGCAACTGCGACGAGCGTGGCTCGGCCGAGTACAACCTGGGGCTGGGCGAACGGCGCGCCAGTTCGGCGAAGGACTTCCTGGTGCAATTGGGAGTTCCCGCGGGCAAGCTGAGTACCATTAGTTACGGGAAGGAAAAGCCGGCCTGCACCGAGTCGAACGAAGAGTGCTGGCAGAAGAACCGCCACGTACACTTCTCGGCGGCCCAGTAGCCGGGAGAGAACAGGACCGGAGGAGCGGCCCGACGCGTGAGTTGTGCCCTCCTCCGGCGCCGGAATCGGGTCGCGGTGCGCGCGTCAAGGTGCGCCGCGGCAGTTAGGCAGGAGAACGACAATGAAGTGGTTACGGCTGGCTATCGCCGCCTTTTTGCTAACGCCCGTGTCCTTTGGACAGAATCGGCAGATGGTGGAGTTGCAGCGGGACGTTGCGAGCTTGCAGGACCAGGTTCGCAAGCTGGACAGCACCTTCAACGAGAAGATGGGCAGTCTGAACACGCTGGTTCAGCAGTGCCTCGATAGCATCGCCAAGCTGAACACGTCGATGGCGGTGCTGGACTCCTCCCTGCGCGAACGGGAAAGTAAGCTCTCCGAGCCGCTCACGGCCACGGGCAGCAAGGTGGACCAGATGGCCAACGAGTTCCAGGCCGTCCGGGTCTCGGTCGACGATTTGAGTTCGCGTCTGGGCAAGCTGGAGCGGACCCTGGTGGATCTGGGGAACACCATGAAGGTGATCTCCTCGCCCCCGGCGCCTCCGGGCGCCCCGGCTTCCGGCGGCCCGCCGCAGGGCCTCTCGGCCGACGCGCTGTACGCCAATGCCATGCGGGATAAAGACGGCGGCAATTCCGACATGGCGCTGCAGGAGTTTGGCGATTACCTGAAGTATTACCGCGACACCGACACGGCGCCCAACGCGCAGTACTACGTCGGCGAGATCAGTTACAACCGCAAGGACTACGAGACGGCTCTGAAGGCCTTCGACGCGGTGCTGGAGCAGTTTCCCGAGGGCAAGAACACCAAACTGTTGGACGCCATGTTCATGAAGGGCCGCACGCTGGTGCTGATGGGGGACAAGGCGGGGGCTATCGCCGAGTTTCGCGCCGTCATCAAGCGCGCTCCGACCTCGGAGCTGGCCACCAAGGCCAAGGCGCAANNGCAGCCGGCCTTCCGGCCGGCCTTCCAGCAGAAAGGGAACTCGCGATGGATCCCGATGTAAGGCCGCCGCTGGCCAGTTACGAAGCTCTTGCCAAGATGATCGATCACTCGCTGCTCCGGCCCGAGTTGTCCGACGAGCAGGTGCTCGAGGGATGCCGCGTCGCCCGCCAATACAACGTGGCCTCTGTGACGGTGCGCCCCAGCGACGTGGATGCGGTTCTGCGCTGGCTGGAGGGGAGCGGAGTTCCGGTGGGCAGCGTGGCCGGTTTCCCGCACGGGTCCACGACCACCGCCGCGAAACTCTATGAGGCGCGCGACTTGTTGCGCCGGGGCGCCCGCGAGATCGACATGGTTCTGAACATCGGCAAGCTGATCTCGCGCCAGTTCCAGTACGTGGAGATGGAGTTGGCGCAGATGGCCGAGGCCTGCCACGATGCGGGCGCCATTCTGAAGGTCATCTTCGAGAACGCCTACCTCACCGACGAGCTCAAAATCGTGGCCTGCAAGATCGCGACCCATACGGGCTGCGATTTCGTGAAAACCTCGACCGGGTTCGCGCCCACCGGGGCCACGCTGGAGGACCTGCGGCTGATGCGCGCCCACTCCGGGCCGAACGTCCGGGTGAAGGCCGCCGGGGGCGTCCGCACGCTGGAGCGGGCGATCGAGGTGTACCAGGCCGGCTGCGACCGCTTCGGAGCGACCGCCACCATCGCCATCCTGGAGGACTGGAAGGCGCGCCTGGCGAAGGAGAACTCGTAGCTGGGCGCTTGCCCGCGCGCGCCACCAGCCTCGGTCCGTGATATTCTGATTGACGCCCTATTGATGCAACCTCTCGGCTCCATTTCCCGCATCTGCGTCGCGCTGGGGTTCTCCGGCGCCGACCGACTGCTGGAGCACGCCCGGAGCGAAGTGGAAGCGGGCGAGACGTTCCTCGAATTCCGGCTGGACCACCTGGATGCGCCGGAGCAGGGCGTGCAGGCCATTAAGACCTTGCTGCGGGAATCTCCGGAATGCATGGTGATCGCCACCTGCCGGCGGCGCCAGAATCAGGGCCGGTTCAACGGCAGCGTGGAGGAGCAGATCCGCATCCTGAACGCGGCGGTGGAAGCCGGGGCCCGCGCGGTGGACGTTGAGATCGAGACGGCGGAGAGCCCCGGGGCCCGGTTCGAAATGTTCCGGGGGCGAGCGGCGCTGATGCTCTCGTATCACAATTTCGAGGGCACGCCGGGGATGGAGGCGGTGCTGGCCAGGATGTCCCGGATCCCGGCGGACGCCTATAAGCTGGTGACCACGGCGCGGAAACCCTCGGACAATTTCCGGCTGCTATCGCTGGCCCGGACGCACCCTCGAATGCCGCTGGTGCTGCTGGCGATGGGTGAGACCGGATTCCCCTCGCGGGTGCTCTCGACGGTGTTCGGGGGCCTGTTCACGTACGCCGCGCCGAGGAGCGCGGAAGGCACCGCGGCCGGGCAGATCTCGGCACGGCAATTGCGCCAGGTTTACCGCATCGGGAAAGTCGCGCGCGCGGCCAAGATCTACGGGGTGATCGCCGATCCGGTGCGGCACTCCATCTCCCCGGTGGTGCTCAACCGCGCTTTCCAGGCGCGCCGCATGGACGCGGTCTACCTTCCGTTTCTGGTGCCGCCCGCGCAGTTGAGGGACTTCATGACTTCGGCGGCGGACTTGCCGATGGCCGGGTTCAGCGTCACCATCCCGCACAAGCAGAAGATCGTGCGCTACCTGGACGTGGTCGATCCGCTGGCGCGCCGCATTGGCGCCGTGAACACGGTGTGGCGCCGGGCGGGAAAGTGGCGCGGGACGAACACGGATGCCGAGGGCGTGCGCGTGCCGTTGGAACGTCATCTGCGGCTGCCCAACTCGACGGTCCTGCTGGTGGGCAACGGCGGCGCGGCGCGGGGCGCGGCATTCGCGCTGGCCGACGCGGGCGCCAGGGTTTCCATCGTGGGCCGCAACCCGGATCGCGTGCGGGCGCTGGCCAAGATCTGCGGGGCCGAGCCGCTGCTGCGCGAGCAGGCCGAGACGCGCCACTTCGACGCGCTGGTACACTCCACGCCGCTGGGGATGAGTCCCCACCTCGACGAGTGCTTTTTCTCGAACCACATTCCGGCCGACGTAGTCTTCGACATGGTCTACAATCCGTTGGAGACGCTGTTGCTTCGCCGCGCGCGCGAGCAGGGCCGGACGGTGATCCGCGGCGCCGAGATGTTTCTCGAACAGGCCGCCCGGCAGTTCGAGATCTGGACCGGGGACACCGCGCCGCGCCCGGTGATGGAACGGGCGGCCTTGGAAGCGCTAGGCGGCTGAGGCGTACATCTCGGCCGCCAGACGCTGCTGGTCTTCCGCGGGCAGATCCTTCTCGGCCGGAGCCAGCAGGCGGACCTCTTCCTGCTGGATATGGCCGAGGATCAAGTCCAGCGTCTCGCTGGTACGCGCTCGAAAGTCGGCCAGCCACTGCTCGTTGCGAGCTTGCGGCGGCACTTCCAGCAGATCCCGCACCCGGCGCCCGGCCGCCACAATGCCGCGGTGCTCCTCCTCCAACTCCGGCAAGACGGCGGCTAGCGACGCCTGCAACCGGGGAAAGAGCACTTTCTCCTCCCTCCCCGAGTGAACGGTCCACAGTTGCTGGAGCTTGTCGAACTCCGAGAGAGCCTCCGGGTCGAGCTCGGTTTCGCTGCGCGAGAGGGCCATGCGGATGAGGTACGCGTACCGCTCGAGCCGGCGGTGTTCGGCGCGCAGGCAGACGCAGGCCGCGGCGGGTTGCTGCAGTGCCGCCTGCACATCCACAGGAACGTCGACCCCAGCCACCAGGCTAGTGGGTCCGGTGAAGGGCTGTTCACGGATGTGGTAGCGCTTATCGATCCGGCTTACGATCGCTTCCAGGAACCAGTTCATGAACTTGTCCATGAACCACTCGACGGCCGACGCCAACATCATGGCGAATCTCACCATAGTGGGCTCCTTTGCGGATCACATCAGTCTACCTCCGCCAGCCTTCGCTGTGGGGCAGGCCCTTGGCCT
>PMEV01000358.1 GCA_003154855.1 Bryobacterales bacterium
GGGCCGCAGATCTCCGTACGAGTCTTTGGGACAGGCCAGCCGGAGACCGATGAAATGCCGCGACCGGCACTTCGTTTTGCTCTTGCCGCGTGGATTGGTGTAGGTTCGCGTTCGAGTCAGCTCCTGCATCGTTTCCGAGAATTCGGCGCCGTCCAGGAACCGGCCCTGGATGGAGAGCCAGTCGTCCGCGGTAAACCGCTGTTTGCCGCGCGGCCGCACCGGCCAAACCTCTTCCTTGAGGAAACGCGCCCGGTCTTTCAGCCCCAGCGACACCTTGACTGGGGCCTTGGGATCGCTGTCTTGTTGCAGGCTCGCCGCCAGCCGCCCCAGCAACTCGAAGCGCCACCGATAGGTCTTGAGGTTGCGCCCGTATCGGTAGGCGGAAACCCACAGAATCACCGCGCAGGCGAATCCCGCCAGAGCCATGAGCACGCCCACGAGAGCGAAGGCCACGGCGAACACTGCCAAGACTATCCCGAGCACCCCGATGCCCAGGCTCAGGAATCCAAGCCGGACCTTCGCCTTGCGGGCTTGAGCGAACTGCCGCTCCGCCTTGTCGATTTCCGCGACGTCTGCCAGCACGGACTCGAGCGGGGCCTGAGCTTCGTAGACGCCACTGGTTCGCAATTTCTCCGCGTCAATAGCCATAGCCACCTATTCCCGGTTATCTTAAGCTAACGGCGCCTATGACGCAAGCGGAATCTCGGATCGCCTATCTCTCCTTCGACGCGGTGCCCGCGCCCAAGGGTGCCGCCACGCATATCGAGGCCTTCGCGCGCCTGCTCGGCGAGGCATTTGGCGGCCTGGAGTTGGTCACCGTCGCAGCGGGCCCGGATGCGATTCCGCCGGTGGAGCGCTGGCCCGGCGTTATCCACACCGCGCTGCCAGCCACTGGCCCCAGCCTCATTGACCGGGTGCTTTGCTTCCGGCGCGGGCTCGAGAGCTGGCTCGGTTCGCGCCGCTTCCAGGCGATTCAGTTCCGCTCGATCTTCGAGGGGCTGCCGCTGCTGCGCCTGAAGCCCGCGCCGAAGCTGATCTTTGAGGTGAACGGGCTGCCCTCCATCGAATTGAAGTACCACTACCCGGGCGCGGCCGACGATCGCGATCTCAACCGGAAGCTACTCTCCCAGGAGCAGGCCTGCCTGAACGCGGCCAGCCTGGTGGCGACTCCCAGCGGCGTCACCGCGGATTACCTGGCTTCCCAGCGCGCGGTGGCCCCCGGGAAGATCGTGGTGATCCCGAACGGAGTCGACCTGAGCGTGTTTCGCTTTCAAACGCCCGCGCGCTCGAACGACTGCTTCCGCCTGCTGTACTTCGGCACCCTGGCGCCCTGGCAGGGAGTGGACCTCACCATCCGCGCGCTGGCCCAGGTATGCCAGCAGGCGCCTGCCGTTCTCACCATCATCGGAGCGGGCAGCAACCGAAGGGCCGGCGCACTGCGCGATCTCGCGGCGAAGCTCGGTGTTGGCGGCCAGCTCCGCATGCTGGCGCCCATGAGCCAGCCCGAACTGCTCGAGCAACTCCACCAATCCGACGCCACGCTGGCCCCGCTGGGGCTCAACGACCGCAATGTGGTCCAGGGTTGCTGCCCGTTAAAGATCCTCGAGAGCATGGCTGCGGGAACGCCGGTGATCGCGAGCGACCTGCCGGTGGTTCGGGAACTGGGCCGCGACGGCGAGCATTTCCTGCTGGTGAAGCCGGGATCGGTGGACCAATTGGCGGAAGCCGTGTTGCGCCTGCGCTCCGACCCCCAGCTCGCGTCGCGCCTGGCGCTACAAGCCCGTGCGCAGATCGAAGCCGCGCATACCTGGGAGCGGGCCGGCGCCGCGCTCGTGGCCGCCTACGACCAGTTCGGGATCAGCCGGTCCAGCAGAGCCTGAAGGTGGCGCCGCTCGCCTTCCAGGCTGAACTCCTCCAGCATGTGCGCTCGCGCGGCCTGCTGGATGCGTTCCCGGTGCTCAGGCGTGGCCTCCAGCCATTCCAGGACCGCCTCCCCCAGCCGTTGCAGTTGCCAGCGGGGCAGCAAGATGCCGTTCACGCCCGGTACGATGATCTCCGGAATGCCGCCCGCATCGCTCCCGATGCAGCCGCAGCCCGCCGCCATGGCTTCCAGCAGCGCGTTCGGCATGCCGTCCCACAGCGACGGTTGCAGATACACGTCGCAGAGTTGCAGGTGGGCGTTCACCTCGGCCGGCTCCTTGAGCTGCCCGGTGATCAGGATGCGCTGCTCCTCCAGGTTCCCCAGGGGCGCTTCCGAGGGACGCACCTCTCCGATGATCAGCAGGCACGCCGGCCGGGATGCCTGGACCTGGCGCAGGGCCTCCAGCAGATGCCGCTGGCCTTTCTTTTCGCGCAACTCGCCCGCGAATCCCAGCACCGCCTCATCGGGACGAATCCCCAGCTTGGCCCAGTCGGCGCACGGCCCCGGCGCGAATACGTCCGTATCCACCGCGTTGCGCAGGCACACCACGTCGTCCCGGCCCGCGAGCGCGCCCGCTTTCCGCGCCAGGTCGAGCGTCACCGCCGTCACCAGGCGGGCCTCGCGCAGAGTCCACTGGAGGCGTGCGAAATCGCCGGGGGGGAACATGTCGCGATCGATATCGTTTCCACGCACGCTAACCACGCTCGGAATCCCGTTCAACCGCGCAAACCAGGCGGCCAGGAATCCGCCCGGAAACAGGTAGTGGCCCCACACCGCGTCGTAAGGCTCCGCGCCCGAGAGCCAGTCCAGCAGAATGTGCGTGTGGGGCATGGTCGTGTCCCACGCACGGAAGCGTCCCATGCGGTGCACCGTGGGAGCGCCCTCCTCCCGCACCACCCGGCCCGGCTCGAGCATCCGGGTCCAGGTAACGACATCCACCTGGTTACCCATCGCCGCCAGCGCCCGCGTGATGCGCGCCGCACTGGCCGCCACCCCGCCCCAATCGGGAGGATAGCGCTCGGAGATGAACAGCAGACGCCGGCTCACGGGATCTGTTTAGAGTAGCAAAGTCCCAGTTCACCCGGCCGGGGGCTTGCGGAAAGTGAGGGCGTAGAAACGGTTGTTCCAAACAGTATCGAGGCGAACCTCCAGCATCTCGGATGGCACCAGATCGACCGGCGCGGCGACGGCTTCCTTGCGGTTCTTGAAGAACCGGCTGGTAATGGGGAAGCGCTCGTAGGCGCCTTTGACGTGCTCTTCGGTTTCGTCGGCGATGAGGATGCGGGTGCCCGGCTTGGCGACGCGGATCATCTCGCGAATGGCCTTTGCCCGATCGCTAAAGAAGTTGATGCCTCCCGCGTGAAACACAACATCGAAGCTGGCATCGTCGAAGGGCAGACGCTCGGCATTGCCCCGGAACAAATTGGCGTCCATTTCCCAGCGGCGCAGGTTGGCCTGGCAGTTGGCCAGCATCTCGGCGGACAGGTCAAGGCCGAAGCGCTGGACGCCGCGGGGCAGATACTTGAAGTTGAGACCGGTGCCCACGGAGGTTTCGAGCACCGAATCTCCCGCCTTCACTTCGAGCGACCCAAGGTAACTCATGACGTATTCGTCCCGGCCCTTGCCGCCCAACGCGCACACCACGCGTTGAGTGTCGTCGTAGAAGCCGGCGATGGTCTCGTACAGGTGGTTGTACTTCCGGTTGGAGCCGGTGAGGTCTTCCGGAGTGAGAAAGACGGGAATCCCGTCGCGAATCGGGAAGCGCTCGCCGGATGGGCCGACCAGAGTTTCGTGGTTCTGTTCGCGGACCACTTGTAATGAGTCGCCGGTTTGGGGGCTTCGCAGGAGGCCAACGATCTCCGGCCGATCGGCCCAGGCAATGCGGGGTTTGCCGGGGCGCAGGAACGCCCAGCCGCTCAGGAGCAGAGCGCCAGCCAGGCAGGCCCAGGCAAACGGCGCACCGATCGGCGGGAGTTGAAAGAGCGCCGCGTAGACCACGCCGAAAACGGCCACGCCCATGGCGATTCTGGCGGCGCGAAACTCATGGTTCCACATCCAAACCAGCGTTGCCGCGAACCAGTAAATGAGAAATGTGAGGGCGCCGACGGGCAGCCAATGCTGGCCCGGAGCCAGAGCGGCCGGAAGCCATGCCGCGCCCACCGTTTGAAAGACCGCGCCCCACAGCGGCAAGGGAAGGGTGGCTAGAAGGCCTGGCAGACGCGGGCCAGTCAGGCGGTGGAGAACAAACGGCAGGACGCCGAGCAGGGCGGCGAGCATGATCCATCCCAGGTACTCGACGGCAGGCCATGAAGATGGGCGCCAATGTGCCAGCAGGGAGGGAAAGAAGGCGAAAGCCGTCATCCACAGGAAACCTCGCCAGGGCCTTTGTGTGCCCACAAACCAGGCGCCCAGGACGGCGCCGGTCCAGGCTCCCAGTAGCGAGAAGAAAAAGCCGAGGAGGAAGAGGCTGGCGATAGCCCAGGCCGCGATCTGCAAACCGCGGCGGGAAGGGAGGTTGGTGGACATGTGTTTCTCCTTGTATGCGCCTTCAGTCGCTGCGCGCGGAAAGCATCGCCAGCGCCGATTCGCTCCATTCCAGGGCCGAGCGGATCTGCGCGAGACCGAAAGAGAGCGTCAACATCCAAAACTGGAATTGAGGATGCTGCGAGTTGTGCCCGTGGGCGAGGGTTTCAAGCTCCAGCAGGGTGGCAAGCAGCCGCCGGTTCTTTTCCCGGAAATCCCGGATATGCCCGATCGAGACGCTGGGCGGGACCTCCCCGCCAAAGAACAGCTTTAGCAGGAACTCGTCGCGCGGCGGATGGTCGCGGTAAGGCTGGGCTAGCCATTCCTGCAGGCAGGCTTGCCCGGCCGCCGTCAGTGAGTACTCCCGACGCTGCCGTGCGCCCGGGAAGGCGGACGGGCAGGCAACGATCAGGCCTTGCGCTGCCAGCCGTTTGAGCGTGGGGTAGATCTGGCCGTAGCTCTCGCTCCAGAAGTAGTTGACGGTGCATTCGATGGTCTTCCGAATGTGATAGCCGGACTGGTTGGGGTGGATGGAGAGCATGCCCAGGATGACGTAGGCGGTCTGGCTCGGCTGCATATATCTCCAAGATATATCTGCCAGATACAGATGTCAAGAGAATTCGCCTCGGAGGGGCAGGGAACGATATGGCCTACTTGAACCCGGCGACGTTCGAGTACGGCGACCGGCCGGCACGATTCCGTGCGGCGACGCGATAGAAGAACGGCCCGGCGCCCTTGACCGTGGCGTCACGCCAGAGCGCAGGGGCGGAGGCCGGCGGGAAAGCCTCCCACTGGTCCTCATAGCCGATCACGTCGCCCGAGTCCACCACGGCGTCCGGTACGTTCTCCACCACCACGGTCCAGGGCCCTGTTTCCGAGGGCGCCCGCTCGATGTCGTATCCCGAAGCGCCGGTCGCCCCGCGCCAGCGCAGTTCGCGCAGCGGAGAGATGGGCAGCAGCACCGGAGCGAACTCCGGNNGCGGTGCGGCCGGAGTCCCCACAATAGCCCGCCGCTCACGTCGCTCGTTATCAGCGCCTCGATGAAGCGCCGCAGCGTGGGCGTATCGCTCATGCCGAATTCGTCGGCGAACAGCGGCTTCTTGCCTTGGAACGCCGCGGCGTCCCGCTGGAGGGCGGCCGCGATATCGCCGCTGCCACCCCTGAGCTGATCCCAATACTGGTAGTAGTGCTCGCTCAGAATATCGATATCGTCGCTCTCCAGGTAGCGCGCGGCGTCCCCGCCGGCGGCCAGAAACAGGTGACGCTGGTCGATGGACTTGACGAACTTCGCGGTCTCCAGCGTCCATTCCGTGATGATGCGCTCGTTCTGCGGCTTGCCGCGATAGGGGAAGTAGCGCAAGGGCTCATTGGCCGGCTGCCATGCCAGAATCGCCGGGTCGTCTTTGTAGAGCAGGCCGCTCACTGTGTTCCGCCGGTTGAGAACGTCGCGGATCAGGCGATGGTAAGCCTCGCGGAGTTGCGGATCGGTGAAGAAGGCCTCGCCCGGCTTCCCGTAGAAAGCGGCGAACTCGTCGAAGCCCCGAATGTTGTTGAAGGAATGGCTGTCCAGGAAAGGAATGATCAGCCGCACGCCGTATTCGTGGCACAGCGCGAGCAGCAGGTCCAGCGTGCGGAAGGCGGTCTCGTTGTATTGGCCATCGGGACCCACAATGAACGCGGGCGCCCGATCGCGCGGGCTCTGCACACTCAGCCCGAAGGTTCGTGTGGCCGTGGCGCCGATTTGGCGCAGCGTCTCCAGGGAATCCCGCATCTCGAACTCGTCGGGGAAATGGTTGCTGAAATCGGGCAACAACTGGGCCTCGTTGTAGAACAGGTCCGGCGTTGCCAATCCAAGAAAGCGGAAGGGCGTCTCGCCTTCGAACAATCGGCCGCCCCGGCGCGTGACGAAGCCGTTCATCTTCCAACCCTCCTTACCCACGCTCTGCCCGGCTGGGATGAAATCGAAATAGGCCAGGTTATTACCGGTGTTGTAGTGCAGCGTCAGCAACTGCGTCCCCGGAACGGGAAACTCGATCTCGCCGCAAGCGGCCTTGTTCCAGATGTGCCAGTCGCCGGTATCCATGGGCAGACGGCACTCGGCCGCCGGCTGGCCGTTCAGCGAGAACTTCACCGTATTCGCCGCCTTCGAGTATAAGGCCACGATCCTGTACTTGCCGGCCGCCTTCACATCCACCGTGTAATTGGTCCATTCGCCGTCGGCTTCCCAACCGATGTAGAGCTGGCGCTTCTCCGGCGAGTAGAAGTTGGGATGCGCGAAATCGGCCATCTGCTTGGTGTACGAGATATCGACACCCTCGTNNTCCACGTCGTGATAGGCGACGCCTTCGCCTCCGCGGTCGTAGAGTGCGCACTCAACCCGTCCGGGAATCGCCTGCGCCGAGGCGTACGGCCGGCCCTGGTAGCCCGGCGGCGCTGCGGCCGCGGCCAGCCCTGCCCACAGCGCTGGATACAACAGCCATCGTTTCATTCGCGCTCCTCCAGATCCATCCTACACCTCAGAACCATTGGAATCCGTCCTTCTCGGCCTTCGAACCTGGCGTGGGGTCAGCCCTTTCGGGCTGCCGCCGGGCTTCGGCCCGGCGTCATCTTCAGCCCGGCTGCCAGTCGCTGGACCGATTCCTGGACCAGGCCCGCACCGGCCCCGCATTCCTGCGCCAACCCGAGATCGCGCAACTCGTGGTCCAGGCACTATCCGATGGCCAAGCCCGTTTCCAGAGGTCTCGCCTGCACTGCCATGCGGTCATGCCCAACCGCAGCCGGACGCCGGGCAGAAGCCCAGCGGCACGGTCGAAGACCCCCCGCATTTGCGGGGGGTCTTCATCACGACTCGCGGGCCAACGGCCCANNCCCGAAGGCCTGACCCCACAACGCTTACCCGACGTTTGCTGCCGCTCCACTTTCTCGTCGCGCATCCCGGCCCTCGAACCTCTCCACGGCACGATAGAGCGCCTGTCGGGCGAAGAGACTCCGGTATTCTGAAGAGTGCCCTACTTCCACGCCCGCGTTCTGCCGTTGCTCGCCCTTGCCGTTTGCGCCACCGCGGCAGACCGGCGGGTCGCCATCACCATCGACGACCTTCCCCGCGGAGGCGACGGCGGCCCTCGCACTCTGGCTGGTGTCGAGACCATGACGAAAGAGCTGCTGCGGCCTTTCCGCGAACAGCGCATTCCCGTCATCGGATTCGTCAACGAAGGCCGCAAAGTCGATTTCGGCCCCGATGGACT
>PMEV01000215.1:0-8608 GCA_003154855.1 Bryobacterales bacterium
CTGGACCTGAAGAGAGCGCCGCGCGCCGGCGATGAGTCGGGGGAACCCACGCTGCCGCCGGGGCTGGAAGTGGGGCAGCCGCAGAGCGTGGTCGAGGTCAAGCCGGTTAGCAAGCGGACCCGCCCTCCCAAGCGGTTTAATGACGCGACGCTGCTGACGGCGATGGAGACGGCGGGCAAGACGCTCGAGGAGAAGGAACTCTCCGAGGCCATGAAAGAGACCGGGCTGGGCACTCCGGCGACGCGCGCCGCAATCATCGAGGTGCTGCTCAAGCGCGGCTACATCCTGCGGCAGGGCAAGAGCCTGGAAGCGACCGGGAAGGGCATACAGCTCATCGAAGTGGTCCATGCGGAGGTGAAGAGCCCGGCCATGACCGGCCAGTGGGAGGCGCGGCTGCATCGCATCCAGCGGGGCACGGCGCAGTTGCAGCCGTTCCTGGAGGGCATCGAAGACTACGTGCGGGAGGTGGTGGGGAAGGTTGGAAAACTGCCGCCGTCCGGTGGTGGCCGCGGCCCGGCGCCGGAGCCGCGCGCGGAACCGGCAACTTCCGAACCGCTGCCGCCGGCCAGTGGCGACGTGGCCGAGGTGCTGCACACGCGGTTTGGATTTCCGTCGTTCCTCCCCAACCAGGAAGAGGTGTGCCGGGCGGCGATCGCGGGGCGGGACGTGCTGCTGGTGATGCCGACCGGGTCGGGAAAGTCGCTGTGCTACCAGTTGCCCGGCATCGTGCGTGGCGGGACAACGCTGGTGGTCAGCCCGCTCATCGCGCTGATGGAGGACCAGATCGCGAAACTCAAGGCGCGCGGCTTTCGCGCCGAGCGAATCCACTCCGGGCGCGACCGTGCGGCTTCCCGCGAGGCCGCGATCGCGTATTTGAAAGGCGGCCTGGATTTCCTGTTCATCGCTCCCGAACGGCTGCGCGTGCCCGGGTTTCCCGAGATGCTTGCCAAGCGGAAGCCAACCCTGGTGGCCATCGACGAGGCGCACTGCATTTCGCAGTGGGGGCACGATTTCCGGCCGGACTACCGCATGTTGGGCCAATACCTGCCGCTGCTGCGCCCGGCCCCGGTGGTGGCGCTGACCGCGACGGCCACGCCGGTGGTGCAGGACGATATCGTCGAGCAACTGGGCCTGAGCGGGGCGATGCGGGCGATCCACGGTTTTCGCCGCTCCAATATCGCGATCGAGGTGGTGGAGACGCCCCCGTCGGCGCGGGCGGCGCTGGCGCACGGATTGCTGCTCGATCCAAGCCGGCGGCCCGCCATCGTCTACACGCCCACGCGGAAGGAGGCGGCGACGCTGGCTCGCGAACTCGACGGCGATTTCCCGGCGGCCGCCTACCACGCGGGGATGGAATCCAGCGCGCGCGACGACGTGCAGGCCCGCTTCCTGGACGGCCGGCTGGAGGTGATCGTCGCCACCATCGCCTTCGGCATGGGGATCGACAAACCGGACGTGCGCACGGTGATCCATACGGCGCTGCCGGGCAGCGTGGAGGCGTATTACCAGGAGATTGGGCGCGCGGGCCGGGACGGGGCGCCCTCGCGCGCCATCCTGATGCACTCCTACGCCGACCGGCACAAGCACGATTACTTCTTCGAGCGCGACTATCCGGACGTTAAGGTGCTGGAGAGCATCTACGCGAGGCTCGGCGAGCAGCCGGTCGGGCGCGAAGAGCTGGAACGGCACGGCCGGTTGGATGCCGAGGTGTTCGAGAAGGCGCTCGAGAAACTGTGGATCCACGGCGGGGCGCTGGTGGACTTCGCCGAGAACGTCAGCCGGGGCAGCGCCGGCTGGCGGGAATCCTATATCGCGCAGGGCGAGCGCAAGCGGGCGCACCTGGAACAGATGTTGCGCTACGCCGATTCGCATCAGTGCCGCATGGCGGCGCTGGTGGGGCACTTCGGCGACCGGGCTGGCGCGCAGGTGCGCTGCGGGATCTGCGATTTCTGCGCTCCCGGCGATGGCCTGGCGCAGACCGAGCGGGCGCTCAACGAGCAGGAGCGCACGGCGTTCGAACGGATCGCCGCCGAACTGAAACGGAGGGGCGAAAGGGCGACGGGGCGGCTGTACACCGACCTGTTCGCGGACCAATCCATCGACCGCGACACCTTCGAACAGCTTCTGGGTGGAATGGCGCGGGCGGGCCTGGTGGAACTTGTCGATAGCTCGTTCGAGAAGGACGGGAAGCGCGTCCCGTACACCAAAGCGCGGCCCACTCCCGGCGCGCGGGCGCTCGCGGAGTTGCCGGAGATCTCGATCCGGCAGCAGATCGAGCGGGTTGCCAGGAAGCGCAAGAAAAAGGCGGCCGCCGCCAAGCCCGGGCCGTCCAAGGAGAGCCGGAAGCGTCCGGCGCGGGCCGCGGAGCCCGGTCTCAGCGAAGCGCTCCGCGCCTGGCGCCTGGGGGAGGCGAAAAGACGCCGTGTCCCGGCTTTCCACATCCTGAGCGATCGCGCGCTGGAGGCCATCGCCGCCCAGCGCCCAGGGAGCACCGCCGAGTTGCTGGCAGTTCCCGGAGTCGGCCTCAAGATCGTCGAGAAATATGGCGCGCGGATCTTCGAGATCCTGGCGAAGGGACGCTAGCATGTATGAAGCATGCCGCCCAGGCAGCTTTCTGTGGCGCGCGCACTCATGCGCGCCGCGTCGAGACTCATCTCGACGCCAGGGTGTCGGCAGGAGTGCCGACACGGCAGGCTGAAGCCCACGCCACGTGGTGACGAATAACCGTCAGTCTGCTTGACGCACCACACTAATTAGCGGCTTTCCGATCGCGCATCGCCGCGTTTAAGCTGCGCGCGGCGGCGGCCCTCGGATAGGTTGCCGGAGGCCTTCTCCTTCGCCGCGTCGCTCACCTCGATGTGGTTCGCCACCTGCCGGGCGCCCGCCGATTTCGCCAGGCGGGTGGCCGTGCCTTTGTGCTGAAGCACATCGGTGTGCCCATCGAGCGTCGCCACACCGCCTTGCACGTGTACTTGAAACTTGTCGGCGGCGATTCCCGATCCGGCGAGCCGGGTGCGGATAGCGGTCTCAATACGCTTGTCCTCGGAACCGCTCGTGGCGGCGGGGGCGGGCCGCGGGGGCGGCTTCTTCGGCGCCACCGTCTGGGCCAGCGCCCCCACCAACGCGCACAATGCGATCGCGAACCGGGCTCGTCTCATCGGTGTTCTCCTCGCGGGTTCCCACTATATAAGTGCGCCCGCACGGTATAATTCGCTGTATGCCGGCAACATTTGTTCGTCGGGACTTTCTGCGGGGCGCCACGGCTCTTTCCGCCCTCTCCTATTCGCGCGTGGCAGGCGCCAACGACAGGATTCTGGTGGGCGTCATCGGCTGCGGGGCGCGCGGGCTCTACGACATGCAGAACTTCCAGCAGCATCCGGAGGTGCATGTGGCCGCGGTATCGGATGTGTACGGACAGCAGATGGAGCGGGCCCAGCGGACGGCGGCCGGCGCGAAGGGTCTCGTCGATTACCGCAAGCTGCTGGAAATCAAAGAACTGAATGCCGTCATCGTCGCCACGCCCGACCATTGGCACGCGCCCTGCGCCATCGACGCGCTCAACGCGGGCCTGGACGTATTCGTCGAGAAGCCGCTCACGCTGAGGATCGAAGAAGGGCCGGAGATCGTGAAGGCGGCGCGAGTGAATGGGCGCGTGTGCCAGGTCGGCATGCAGCAACGCTCGGGCCGGCACTATCTGCGCGCCAAGAAGGAGTATCTGGATACCGGGCGGCTGGGGAAGATCACCCTGGCGCGCACCTGGTGGCACGGCAACGGGTATCACCTGCGGCGCGCTCCGGCCTCCTTGCAGAGCCAGCCGGCGGACCTGGACTGGGCACGCTTCGTCGGCCAGGTGAAGTGGCGGGACTACGATCCGCAGCAGTACTTCAACTGGAGGGCCTACCTGGATTTCGGCGGAGGNNCAGGTGACCGACCTGTTCACGCACTGGATCGACGTGGTGCACATGTTCATGGGCGTGGATGTCCCCAAGTCGGCGGTGGCGGCCGGCGGCGTCTACAACTACAAGGATGGGCGCACCGCGCCGGATACGATCAACGTCCTGCTGGAGTATCCGTCCGAGTTCACGGCGACCTTCGAGGCCACGCTGGCGCCGGGAATCCGTGGGGAAGGGATCGAGTTCTGCGGCACGCTGGGCCGCCTGTTGATCGACCGGGGCCACTTCGAGTTCACCCCCGCGGGTAGGGATAGCCGGCCCGTGGTCGTGGAGGCCGAGGGCGGCATGGATCTCGACCACGTCAACAGCTTCCTGGAGTGCATGAAGACGCGGGGGCTGCCGACCGGCGATGTGCTGATCGGCCATCGCTCGGCCCAGGCCTCGCACCTGGGCAACCTGGCGTACGTCCAGAAGCGCCGCATCGACTTCGACCCGCTGCGGGAAGAAATCCTGCCGTTCTAAGCGCGCGAGGTCACCGGAAATTGTCGACCAGCATCAGTTCGGAGGACACACGGTCCTGCTGAGACCAGACGACGGACCGATCATCCGGGGAGACGCAGAGACCATTCCACACATCTTTCTCCAACGTTGCCAGCGTGCTCACTCTGCCGCTCGCCGGGTCCAGGAAGCGGATGGTGCGGGAGTCCGGCATGAAGTAGACCCCCTTGGCGGTCACGCCGAAGAAGTTATAGTCATGCAGGCGCGAAACTACTTCCACCTCCTGGCCGCCCTCGACGGGCATGCGATAGAGAGAATCGGCGCCGATCTCTGGGTTCCTGTCATGGTACAGGTACTTGCCGTCAGCGGATTCAAATGCCCCGCCGCCGCCGTTCCTGGTCACCTGCGCCGCGGGGCCACCGGCGGCCGGCATTTTCCACACCTCCACGCGGCCGGAGCGGCCGGAAGCGAAGTAGATCCAGCGGCCATCCCGCGACCAGCTCGGAATGTACGCGTCTTCGGCCAGCGGGCGTGGTGTGCCGCCATCCGCGCCGACGACGTAAACCGCGGGTTGGCCGGTCACCCGGCAGTCGAAGGCGATCGACTGGCCATCGGGCGACCAGCGCGCCGTGCCGAGCATCGGCCCTCCGTACGAGGTCAGTTGCAGGCAGTTCGATCCGTCGGCATCGCACCTCCAAACCTCTTGGCTTCCGGAACGGTTGGACTCGAACGCGATTCTGCGGCCATCGGGAGAGTATTGCGGGTCCTCGTGATCCCGGCCGGAGCCGGAACCGATCAACACCGCTCGCTTCCCCGTGCGGGTGTCCAGCCGCCAGAGGTTCGTCTCCCGCCTCTGCCATGAGTAGACCAGCCTGCGCCCCACGATGACGGGGTGGAGAGCATCTTCAGCGGGGTAGGGCAAGCGGACCGGATCGCTCCGCCCGGAGACGGCCAGCCGCCAGAGCTGGAATGCCGTGACGGCGCCCGCCCCAAACACGATTTCCCGGCTGTCGGGCAGCCATGCAATCCCATCGAACCAGCCATAGGACCGATCGCTGAGCCTTCGCGGTTCTCCCTCGGGCCTGAGGTCGTGCGAAAGGCTCAGGGCGTAGGGGCGGACAACCCAGTCCTTCTCCCCCCTGCTGAAGGCCAGCATGCGCCCGTCCGGAGAAAAGGAAGCGTTCAGGTCTCCAAATGCGGTGGGCGCCACCCGAGGGGAGGTCAACCTGCACCGCTCGCCGGTATCCACTGAGACCACCCAGATGCTGTGAGGCCCCCCGGATGAATTCCGCGCCGAAAACGCCAGCCACCTGCCGTCCGGCGTCCACGACAGGCAGCGTGGAGCCCAAATGTGGATGGAGGTTTCCGCGAGCTTGCGCTCCGGCCCGCCGAAAGGCGGGACCAGCATGATGGCGAACCGATCTCCCTCGACCTGCCGCAGAAAGGCAATATGCCGGTCGTCCGGCGACCACGCCAGGTTGGAGGGCGTCCCTGGATCATTCGTGATCCGCACCGGCGTGCCCCCGCCGATCTGCATCACGTAAATCTGAGAGCTGTCCTGCTTGTCTCCACTCCATACGAACGCCACCCGCTTGCCATCCGGCGACAGCGATGGGGAAGCCTGCACGCCCTGGTACGACGTCAGGGATACCGCGCGAAGCTCGACCGCGGCGGGCGGCTCGCGCAACCACCAGACCAGCCCCAGGGCCAGGACGGCGGCAAGGGCTACGAAGGGCCATACCCACCGCCGCCAGTGCGGCATCCTCTTTGTCGGCGGAGTGCTCGTCTCCTGCCGTAAGTCCTCGAGGGCAACTCCCACGTCATCCATGTGTTGGAAGCGGCGCGAGGGATCCTTGCGCAGGCAGCGCGCGATGATCTGTCCCAGTTCCGCCGGGACTTGCCGCGTCACCTCGCACACCGGCTTCGGCTCCTCCTTCAGAATGGCGTTCAGAGTAGAAACCTTCGATTCGCGTTCGAAGGGTTTCCACCCCGTAACCATCTCATAGAGCAGCGTGCCGAAGCTGAAGATGTCCGAGCGCGCGTCCACCGGCTTGCCCTCGGCCTGCTCGGGAGACATGTAGTCCACCGTGCCGAGGATAGCGCCTTCCGTCGTCAGGTCGGTCTCGGTCTCCGCCGCCGGCGCCACGGCGAACTTCTTCGCCAGCCCGAAATCCAGTACCCTGGCCAGCCCTTCCTCCGTGACCATCACGTTGCCGGGCTTCAGGTCGCGGTGCACGATGCCCGCGGCGTGCGCGCTAGAGAGCGCGTCGGCGATCTGAACCGCGCACCGTAGCGCTTTCTTCAGCGGCATGCCCTGGCGCGGGATCAGCTCGGAGAGCGGCTTGCCGGCCACGTATTCCATGACCAGAAAGTCGATCCCGCCCTCGCTGCCGACGTCGTAGAGCGTGACGATGTTGGGGTGGTTCAGCGCCGAAGCCACGCGGGCCTCGTGAACGAACCGCGCCTTACGGGCTGGGTCGGCAGCCAGCTCGCGGGGCAGGACCTTTAACGCCACGCGGCGGCCAAGACGCGTGTCTTCGGCCAGGTAGACCTCGCCCATGCCGCCCTCGCCAAGCTTCCCAAGGATTCGATAATGCGAGACCATCTGTCCAGTGAGCGGAGCCTCCGAGCGGGTCTGGTCGTGCGCGAGCGCCCGGGCAGCCACTTCCATCGCCCGCTCTTCCAGGAAGCCATCGGCGCGGGCCTCCAAAGCGAGCAGAGATTCGACTTCGCGAAGCAGTTCCGCATCCCCGGCGCAGGCGTCGGCGAGGAACTCCGGCCGCTGGCTCTTCTCCCGCTCCAGGGCCGCCTGGTACAGCCGTTCGATCTGCTGCCAGCGTTGGGGCTGCATCATGCTCGGCTCAACTCGCGCAGCAACCAAACCTTGGCCATCTTCCAGTCCCGCAGAACTGTTTGCTGGGACACGGCGAGCACCTCGGCGATCTCCCCCGTCTCCAGCCCGCCGAAGAACTTCAACTCCACGACCTTGCTCTTGCGGGGATCGATCGCCGCCAACGCTTCCAAAGAGTCGTCCAGCGCCACCAGGTCGGGGCTTCTCGGCGGGGCGAAGTCGAAGCTCTCGTCGAGGGAAACGGGGTGGGCCGCGCCGCCACGCTTGTTCGCGTTGCGCAACCGGGCGTAATCCACCAGGATTCTCCGCATCAGCTTGGCGGTGACGGCCAGGAAGTGGCTCCGGTCCTGCCAGCGAACCTGCCGGCAGTCCACTAATCGCAGATAGGTTTCGTGGACCAGGGCAGTCGTCTGGAGCGTGTGACCGGGGCGTTGACCGGCCAGATAACGGTGCGCCATGCGGCGCAATTCCTGGTAAACGAGGACGATCAGCTTGTCCAGCGCGGCTTCATCGCCCTGCCTCCAGGCCAGCAACAAAGCGGTGGCGTCGGCGGCCATGGCACCTCCGGCCCAGGGCTCTTACTTGGCCGGTATCAGTATACCATCCGAACGTTTTTCGGGTGCCTTTGTCGTTTTGGTTGCCGCTTTCCGTCTTTCCGGATAGACCCGGAAGCACAGGATAACCGGCCGGCGGATTCCGGCCATTCGCCTACCGGCGATTGTCCCGCAGTTTCCGGGTCGTTGCGAGGGGCAACGCCCTCGGCACAAATCAAGGAGGATGGTATGAAACGAAGTTCTTTTGCGATGCTTTTGGTCCTTTCGCTGGCTGTGTCTCTTCCGGCGCGGGCCACGGACAACCCCAAATCGGCATATTCACCGATGTTCGTCGTCTGCGAACCCGTCGGCGGAGTGCTGTTTACGAACATCAACGCGATCGCGCTCCCGACCGCGACCAACGGGACCAACTTGGGCCCGGTGTTCGGCGATCTCCAAGGCGCAATAGCCGCGACAATCCTCGGCGGGAGCATGTCGNNGCTTCGATGTCCAGCACTACTGGGTCACTTCCTCGGGCGACACGATCAACTTCAAGGTGGCCCACCTGACGCCCACCGCGGCGAACGATATCGTGGCTGTGCGCTGGGGGGACTACACATCCGTAATCACCGGCGGAACCGGGAAGTTCGCGAATGCAACGGGCTCCCTGGATTACTTCGGGGTTGCGGATTTCACCAACCTTACCCTGGTGTTGCGCTACCGTGGCCAAGTCTGCTACTCGAAGTAGCCTCGCCCCAGGCAGGACGGGCGCGCACGACCGTTCTGCCTGGTTCCCTACGGTCGCGGTCCCAGCAGCAGGCGGCGCAACAGGT
>PMEV01000215.1:8623-9850 GCA_003154855.1 Bryobacterales bacterium
TCAACGGCTTTCACGACGCGGCAAACTCGGTCGCCACGGTGGTCGCCACTCGCGTGCTGACGCCGCTGCAGGCGGTGATCTGGGCCGCCTTCTTCAATTTCGTGTCGGCATTCAGCTTTGGGACCGGCGTGGCCAGGATGGTCGGGTCGGGTATGGTGGACCTGCGCGCGGTCACTCCCTATGTGATCCTGTGCGGACTCGCGGGCGCCATCGCCTGGGACCTGATCACCTGGTGGATGGGCTTGCCGACCAGCTCCTCGCACGCCCTGTTCGGCGGTTACGCCGGAGCCGCCATCGCGCACACCGCGAGCCTCCACGTTCTGATTTGGAGCGGCTGGATCAAGACGATTGTCTTCATGGCGGTGGCCCCGCTCCTGGGGTTTTTCGCCGCCAACCTCTTCATGATCGCGGTCTACTGGATCTTCCAGCGCAGCACGCCCCAGAAGATGGACGTGTACTTCCGCAAACTGCAGCTTGTGTCGGCGGCGGCTTTCAGCTACGCGCACGGCACCAACGACGCGCAGAAGACCATGGGCCTGATTACGGGGGTGCTGGTCTCGGCCAAGTACCTGCCGGTGTTTAAGGTGCCGATTTGGGTCATTCTGTCCGCGCATGCCGCCATCGGGCTAGGCACGTTGAGCGGAGGCTGGCGCATCGTACACACCATGGGCTCGCGGATCACCCGCCTCAAGCCGCGCGGCGGCTTCTGCGCCGAGACGGCCGGCGCGATGTCGATCTTGATCGCTACCGCATTCGGAGTAGGCGTATCGACCACCCACGTGATCACCGGCGCAATCGCGGGCGTAGGCTCGGTGCAGCGGCTCAAAGCCGTGCGCTGGGGCGTGGCCACCAACATCGTCTGGGGCTGGATCCTCACCATGCCCTGCGCCGCCGCCGTCGCGTGGCTACTCTACACCTTGCTGCGCGGCCTCGGGCTGGAGGCGGGATAGCTTACAGCATCTTCCCGGTCTCCGCGCCGTCCGGATCGGCGTGGGCCATCTGCTGGTCGAGGATCAACTGGCGGGATTCGGCGCGGAGCGAGGAGAGGCGCGAGCCGAAAACCAGCGCGCTGAGGATGCAGGCGGCGCCCCCAATCCTCACCGCCGCGGGGGCGCTCAGGCGCGAGGCCGTGAATCCCGCGCCCAGTGCGCCCAGCGGGGCCATGCCCATGAACATCATCGAGTAGACGGCCATCACGCGGCCGCGCAGGCGGTCGGGGACCATGCT
>PMEV01000279.1 GCA_003154855.1 Bryobacterales bacterium
CAATCCGGAACCTGACCCACTACCGCCCTGTGTCCCCGCCAGTCCGCCGCCTCCTGCGCTCAGCCGCGCCGCCCCCGCCTCAGGCCGGCTCGGCGGGCTCCGCCGCCACCGGATGCCCCGTCGCCTCCAGCGGCACGTCGCATTCGCAGCAGTCGCTACAGCGGAGGCACTTCGAGCACAGGTGGTTCGGGCAGGTGTCCTTGGTGCAGTACACGCAGATCTCGGTTGAGACGGCGCCGCAGATGCTGCACGAAAACGCGCGAACCTCGGTCATTGGTGCACCTCCTTCTGGGGCTTACTGCCGGCTTTCGGGACTCCGCGCGACTCCCGCGAAAGCTGGCCGCGGCAGCGTTGCGCCTCCTCGTCCATCACGCGGCATTCCTGTTCCTTGTCGGCGGCCAGGTCCACAATGTACTGGCGCAACTTCTCGCGATCGGCGGCCGCGACGGTGAGCGCCACTAGCAACTGTTCGGCCAGAGCCGGGCTCTGGTATTTGCGAATGCCTTCGGTGTAGGACCGCAACATCAGATCCACGCTCTGCATGCGGAAGTACGTCGTCAGGGCGGAGGTGAGCGTCTGGGGATGGCCGGCCAGCGTCTGCGCCGCCCCGATCAGATAGTCGGTTTCGACGCTGACGCGCTGGCCCTGGTCCACATACGCGGCCGGCGCGCCCCGCCAGTTCCCCGGCTTGGCCTGATCCACGAGGGGCTTGAATCGCTGGACGTGCTCGCACAGGGTAGCCATGTCCTGCCGCACCTCCCACTCCGGAGGCACGCCGCCGGACTGCGCCTTCGCTGGCCAGGCAGGAATCAGGACCGCGAGCCCGCACAGCCCCACACGCATCGCCACTGCCCGATCTGCACGCAAATTCCAGTTTCGCACAGCGGGAAGCTGGCGGACGGCTGCCAGCCCTACGGCGCGGGAGGGGGAGCAGGCGCCGGCGCTGGAGCTGGCGTCGAGCTTCCACCACTACTCGGCGGAGGAGCAGGCGCTGGCGTCGTGCTTCCGCCACCCGTGCTGGGCGGCGCTGGCGGCGCGGGCGTCTTCGACCCATGGTCGCCCACTCCAGTTCCCGTGCCGCTACCCGGCGAAGTCGTGGTGCCGCCTGGGGCTGCAGTGCCGTTGCTCAATACCACGTAAACCGCGTCGGAGGCGGCGCGCAGAACGGTCTTCAGTACCGAGCCCTTCTCGATCGACCTCTGCGCCAGCGGCTCGTTCCTGCTGATCCGCAGCCATTCGCCCGGGTTGACCAGCTTGGAGCCTGGGATGTGACGGTGTGTAACCTCGACCTGTCCTTCTTCCACCACCAGCAGCGTCGAGTCGCCGTCGTCCACCGTGACGTCGAACAGGGTGCCGCGCACCGAGATGATCGCGGTGGGCGTGTGCACGCGGTTGTGATTGGGCACGCCGCCCAGATGCTGAATCCAGACCTTGATCCGGCCCAGCTCCAGGTCCAGCAGATCGCCCAGGTTGCTCGGGTTGTTGCGGAACATGACCTTCGAGCTGGGGAAGACCTCGAAAGTGCTGCCGTCGGCGACCTGGAACTTCGCGTAGCCATCCATGCCGGTGACGATCATCTGCCCCGCCCGCACGGAGCTGCCCTCGGCGAGTGCCCAGGGATACGAGTCGCGCAGCACGGAGACGCTGCCGTTAATCGCGATCACCGTGGCGGCGGAGTCGGGGGAAAAAGTGGGAGGAGCTTGGGCGAAGCACACCACCAGCGCGGCTATCAGAGATAGCCCGCGCACCGTGGCTAACCCCATCCTTCGCAACATACGAGCCTCTAACTGCCGTTCCAATTCGCCGGCTCGTTTCGACCCTCTAGTTTACACTATGATTGCATAGCAAGAGCAGGGCCGTGCAAGTTTTTTTCGGAAAGCCGTTTGCCTGGAAGCACTTTGGCCCTAGATCGGCCGCCCGCTGGGCGGTCGATAGGTTAGAATGGACTCAGCCGATGTGTCATAGCGCCCCAAGTCCCGGTGGGGGAGTGCGTTGGTCCGCGCTGTTCGCGGGCGCGCTCCTGCCGCTCGCGGTCGCCGTCGCCCAGGCTCCGGCCGGGTCCGCGGCGGGCGTCCATCCCGATTGGCGGCACATCGGGAACTCGGCTGTCGAGATGGCGCTGGCCTCTCCGGCCTCGGGAGCGGCCGACCGCGTCTGGTTCTCCCCCGACGGCTCTCTCCTCTCCGTGCGTACCGCCGCCGGACGGGTGTTCCAGACCGCGGATTTCGAGAACTGGATGCCCACCACTGCCGCGGCGCCCGCGGTGCCGGAAGGCGGCCAGCCAATCCGCTCCAATCTCTTGAATCCGCAACGGTTGTACTCGTTCGGGCAGAACGTTCTGCGCTCCGATGACGGAGGGGGGTCCTGGACCAATGTCACCGCCTACGGGCGGGCTTCGATCATTGGCGGAGGGATGCGGGATCTGGCCGTGTCGCCCCGCAACGCGGACGATCTGGTGGTGGCCAACGACTTGGGGGTCTGGCGGTCGCTGGATGGCGGCCTGACCTGGGCGGGACTGAACGATGCGCTGCCCAACCTCCCGGCCCGCAAGCTAACCGCCCTGCCGCAGGGCAGCCGGGGCTTACGGCTGCTGGCCGACGGGCTGGGGTTGATCGAATGGGCGCCGGGTGAGAAGCAGGCCTGGCGTGCGGTATCCGACCAGGCGGGCTCGGCGGATCAGGATGCCCAGCGCGCCCTCTCGGAGACACTGGGCGTCCAGGTCACGGCGCTGACGGCGGCGGGCGACCTGGTGTACGCCGGATCGAAGGACGGCCGGCTATGGACCTCCCTGGACAAGGGGCGCACCTGGAACGCGCCCGCGGCGGTCGAGCGGGGGCCTGTCGAAAGCATTTGGGTGGATTCCAAGGACCCGCGCACGGCGCTGGCGGCATTGGGTGGCGGGAGAGGGCCGCGCGTGCTGCGCACGGTCAACGCCGGCCAGTTCTGGGACGACCTGACGGCCGAGCTGCCGGAGGGTCCGGCGCACGGCGTGGCCGCCGACCGGCCGACCGGCACCGTCTACGTGGCCACCGACCGCGGCGTTTTCTTCACCCACGAGGACCTGAACGCAGCCGCGCCGCCGGCCAATTGGACCGCGCTGCTGGGACTGCCCGAGGCACCCGCGTTGGACCTCCGGTTGGATGGCGTTGGCAATCAGCTCTTCGTCGCGCTCCAGGGCTACGGCGTCTACGCCGCGCTGGCGCCGCACCGCTGGGGGAACCTGCGCCTGGTGAATGCCGCCGATTTCAGTGCGCGGCCAGCGGCGCCCGGTTCGCTGCTCAGCGTGCTGGGCGGGAGGGTGGTCGCCGCGCGCGCCGGCAGCCTCGAGTTCCCGGTGCTGGCGGCCACGGATACCGAGACGCAGATCCAGGTGCCGTTCACTATCCCAGGCGGCTCGGTTTCGGTGGCCCTGGATACCGGGCAGGGCAGCTACCGGCTGGCGCTGCCGGTCGAGAATGTATCGCCCGCCGTCTTCATCGACCGCGATGGCTCCCCGCTGGTACTGAACGCCGACAGCGGCGTGCTGCTGGATGCCATGAATCCGGCGCATTCCAACGGACGCTTGCAGGTCCTGGCGACCGGCCTCGGCCGGGTTCGCCCCGACTGGCCCGCGGGCATAGCCGGTCCCGCCGAGGAACCGCCCCAGGTGGTGGCGCCCGTCCGCGTTTTCCTGGACCGCACGCCCTTGGATGTTAGCCGGGCGGTTCTGGCGCCGGGTTACATCGGCCTGTACCTGGTGGAGGTTCAGTTGCCCCCGCTGGTCAACGCCGGCCCCGCCGAACTGTACCTCGAGTCCGAGGCCCACGAGAGCAATCGCGTCCGGGTCTGGCTGGAACCGTAGCTCAGGGGAGCGGGTTCAGCGCGAAGAGGTAGTCTTCAACCGGCCGGCCGCCGATCAAGTGCTCCTGGATGATGCGCTCGAGGACTTCCGGCGAGGCCGAATGATACCAGGCGCCTTCCGGGTACACGACCGCGATGGGCCCGTGCTCGCAGATGCGCAGGCAGTTCACCTTGGAGCGGTAGACCGTATCCAGGCCGAGCTCGGCGAGCCGCCGCTTAAGATAGTCCCAGCTCGCGTTGGTGGTTTCGCGGGCGGCGCAGTGGGGGTTGGTCTGGTCCGCGCACAGGAGGATGTGGCGGCGCAGGCGCCCGATGCCTCCTTCCCGCGCGATCTGCGCCAGACGCTCCTGGATGGCCGCTTCCATCATAGAATGTGAGTACGGATGAGCCCGGCGGAGTTCGACAAGCTGGTCGAGAGAGCGATGAAAGCGATCCCGCCGCGCTTCCGCCGCCGCCTGAAGAACGTAGCCTTCATCGTAGAGCCCGAACCCCCGTCACCACACCTGCTGGGGCTGTATCAGGGCCACCCCTTGCCGCACCGCAGCGTCAGCGACAGCTTCACCCTGCCCGACCGGATCACCATCTTCCAGGGTCCGCACGAGCGCCTGGCCCGCGACCGCCGCCACCTGCAGCGACTGCTCGAAGATACAGTATGGCACGAGGTGGCGCACTATTTCGGCATGAACGAGGCCCAAGTGCGGAGGGCCGAGCGGCAGCGCCGCAGGCCGGAGCGGATCTGAGCGGGGCTAGTGTTGGTTAGAGCCTTGAGTGCCGAAGCTCGTGATGGGGCTTGAGCTCTGCTGGCCGGGCTGCTGGCCAATTTGCTGGGCGCCCGGCATGACGGGTTGCTGTAGCGAGTTCTGGAGCGCCCCCATCTGCGCGGCCAGCTCTTTGCGCGGGTCGTAGATGAACTCCCACTCGTTGAACTTCTTGTGGTCGTTGTAGATCTTGATGCCCGTCGCCTCCATGGTGCTGGCGACCCCGGCGATGCCGCCGCCGATGGTCATCGCCCCGCCTCCGAGCAGGTTCTGCCCGGGCGGGTTTCTCAGTTGGTTGACGATCATCCCAGGCACGGGCGCGAGGCCCGGCCCGGCGGTGGAACTATCCGTCGGATTCGGGGCGGTCATGCCTGCGGGGTTCGTCGCCAGGCCGGCCTGGAAGCCGGGCATCATGCCGGGTTGGCCTGCCTGGCCGGGCTGGCCGGAAAAGGGCATTCCGGGTTGCCCGGGCTGGCCGGGTTGGAAGCCGGGCATCGTTCCGGGTTGCCCAGGCTGGCCGGAATCGACCGGCGGAAGCTGCGCCGACTGGTCGGGCGGGGCCGTCTGCCCCAGGTCCGGATTGCCCGGATTATCCGCTCCGGGAGGTCCCTGAACCCCCTCGCTCGCCCTGCGCCGCGGCACCATCGAGACCACCGCCTGCTGCTGCTGCGAATCCGAGTTGGAGGAGGCCACCATGTCGGAAACGCTGGTGATCATGCTGTCCTTGTTCTGCTGAGGCTGCTGCGTCGGCTTCTGGGTCAGCGAATCGGTGAAGAGGCCGCCGGGGCCGGCGTGGATCAGCCGCCACTCGTCCTTGCCGGTCATGGGGTCTTTATAGCGCTGGCGGAGGAAGCGGATGTTGTTGGTGTTCTCGAGCGCGTCGATGGAGGGCGGATAGCGCTGGAACCTGCGGTAAAAGAGCTTGATGGCGTGCTTGTACTCTTCGCCGCGCCGGATCAGCACCTCCTCGCGGGCGCGCTCGGCCTCGAAGGATGCGCGGGGCAGCTCGAGGTAGAGCATGATCCCCACGATGGCGGCCATGGCGAAGACCAGCAGCAGCGCGAAGCCGGAGTCGCGGCGACGACGGGGCGGGTTCATCCGGGCTGCTCCTCGAGTTTGAGCGTCTGCTGGTGCTTGAATTCGGTGTCCTCGACGACGCAGGAATCGATCCCGATCTTCAACACCTTATAACGGTGCTGGATCAGCTCGCCTTCGTTGGCTACCACGATGTCGTCGCCCTGCAGGAAGAATGCCCGTCTGGAACCGGTGCGTGGATTGGTGGAATAGCCGTACAGCTTGAAGGGAAGCGGTGGCGGCGGCGCTACCACCTCTTGAGGCGCAGCCTGGCTCCCCAGGCCGGAATTCGCGTCGGGAGGCGGCATCGTGGGGAGGATGCGATGTTCCCCTTTGCCGGGCGGAGGCGCCGGAGGGGGACCGAACTGGAACAGGTTGCGCTCGCCGCCGGCGAGGTTGACGGTCTGCACCTTGGCGAGCAGATCGATCCGTATGGTGGGATCGACGGTGGCGGGGTCGGCGTGCTGGTCCTTCATGTTGAGCCGCAACTGGCGGGTCTCGGGGTGCGCGGGCTGGCGCGAGCGGGTCTCGGCGGCGGGCGCTTCGGCCGAAATCTCGGCGGGGACGGTTCTGGCGTTCGGGTGCGAGGCGGCGGCCGCGCGGGCCGAGGGCGGTCGGTCGTCGCTGGTAGCGTTCATGACGATCGCGACGGCCAGCACGGCGACCAGCACTCCCAGGACGATGAGCTTCTTTGGCTGCGCTCCGAGTTTCATCGCGTCACTCCGCGGGGCGGCCTGCGGCGCCGTTCATCGGGCGAGAAACCTGCCGGCGCCCCAGGCACTTGCGGCCCTGGCGCCGGTGGCGGCGCTGAAACCGCGGAGGGCTGGGGCGCGGGCGGCGGGGTGGAAACCACGACCGGCCGCAGAGGCACGGGCGTCTGCTTGGGCGGTGCAAAGAGGGGCGCCGGGGTATCGGGCTCGGCCTCCGCGACCTCCGCGGGCGGCGTTCCCCCTTCCTGCACGAAGGCGCTGAGCTTCATAGTGACTCCCAGCACCATTCCGCCCTGCTGCGGCGCGGCGCCCAGACTCTCCACGATGAGAAACCGGTCGGAGCGGTCGAGCAGGTTCAGGAACTGGATCAGGTCCGCGTAAGTGCCCTCATAGACTGCGGTGACGACCACCTTGGTGAGCGTATCGCTGCCCTCGACCGGCTCGAACGAGAACGTGGTGTCCTTCTGGTGGATGCCGGCCTTGCGAGCCATCTTCTCGAGGTCCCCCAGCAGGGTGGAGGCCATGGAGCGCGTGCCCATGAGGTACTTCTGCATGAACCCGTCGCCGTCGGTGCGGGCGCTCTCGACCTTGCCAACCACCACGCGCAGCCGGTCCAGCGTGGCTTGTTTCTCGCGAAGCTGCTGGCGAAGCGCGGAGGCCTGCCGTTGGAGGTCCTCGAGCGAACTCGCCCAGGGCTTGAAAACCACCGCGGCGGCCACCAGGTCGGCCGCCAGCAACACGGCCAGGACCAGGCGGACCATAACCCGCGGGTCCTTCTTCCAGTTGGCGAGGTCGAGATGGAAGGCGCGTCGCATAGATTAGAGTTTCTGGGCGTAGTTCACGCTGATCCGGAAGCGCAGCAGGGGGTCGGATTGGGTGGGCGGCATGCGGTTATGGATCAGCGTTTCGCCGAATTGAGGCGAACGCTCGAGCAGGGTCAGCATCCGGATGACCGGCTCGCTGGAATCGGCGCCCACCACCATTTCGAGCGAGATCTGGTTCAGAGAGTTCACCTGGGGGCGGACCTGGATGAGGCGCACGTTGTAGGGCAGCACCTTCTCGAGGTCGTCGAAGAGCCGGGTCCAACTGATCCCCTTGGCGTAGAGCAGGCTGTTGAGGAACAGGCTGCGATCGAGCACCTCGGCATTCTCCGGCTTGCGCAGGACGCTTTCAAGCTGGGCCTGCTGGCCGGAGAGCGTCTTCAGCCGGGACTGCAGGCCGGCGATGGTCTGGCGGGTTTGCGCGGCTTGCCCCTTTTCCGACACCGAGAGCGCGATCAGGAACCCGAGCAGGCCAGTGAGCAGCAGGGCGGCCAGACCGGCGACGGCCAGCATCGACCGTACCGGCCGGAAAGGCTCGCTGGCCAGGTTGATGGAGATGGGCGCACTCACTTGGAAAGCTCCTCGGCCGCTTCCAGGTAGCCCAGCAGGCCGGCGTCATAGTAGTGCGGCACGCCGAAGCGCGACCGCAACGGCTCGACCGGGATTCCCGTCTGGCCCTCGCACTCCTGGAGCAACTGCCGGGCGAGCGGCTCGGGGCCGCAAACCAGCACCTTCTCGGGTTTGGCGTCCAGGTGGTCTTCGATGTAGGCGAAGGTCGGATAGAGGTGGGAGACGATTTCCGCGGCGGAGCCGTCGGCCAGCTCGAGCGTGCGGACCAGTTTCAAGGCGCCGTGGCCGGCCACGGCCAGGGTCAGCGCACGCCCGGCCAGCTTGACCAGCACGGCCAAGCCGGCGCCGCGCATCAGCTCGAGCGCGCATAGCGCCGAGGTGGTGACCAGGCCGGGATGCAAGCCCGCAGCGCGGAAGGGCGCCTCGTAACGCGCCAGAATCTCCATGGGCGCCACGGCCACCACCACGTCCCGTCGCGTGCCCTGCGTTCCGTTGGGCTGCGGATAGTAACTGAGGCCCGCACTCTCGACGTCGAAAGGCAGGCTCTTGCGGAGGCGGAAACGGACAAGCGACAGTTGCTGCTCCGGCTCGGGGGGAAAGGCGTCGAAATCGAGCACGACCACCCTAACGCAGAAATCGGGCAAGATCAGCACCGCGCCCTGGCGCTTCTTCCCGGTGGGACCGGCCAGCGCCTGCACACGGGCCGCGAGCGCTTCCATGCGCAGGACGTTATCGCGCACCGGCGAGACCGAGAGCACGTCCGGCTCGAGCGGCTGGAAGGCGATGCTGGGCGGGTGGCCGGTTTGCGCCACCGCGATGCCGTCCTCGGAAAGCTCGAAGACGAAGCGGGGCGGCGGATCCTGGAACAGCCTCGAGATGGTGCGGGGGATTCGCATACGCCGCCGGTTCAGGCCTCGATNNAGAGCGCACTCGCGCAGGAAGGTCATGCCCTCCTCGCGGGCGGCCCGCTTGATTTCCGAGGTGGGGCGCTTGTTGAGAATCATCTCGCGGATGCGCTCGCTCAAATCCAGCAATTCGGTGATGGCGGTGCGTCCGCGGAACCCCGTGCCGCCGCACTCGAAGCAGCCCTCGCCCTCGAAGAAGGGGAAGTCGCGCCACTGGTCCGGGTCGAGGCCGCTCTCGACCAGGTACGAATCGGAATGATTCGCCGGGCGCTTGCAGAAGGTGCAGATGACGCGGACCAATCGTTGGGCCAGGATGCAGTTGAGGGCGGAGACGAAGTTGTAAGGCTCGACTCCCATGTTCAGGAAGCGCCCCAGNNTGCGCGGTCTCCTGGTCGCGGATCTCGCCCACCATGATCTTGTCGGGGTCGTGCCGCAGGATGGAGCGCAGACCGCGCGCGAAAGTGAGGCCCTTCTTCTCGTTGACCGGGATCTGCGTGATGCCCTTGATCTGGTACTCGACCGGGTCCTCGATGGTGATGATCTTGTCTTCGTCGTTCTTGATCTCGCTGACCGCGGCGTAGAGCGAGGTGGTCTTGCCGGAGCCCGTGGGACCGGTGACCAGCACCATCCCGTAAGGTTCCTTGATGTAGCGGCGGAACTTGGCGAGGTCCCCTTCCGGGAAGCCGACCACGTCGAGGGAGAGCTTGGCGAACTTCTCGCTCATGGACTCCTTGTCGAGCACGCGCAGCACCGCGTCCTCGCCGTGGATGGTGGGCATGATGGAGACGCGGAANNCGATGCGGTACTTGATGGCCACCTCGGCGTCGCGAGTCTCGATGTGGATGTCGCTGGCGCGCCGCTCGAGGGCATTGAAGATGGTGGTGTCGACCAGGCGTATGACCGGGGCGATGTCGCTTTCGTTGGCCGAAAGGCGGTCGATGGAGAGGGTCTCGTCGGAGACATCCTCCTCGGCCACCACGTCCAGCGCAAAGCCCTCGGTGACTTCCTCGAGGACGCGCTGGGATTGCTCGGTCTTCTTGAGCAGGTCGGAGATCTGGGAGAGGGAGGCGATCTTGACCTTGAGCTTCTTCTGAAGCAGGATGGTCAGCTCGTCGATGAGGTTGAGGTTGCGGGGGTCGGAGAGGGCGATCTCGAGGGTTCCGTCTTCGGCGCGGAGGGGCACGAAGTTGTAGCGGAACATGAGGTCGACGGGGACGGAGCGGAACAGGTCGTGGTCGATGTGGCCTTCCCGAAGGTCGACGAACTCGTAGCGATAGCGGCGGGCCAGCTCCTGGGCCTGGGCAATCTCCTGGGCTGGATCGCTCAATTTGGACCGGTCGGTGGCCATATCAGGGCAAGCCCTCCCCTCTTGGAAGTGGCGTCACATAAAGGTTGACGCGCCGGGCGGCGGAAGCGTGGAGCGGAAAACGGGGCGGGGGCGGCCAGCCCGCCGCAGGACAGGCGGAGGGTGGCTGGGCGGAAGCGGTGGGTTCGTGGTGGGTTCGTTTTCAGAGGGGCAAGTGGCGTGTTTTCTTTAGGATCGGGCCCACAATGGGTTCGAATGTCAGATTTTGTTTCCGGGCACTGTTCGGTAGGGCGGCAAGGGAGGAACTCGGGGGTTGGTCCGTCGGGATGCTGGTTCATGTCCTTCCGGTACCAGCTAAACACGGGCGGACGGGGAAGGAGCCGGAAGACTAGGGCAAGCTGTTGCAGGGGTGGGAGAAAGAGAGTTCAGTCGCGCGCGACTGTGAGAATGCGGCACTTTGGGTGCAGCCCGAGGCCGGCCTGCGAGAGTCCGAACCGGTAGGTCCCCCGCCACACCGAACAGCAGTCAAATCGCGGCTGGCGGCTCCTCAGCTCCCGGAGCAAGTCTCCGGAGTGTCCCCAGTCTCTGCCGAAGGCTTTGGGGAACTTCGCATGGTAGTCGATGCAAGTCCAGATGTCCTCAAGTCCAACCTGGGGCAAGGTTGTACCAAGATGCTCCGCGACCTAGGGGAGTTCTGGGTATTCTCCCGGCCAGTCGGTAACGCGTTTCGTGAGCTCAGATCCGAAGTCATGTGCGACGGGTGGAAAGCGGTGCTCCCACTCCTTCAGCGTTCCGAACGAACAACCGGCTCGCAGAACAAAGGCGGATCTCACGGCAGTATCCTCCGCATCGGGCGTGGGTTCTCACAACCCGATTCACTCTGCTATAAGAGAGGGAGCGACGACAAGACGGGGGAGAATTGCAGTCATTGGCTGGCACCTTTGCGCCGGAAGCCGGCCGAGAACCGCGGCTGGTCGCGGACCGCACGGCCCGTCTTCGAAATCCGCCAAGCCACGCGCCCGCGGGACTCGAACTGGGGGAGAATGCCAGATAGCTCAGTTGGGCGAGACCTGCGGTGCTTTACAGCGTTTCTATTATGGCTTCACGAGGCACGGCCTTGTGCTCGGCCACGGTTCGCAGGATGGAACTCAGCGTGCCGAGTCTAAGAGCGCGGTGAGCGGGGACGGCGAGCCGCTGGTGAGCCGGGATGAATGTCTCCAGGATGATATGGCTGCCGGCCTGATGCACCTTGCTGTAGTGCCAGCGCTGGCATAGCACATCGGCCAGGTGCGCGCCGGAGATGTCGCGCGGGATCTTCATGCCACGGACAATATCTCGTCGCGGACGAGGCGCAGGCGAATTCGCACGGGCCGCGACCGGTCAAAGAAGAACGCGGCGGCCGCTTCGACAACGTTCTTGCGCAACTCGTCCCACGTATCCCCTTGCGTGAAGATGTTCTCGGTCAGGCACTCGGCACAATAGCCACCGTCAGCTTCCTGCACAACCTCGAAAACAAGCTCGGGCATATGGTTCCATGATACGGCAAGGGGAGGCGTCCGGCGCCGTCCAGGGTTTGGAGGCCTGTTCGGCTGGGTTCCTGCGTCTTCTTCAGAGCGGAATCCTGAGTTTGCCGTACACTCCGGATTCAATTCGCAGGCTGTGCAGGACCCTCTTTCGCAAACGAGCCGAG
>PMEV01000064.1:0-1848 GCA_003154855.1 Bryobacterales bacterium
ACCGCCGTGATTTGCGGGTTGGTTGGTGAGATCTTGGCGACAAAGCCGTTCCCCTTCTGGCAGCACACGCCGTCGCCGGAGGTAGTCTGGAATGCGCCGGGCGTCGTGAACAGGTCCGGGCCGTCGTTATTGCCGGCCAAGAAGATGTCGCCGGAGGTATCGACGGCCAACCCGGCTGGACTGGCGGTATTGAGCCCGTGGGAACCGATGGTTGTGGAGAAGAGCAAGTGCGAGCCTGTGGGGTCGAGTTCGGCGACCAACACCTGGTCAAACCCGCCGGTTGGGGTTGGCTCAACGGGATTGACCATGGGGAATCCCGGTACTCCTCCAGTCCGCCCGATGATATAGACGTTCCCGGCTCCATCCAATTGGATGGGACCGGTAGAGTATACGGGGTCGCTTCCATCGGCCTTGGCGTCTCCCAGATAGGTGGACCAGAGGATGGCGCTGGCGGAAGGGTTCAGCTTGGTCACGTGGGCCGCCACGCAGGTCTGACCATTCAGCCCGCAGACGGTCTGAAAAGCGCCTTGGGTCACGGGAAAATCCTTGGAATTCGTATATCCGACGACATAGGCATTGCTTGCGCTATCTATGGCAATGCCGCTGATGTAGTCGTTCATGGATGCAGCCTGTCCGCCAAGGTAGGTGGCGTAGGCCAGCGACGCCCCACCGCTGGAAGCGACGGGATTGAACTTCGCGATGAAGCCGCGCCAAGACTGCAGAACCACTCCATTGACGTCCATAGGACCACTGGTAGGCTGAATGACGCCGGCGGTCGTCGGCAATCTGCCGGACCTGGTCTGGCCGACCAGATAAAAGTAGCCGTTTCGATCCACCGCTACCGCGGTGGCATACGCCTCGCCGCCGCTACTGAAATTCAAGTCGCCGAACATAGTGGAATACAGCAGGCGAGCGCCGGCGGGATCGAAGACCGCGGCGAAAGCGTATTGGGATGAGCCTCCATTACTTTGGACTCCGCCGATTACCGCCCCGCTGGTGGTTGGAAAGCAGGATGGGAACGCATAATATTGTGGGGAGCAATAGTCCTGCTCGTTGCCGCCAATGTAGGCGCGGCCGGCGCTATCCACGGCAATGGCAGTTCCGTATGCGTACGCGTAGCCGCCCAGAAACGTGGAGTAGACAATGCCCGTTCCGGCGGGATTCAACTTGGTCACAAATGCCGCAATGTTAGGCAAGTGGCAGCTTGCCTCCCCGGGGCCTGTATTGCTGGGAGCCGGATCGCAGACGGTCTCGTACGCTCCGGGGGTTACCGGGAAATCGGGGGAACCTGTCGCACCGGTAATGTAGGCATTGCCACTGGAGTCCACCGCTATGGCGAAGGCGTAGTCGGAGTTGTTGCCGCCCAGATAGGTGGAATAGACGAGCGAACTGCCATCCGGACTGAATTTGGTTACAAAGGCCGAAGGCCACGACCCGGGACTGACGCCCGGCAGCTTTGTGGGTGGCGCGCTATTGGCAGGGCTCTTGGTCGGGAAGTCCGTCGAGTAAGTGATGCCAGTCACATAGACGCTGCCCGCGCTGTCCACCGCGAGACCCTGCGACGTAGCGCCGCCGGCCCCAAGGACACCGGGTCCGGTCCCAAGGCCGATGTTGTCGAAGCCGGTCCCGCCAAGATAGGTGGCATAGCTGAGCACGGGATCGACGATTAGCGCCCTGGAATGGTCGTAGCTGCCGAGCTGGAAGCGAATCTGGTTCCCGGCCACCTCGAACGAGCCTTCGACGCTGGTCTTCTTGTTCCCATCCATCTGGTACAGAACCGGTTTCTTGAAGGTGGCCGGGCCGTGGGGCGCATTCAGCATCAAATTGCCCTGCGCGTCGAGGCTGGCC
>PMEV01000064.1:1873-2827 GCA_003154855.1 Bryobacterales bacterium
GGGTCGTTGCCGATGAAGTAGCTCACTACGCCGGGCTGGGGGGCCAGTCCTACGGCGTTGGCCTTGGGATTTGCCCCGATCAGGCTCATGCGCAGGGTGTCGACGGAGGCGGCTTTGGGCGTTTGCCCTGCCGCCGCGGCCGAGGCCGGCTGTTGGCGCTCCAGATTCAGGACGACATTGCCCGGAGCGAGGAAGAGCGCGTAGCCGGCTCCGTGCGAGAGAAACTGAACCGGGGATGCCGACTGGCCCTGGTTCGGCTCGAAACTCAAGGGCACGCTGAGGAGCTTCTTTTCGGGGCGATGCTTGTCAATTCGCCCGGCTGCGGAGGCACGCGGCAAGACGAGACCAAAGGAGATCGAGATTATCGTGAGCGCTGTGATTGCCCGAAGTGCACGCGCATGGCATGAAGACCATTCGCCGGTCATACTGTTTGTCCCTCTCTATCCTCCAGAATGCCGCGGGAGTCCATTGGCCGAGATTCCCGTCTTGGCTTCCTGGCCACCATCCAGCATAATCCAATTCCATCCGGAGCCACGTCTTTCTTTATCCGGAGAAACTCCACCCCACGAACGGGCCAGATCGGGCTCCTCCCGGAGCGCAAAAGCTTGGAAGGGGCCTCGGAATTCAGTTGAAGTTGCGATTGCCGACCACGCAGGCTGCCGGAGGCGGCTCGAACTCGAGCATGGTGTGCCAGGACATGGGCATGATGGCGTTATGGCGTCTGGATCGATAGAAACANNCCTGCGGGACCTGAACGTTCATTTGCCAGAGCCCGGCCTCGGTGATTCCGGTCCACAAGGGAACTTGTGCCGGGCTTCCCCCGATGGTCAAGGTGATGGCGGAGAGGTCCGGCCACGCGGTGGTCACGAGCTGCCCGGAGGGAGTTGGCGGGGTGGTCGGCCCGAAGCCGGTGGCGTACAGGATCACCACCTCGCCCGGCTTGGCGGGAGCGGA
>PMEV01000074.1 GCA_003154855.1 Bryobacterales bacterium
GCCAACTGCGAATTCACCGCTTCGGCCTCGATGCCCAGCGCACGGTTGCGCCAGCTCATGTGCGGGTCGGGCAGGTCGGGCATCTGGAACTGCAGCTTGCCCAGTTGCTCCTGCATTTTCTCCATATCCTTCTGCCACTTCGGATCCATGGTGAAGTCGTGCCCCATGAGGTTCAGGCCGCCTTTCGTCTTGCGCTCGCCCACCGTCGCGGCGAGTGTTTGACTGGAGCCGCCGCGGCTCACCAGCAGCTTCACCTGCCGCCCCGCGGGCGTTTCCTTCACCAGACGCTGGAACTGCGCGGTGCCTTCGACCCGCTGGCCCTGATATTCCAGCACCACGTCGTTCTCTTTGAGTCCCGCCTTGGCGGCCGGGCTGTCCTCTTCCACCCGGGTCACTTCGACCCCATGCACATCCGGCAGCTTCAGTTCCTTGGCGCGCTCGGCGTTGACCTCCTGGACGCCGATCCCCAGATAACTCCCTCCTCTTTCCCAATTGAAGTTGAACGCGCCGGCAGGGGGAGCGGGTGGCATCGCAGGCGGCGGGGGTCCCTCCTGCGCCAGCAGCCCCACAGCGCCCAGAACGGTCAACAGCGTCAGCGCAAAAACTTGTCTCATGGTGTTCCCTCCTTAGGAACCTATTTCTGGCGACGCAGGTAGATCGTGCCGCCCGAAGCCGTGAGGCGCAGCAGCGGCCCGCCCCCGTTGATCGCCCCCTGCGCTTCCGATTCCGCCTCCGCCTGCGCGAGCCGCGGGCGAATCTCGGTGAAATCGGAAACGATGCGGCGGCTTCCGGGAAAAGCGTTGATGGCCTGTATCGTCACCGCAAGGTTAGACGGAATGAGAACGGTTATGTCACCAGCGCCCGTGCTCAACGTGGAATCTTCGAGCGGCTTGCCCGCCAGTTCCGCCAGGATGCTGCCGCTCCGCATGGCCACCCGCAGCCCGCCGAACACTTCGCGGAGTTGCACGGCGCCCGTCCCGGCCTGGCACTCGACGTTGTTCGCGGAGCGCACCCGAATCGATCCCGCACCGGTCTCTGCGATCACCGGCCCGCCGGCCTCGAGCACGTCGATCAGGCCGGCCTGCGCGCTGGCCGTGATCCCGCGCTCGGCGCGTTCCACCCGAATGTTGCCGCCGCGCGTGGAAGCCCGCACCAGCCCCCGCGCCATCCGCACATAGATTTCGCCGCCCTCGGTGTTCAAGCCCGCCTGGCCGCCGATCGTATCGGCGCTAATCGTGCCCCCGCCCGAGAAGCACATCACACTTCCCCCGACCTTGCCCAGCCGCACCATACCGCCGCCCGTCCGAACCGTGACGTCGCCCTGAATCCGGTCCGCCTGCAAGCGGCCCCCGCGGCTGTCGGCCCGCAGCGCGCCATCCAGATCGTAGGCCTGGATGGATTCCCCCTGCGACTCAACGATGGTCTCGCGCAGGCTCCGCGGCACGCGCAGTTGCAGGTCCGCCGAAGCCGCCCCGCCCGCCGGCAGACTCACCTCCAGCGCCAGCCCTCCGTCCCGCCGCGTGGTCTTGAGGGTGACGCCGTCGAGCAGCGCGCGCGCCCGCACCAGATCCGCAGCCCTGACCCGCTTCTTTAGAACGTACCCGATATCCTGCCTGGCTTCCCCTTGCAGCAGCACCGCCCCGCGCGTCGAGACCTTCAACCGCGCGCCGCCCGCCAGCGTTGCGGAACCAGTCGCCGTCTGCACCCAATCCGCGCCTTCCCGAACGACCTGCGCGCCCGACGGAGCGGCCGCCATCGCCGCAAACAGGAGCCATAGCCAGCCCGTCTTCATCAGAATGTCCCAACCGATGCGTCCATCTCTTGCAGCGCCCGCTGGCAGCGCAGGCGCACGTAATCGTTGCTATCCCGCTGCACCAGCTCCTGCAAGAGGCCCACTAGCGCGTCTTCCTTCTTCTGAACCAGCAGATCGATCGCCTGAGTCCGCAGGCCCGGGTTATCGTCCACCAGCAGCACCTTGGCCAGCGCGCTCCGGACTTCGGAGGCGCCCGCGTAGGGTTTGAGCGCGTCCATCGCCTTCAGGCGCACCCCGGGGTTGGGGTCGTGCTCCAGGGCGTACAGCAGCGTTCCGCGCAGTTCGTCCGAGGCCGGCCGCCGGTTCAGAATGTCCAGGCTCTCGGCGCGCAGGCCCGCGTCGGAGGATTCCCGCGTGGCCGCCAGGAGCAACCGGTGGATCTGTTCGTCGCCGGGGTCCCCGGTCAGCAAGCGCTGCCGCGTTTCCTCGATCACCACCCGCACCTTGCCCGAAGCTTCCGGCAGCACATAGCGCACCCGCGCCACCTGCGGATCGAGCGCCGTGCCGCCCGCCGTCGCAGCCGTCCAC
The DNA here is from genome assembly GCA_003154855.1 of Bryobacterales bacterium. Taxonomy (GTDB): domain Bacteria; phylum Acidobacteriota; class Terriglobia; order Bryobacterales; family Bryobacteraceae; genus Fen-330. The sequence continues at coordinate 2,342 of PMEV01000074.1, forward strand.
CGCCCGCCGAAGAAGCACAGCGCCGCAAGCGCCACCGCGCCCGCCGGACGCGCCAGGCCAGGCCATTCGAGCCACCCGCGCCACCCGCTCCATCCGGCCCGCGGCGCCGCCTCGCGCGCCAGCCGCTCGGCCAGATCCCGTCGGCAGCGCGTCAGCAACGCGGCCGGTGGCGCCTCCTCCCGCTCCTCCAGCGCCCGGTGGATGGCCTTCTCGGCCTCGAAATTCCGGCGGCATTCCGCGCAGCCCTCCAGATGGTCCTGGAAGCTCTGCTCCTCTTCGAGCGTCAGCTCGCCGTACAGAAACAGCGACAATACCCTGGTCGCCGACTCGCAATTCATACAAAGTCCCCCAGCGCCACCCGCATCTTCCGGGTCGCGCGAAACAGGCAGGTCTTAGCCGCTTCCTCGCTGCTGCCCAGCAACTCTCCGATGGCCCGCAGCCGCAGCCCCTGGTAATGCCGCAGCTCGAATACCAGCCGCTCCTTGGCGGTCAGGCCCTCCAGCACCGCCCGTATCCGCTCCCCCAACTGCCGGTTGAGCAGGTTCCGTTGCGGATCGCCCTGCGCCCGCTCTTCCGGCACGCTGTCCAGCCGGTTCCACGGCCCGTCCTCCGTCTCGACCACGGCCGGCTCCTCGCGGCGCACCTTTTTCCTGCGCAGATGGTCCAGGCACTGGTTGGTGGCGATTCGGTACAGCCAGGTGTGGAAAGCGCAGTCGAAGCGGAACTGGTGCAGGTTCTTGTAGGCCCGCAGGAACGTCTCCTGGTACACGTCGTAGGCGTCTTCGACCGACCGCAGCAGGTTCATCCCCAGCCGCAGCACACTGCGGTCGTAAGCGCGAACCAGTTGCTCGAAGGCGTCCCGATCGCCTTTCTGAGCCGCCCGGATCAGCGCCGCTTCCTCCACGCCCGCTGCTGGAGTGTGGTCCATGGCCGATGTGGCTTCGCGGATCACGCCAAACGTCTACCTGAGGATAAGACGGTTGCCAGCCCAAAGGGTAACGCGGCCCCCGGGAGGTTTAGGAAGTGGATCTGCGCCGGCGGCGGTCTACCGCACCGGCCGCAAATAGTGGAAGCCGGATACCCAGAGTAATAGCCGGATGCCAAGGCGCCGGGTGACGATCCATCTTCCCGATCCATCTTCCCGATGAGTTGCGCCGGGCCGCGCCTTGTTGGAGACTGGGCGTTGTGCCACAGCGCAGCCAGCGCTCGCACGGAGGGAGAACCCGATGAAGAAAGCCTTGATCCTATCGCTGCTCGCGCTGGGGACGATCGCCAACGCGCAAACCAGACGGATCGCCTTCGAGGGGACGCATCCCCTGCGGAAGTTCGACCTCCAGGAACTGGGTCCGGACTTTCCGTCGGACTGGTCCGCCTTCCACTATCTGGTAATGGAGATGCGGACCTCCACGCCGCAACGCTTTCACTTGATCGTTCAGGATAAGACCGGCGCGCGGCGGCTCGGATTCCAGCCCGTCGGACAAAATGTGTGGCTTCGGGCGGCGGTTCCACTTAGCCTCTTCGAGGGACGCGACCAGTCCGGCTTCGACCTGGCATCCGCCACCAATCGTCCCTGGCACTCTTACTGGCTCTCGGTCTGGGGACCCTTTGGCCCCATCGCCAACGTGCAGGCATTGGCGTTCATGATGGACTACCCGCTCCATCACCCGGTGCTCGAGATCCGCTCCATACGGCTGGCCAAAGACGACCCCGGTTCCGAGATTCTGGAGAAGCTGCCGGTGGTCGACGAATTCGGCCAGTGGATTCACGCCGACTGGCCCACGAAGGTCGCCAGCCTCGAGCAACTCAAGCAGGATTGGAAAAACGAGGAAAACAGTTTCACGCCCGACGCTTTCGACTACTGTAAGTACAGCGGTTACCGATCGACCAAGGCCAAGGCCACGGGTTTCTTTCGCGTCGAGCGGATCGACGGCCGGTGGTGGTTCGTCGATCCCGACGGCCACCTTTACCTTTCCATGGCGGTGCCGGGCATGGCGGGCGGCGGTGCGGAGACGCGCCCGTCCGGCCGCGAGGCCTATTACAAGGCGCTCCCGCCTCCGGAGGTCGCCGCAGCGGCCGCGGGCGGCCGTGGCGGAGCGAACTTCCCAGGTGGCTCGACGGCCGGATTCCGCGCCTGGAACCTGTTCCGCCGGTACGGTCCGGAATGGCCTGCCAGGGCCGCCGAGATGGAATTGCGGCGCGCCGAAGGCTGGGGCCTGACGAGCATTGTTGCACGCGGCGCTGACACGCAGCAACGCAAACCCTACCTTGCGTACTTCAATACGCTCCCGCGCTCCAACTCGGGCGACGTCCCGATGAAACTGGGGCTGCCCGACGTCTATTCGGACGCATTCGCCCGATTCCTCGACCAGAGCGCCCAAACCCAGCTCGCGCCGCGCCGGGACGATCCCTGGCTGATCGGCTATTTCATCGGCAACGAGCCGCCCTGGCCGGGCCGCGAATCGGAGGTCGTCGACATGTACCTCGCCGGCCCGCCCACCGCCATGCAGCGCGAAATCAAAGCATGGCTCGCCCAGGGCGATACGCCCGAACGCCGCCGCCAATTCGTCGTGGCGGCCTTCGAGAAGTATCTGGCAATGGTGGGCGCGGCGCTCAGGAAGTACGACCCCCATCACCTCAACCTCGGTATCCGCTTCGGCGGAGACCCGCCCGCGTATATCTCCAGGACCGCGCACGTCTTCGATGTCTACAGCCTGAACACTTACGAATACGAGCCCACCCGGCAGGTCAAGACCGCATACGAACTTTCGGGACGCCCGGTGATTATCGGCGAATTCCATTTCGGCGTTCCCGCCGACGGGCTCGGCGCCGGCCTGGTGCAAGTGCGCGACCGGAAGGAACGCGGCGTGGCTTACCGCTATTACGTCGAGCGGGCCGCGGCGCTGCCCGGCTTCCTCGGCGCGGGCTGGTTTATCGGCGTCGACGAGTCCGTCACCGGCCGCATGGACGGCGAAAACTATAACATCGGCTTCCTGGATGTTACCGATCGCGCCTATCCCGAGCTCGTCTCCGCCGCCAAGGAGACCTTCAAACATCTGCTCGACGTCCACTCGGGCAAGGTCGCGCCCTTTAGCCAGAGGCCCATGGCATCCGACGCCGGAACGCCGGACACGCCCTGGATGGATGAAGAACACGGCTTTAAGTTCGACGTCAATTAACTCCGGAGGCTTATCGTGAATCGTAGACATACTCTTCTCGTCGCTGTGGTCTTGGGGTTGCTGCTTGCGGCTGGCGCCTCCTTCGCCGCCGACGCTTCCGCGGTGCGGGTCTGGGAGACCAAAACCGTCATCCCTACTTACCTGGCTGGAGATCCCGAACCGAACCCCCTGTTCTTCTTCGGCCGCCAGAGCCAGGGCGCGCAGGGGCCCGTCTACCCCTATCCCATGTACGACACCCTCACGGGAAAGAAAGTCGACAAGACTTACACCATNNGTCGATAAGACCAACAACTATAACTTCATCTACCGTCAGCACGTCATCAAGCCGGCCTTGATCGGGCTCATCGGCGCCTGGATGTCGGGCGGCGTGGAATGGAACATCCCGCATCATCACCGCGCCAGCACCTTCATTCCGGTGCAGTACAAGATCGAGGAAAACGCGGACGGCGGCAAGACCGTCTGGGTGGGCGAGCTGGAACTGCGCCAGCGCATGCGCTGGGCCGTGGGCTATACCCTGCGGCCTGGCAAGGCCTACCTGGAAGCCTCCGTGCGGATTGTCAACCGCACGCCCGAAGTGAACACCATGCTCTGCTTCGCCAACTTAGCCGTCCACGCCAACGACGACTACCAGGTGATCTTCCCGCCCAGCACGCAGTTCGGGGTGCACCACGCCAAGCGGCAATTCACGGACTGGCCCATTTCCCATTCTACTTACGGCGGCGCGGATTTCTCCAAGGGTGTCGATATTAGCTGGTATAAGAATCATGTCTCGGCCAACTCGGTCTTCGCCTGGAACTTCCAGGACGATTTCTTTGCGGGCTATGACCACGGCAAAGAGGCCGGCACCATGAGCGTAGCCGATCACAACATCGTGCCTGGCAAGAAGTTCTGGACCTGGGGCAGCGGTCCCAGCGGCAAGCGATGGGACACCACGCTGACCGATGACGACGGCCCCTACATCGAACTCATGGTCGGCGCTTACTCGGATAATCAACCCGATTACAGTTGGCTTCAGCCCTACGAAGCCCGGTCGTTCAGCGTGCATTGGTACCCGTTCCGCGATATTGGCGGCGTCAAAAAGGCCAATCTGGATGCCGCCGTGAACCTCGATGTGGACGCCGGCTCGGCTAAGGTGGGTTTTTACTGCACTTCGGCGCACTCCGCCGCCCGGGTTGTGCTCAAGGCCGGGGACCAGGCGCTGATCGATGAAATCGTGGCGATCAATCCCGCGAAGCCTTACGTCAAGCAGGTCGCCGTGCCGCCGGGCATCGACGAACACGACTTAGTGGCCTCGCTCTGGGAGGGCGCGCGGGAACTGATCTCTTACCGTCCCGTCCGCCTGACATTCGAAGCCGCGCCTCCCGTAGTTACTCCGCCGCCTCCACCGCAGGAGGTCAAGACCAACGAAGAGCTCTATCTCATTGGCCTCCGCGCGCGGCAGTTCCACGATCCCAACGTGGATCCGCTCCTTTACTGGCGGGAGGCATTGCGGCGCGATCCTGGCGACACGCGGGTGAACGCGGTTCTGGGCATTGTGGCCTTCGGCCAGGCCCGCTATGCCGACGCGGAGAAATACCTGCGCAGAGCGCTGGAGCGGCTCACGGATCGCTATACTACGCCGGAAGATGCCACGGCGGTCTATTACCTCGGCGCCACCCTCAAAGCCGCCGGCAATCCCGACGGTGCGTATCCCTGGTTCTACAAGGCCACCTGGAGCCAGGCCTGGAAGGCCGCCGGCTACTATTCGCTGGCGCAGATCGCCGTCTCGCGCGAAGACTTCGCCGCGGCGCTCGATTTCGCGAGTCGCTCGATCGATTCGAACGCACTCGACGTTCGGGCGCAGAATCTCAGAGCAGCGGTCCTGCGCCATCTTGGCCGCAACCAGGAGGCGCTTCAGGTGCTCGCCTCCGCCTCTCACGCGGCCGACCCGCTGGATGTGCGAGCCATGGCCGAGACCTACCTGGCCTCCCGGAGCGAAGAGGCTGCCCAGCGGCTGGTTTCCACGATGAACGCTCATCCCGCGACGGCGCAGGAGACCGCCGCGGAGTATTTCGACGAGGGACTTTGGCAGGACGGCGCCGACGTGCTTTTCGAATCCATCGCGGCGGCCGCGGACAAATCCCGCATCCATCCCATGACTTACTACTACTTGGGTTACTTTGCCGGGAAGCTGGGGCACTCCCAAAAAGCCACGGAGTATTATCGGCGGGCCGCGTCGATGCCGCCGGACTATGTCTTCCCGTTCCAGAACGAAGCCATCGACGTGCTTCGGCGGGCCATCCAGGCTAACCCCGGCGACGCACGCGCGCGCTATTACCTGGGCAACGTCTTATACGACTGGCAGCCGGAGGAAGCCACCCGGATGTGGGAGGCGTCCGCCGCTCTCGACCCCTCGTTCGCGATCGCCCATCGAAACCTGGCCGTCGCCTACATGCACCAGGCATCGGGCGCCGATATCGAAAACGCCATTGCCGAGATGGAGCGGGCCGTTTCCTGCGAACGCAAATACGCCCTGCATTTCACCGAACTCGACGAACTCTACGAACAGGCCGGCGTCCCGCTCGAAAAGCGCCTGGCGTTGTTCCAGAAAAATGCCGCCGTGGTGGCGCGCCGGGACGACGCCCTCAACCGCACCATTGCCCTCCAGACGGCCATCGGCCAGCTCGATGAGGCCATCCGGACCATGGCCAGCCACACTTTCGCGGTGGCCGAAGGCGCCAACCTGAATGTGGTGGATCACTGGGCCGAGGCACACATTCTGCGCGCCCAAACGGAAATCCAGGCCAGACGTTTTCGGGAAGCGCTGGCCGATCTCGAAGCCGCGGCAACCATTCCGGCTAACCTGCCAGTGAGCTTTCGCTTCGGCGGCGCCAACGCTCGTTATGCGGAGCTCGCCTACTGGACCGGCGTCGCCCAGGAGGGTTCCGGCGATATGCGGAAAGCCGCGGAGTCCTGGAGTCGAGCGGCCGCGCCGCCCGCGTCGGGTGGCAGTCCTCAAGCCTACTACCAGGGCCTGGCCTTCCAGAAGTTGGGGCAACCGGAGAAAGCCCAGGCTTTGTTCCAAGGCCTGGTGCAAGCTGGGCAGGATGAGTTGAAGCAGCCCGCGCCGCGCGTTCGCACCGCCGGTTCCCATTACCTCGCCGGTCTCGGATACCTGGGCTTGAGAGACCAGGCGCAAGCCAAAGCCGAGCTCAGCCAGGCCGTCCGGTTAAGCCCCGGCTTAGTGGGCGCCAGAACTGCATTGGCGTCCCTTCCATAGGAAGTTTCTTCCCGGCCCGGCTGCTACCAAAGCAGCTTGAGTCCAAACTGTATCTGCCGCGACGTAGTGGATGTGCTGGTGATCACGCCGGCCGTGGGCGAGACTCCCGTCGGCGTGAACGTGATGGCGTTCGGAGTGTTGAAGTTGGCCCGGTTCAAGAGGTTGAATAACTCCGCCCGAAATTGAAGGCCGAGCCTCTCGCGAAGCGGCGTGTCTTTTAGGAACGACAAATCCCAGGTAGCCAAGCCGGGGCCGGTCAATGTGTCCCGCCCCAGGTTCCCATAGAACCCGCTGCCGCTCGGTGGGGCCAGGAAGGCAGCCGGGTTGAACCACTGAGTCGGGCTCCCTAATATCACAGGGCCGGTGAACGCCGGGTTCACGAACGGGCGCACCGGATTCCGCGTGTCGCCGTTGTTCGATGGGTTATAACTGAGTTGGGGCGTGAACGGGAATCCGCCTTGCACCGTCACAATCGAATTGACCGTCCAGCCCCTGACTAACATTCCGCCGGCGCCGCGTGCATCCGTCCAAAACCGTTTCCCCGGTCCGAAAGGCAGTGCGTAGCCCGCACTCGCCACGCCCACATTCCTGACGTCGAAGTTCGCCAGTCCCTTGTCTGCACGGAGGTTGAACGGATTCGAAGCCAGGGCCGGCTCTCCGCCCGAGGTGGTGGCGTTCAGCGAGTCTCCGTCGTCAATCGTCTTCGACCGGGTGTACACGCCGCGCAGCGAGAAGCCTGTGCTGAAGCGGTGGTTCAAGTCCACCTGCAAGGCGTTGTAGGAACTATCGCCCTCCGAAAAATAGGTCCAGGTGTTCGCCAGCGCGGGATTCGCTCTGATCGCCGTCGGAACGTAATAGGCGCCTGCCGGAACCGGCTCGCCGGCTAAGCCCGCGGGGAAGTTACTGGGATAGGTTGCCGGACACGGCGCCGCCGGACAAATCACGGGAAACGGCTCGTTGGCATCGATACCGATGAGCTCATGATATCCGTGGGATCCGACATATCCGATAGTGAGAGCGGTATTGGCGGTCAGTTCCCGTTGGATTCGGAACGACCAGGAAACCAGCGTGGGCGTTTTCAAATCCGGCTGCACTCCGCCGGCCACCAGCTTGGCGCCGGACGGAACCGGAGCGGCCGGCGAGATCGGGAGTTGAGAGACCGGAAGGCTGGGCAAACTGTAAGTTGGATTGAAAGGCGCGTTCTGATCGGTTCGGTAGCCTAGCGCATCCTGAAGATCGTTGTATATGCCGCCCCCGGCGCGGATCACCGTGCGTTTGTTGCCGAACGGACTCCATGCCACGCCGGCTCGCGGTTCCGCCAGGAACTTCGCATCGTTCGCGGTGAAGGCCGAGCTTCCGATGTTTGGCTGAGTCGAGACGATCCCGTTCGTGAACGTATAGGTGGCCGCTCTGCCATCGGCCTCGTTCCACCCGTTCGTGAATTCGTCCCGGAAGCCGAGCGACAGCGTAAGGCTTCGACTTACTCGAATTACATCCTCGGCGTACCACGCGCCAAACCAGGAACGCCAGCCCAGCGGAGTAGGCGCCGGATCGTACAGCAGAGTGGCCACCGTGCCTTTCAGGAAGGTTTGCAGACTGGTGAACGTGGCCTGCCCGTACTGGCTGAGCGCCAGATTCTCGTTCGACCGTAGCCGCTGGAACCAAGCGCCGAAGTTGAGCTGATGACGCCCCTTTGTAAAGGACACGCGATCCTCATAGGTGAACGGATTCCGTGCGACGTGCAGATTGCTTCCGTTGTTGCTTCCGGCCAGGCTCAACTGCGCCGTGGGATTCGAAGCCGCGCTGCCTCCCACTACGATCGCGCCCATCGGCAGCCCCGCGAGGAATCCGGGCAAACTGGCCGCCGGACTCCCCGGCGTGGGTTCGCCCGTGAAGAAATAGCCGGCCCTCGAAAAGCCGGCCCGGGTCGTGTTGAGCAAGGAAGCGGAGAACACGTGAGTTTCCTCGACACTCGAGACCTGTTCGCGGAGGCTCTCGACGTCCGTGCTGTACAGGTTGGTGCTGGTGGGCGTCAAGTCGGCGCTATCGTCGACCGTGTAGGCCGCGCTCAGCGTGTCCCGGGAAGAGAAAACGTGGTCCAGCCGCACCGTCCCGAAGTCGTCCCGAATCGTCTGCAACGGATTGTTGAACGCCTCTGAAATGCCCCCGAAGTCCGGAGCGCCGGGGCTCGCCGCGGGCCACGCGTCGATCAACGGCGAGACTCCCACGAACGCGAGGCCCGAGGTCGGGCAAGGCGGAGCCGGGCTGATCAGCTTGCAGGGCAGATAGCCGTTGCGCGCGTTATCGTCGGGAACCAGGTCCACGCCGGTCTGGTGCAGGTGCTGCCGCAGTCCCTCGTAATTGCCGAACACGAAAGTCTTGTTCTCTTGGATCGGCCCGCCCAGCGATCCTCCGAACTGGTTGCGCTCGAAGCCGGGCGCGGAACCGGGGTCGAAGTAGTTGGGGGCGTCCAGAACATTGTTCCTCGGGAATTCGAACAGAGATCCGTGCAATTGGTTCGTCCCGGACTGCGTGACAATCAGAACCTGCGCGCCGGGCCGTTTGCCGTACTCCGCGCCGTAGGAGTCCGTGAGTAAGTTGAATTCCCGCACCGCGTCGACGCCCAGCAGCTCCTGGCTGGTCCCGCCCGGCTGCATGTTGTTCTCCGCCGCGCCCGTAAACTCCACGCCGTTTAGCAGGAACAGGTTCTGCTGTGGCCGGTTTCCCTCCACGGCGAAGTTGTTTCCGGTGGTCGAGTTCGACACGCCGATGCCGCCGGTCTTCTCCCATGTGAAATTGACGACTCCCGGATTCAGGGTGAGCAGCTCGTCGTAACTCCGCCCGTTGAGCGGAAGGTTCTTGATCTGCCGCTCGCTCACCAGACCCACTGCGCTCTCTGTCGTCACGCCCACCAGGGGCGCGTCGCCGCTCACGGCGATTGTCTGGCTCGACTCCCCCACCGGCAGTTCCATGTCCACCGTGGCGCTCTGGCCGACCGCCAGGCGNNCCACTTCCGCGAACCCGGCTTTGCCGCTTCGAATCTCGTATTGCCCCACCGGCAACGAGAAGAACTGGTAGTGCCCCTCGGCATCCGCGACCGCGCGGCGCTCCGCCCCGGTATCTGCGTTTTTCGCCGACACGGCCGCCCCGGCGAGCGCCCCGCCGGATTGATCCGTGACCGT